>JBBDWX010000186.1:0-21735 GCA_040902665.1 Dongiaceae bacterium
AGATCGAGCAGGACTGCGCACCGTCGACGCAGTAATAGGGCTGATCCTGATGCCATGGCGTCGGCACGTCGGCGCCCGGTTCCTTGATCAGCACATGCTCGTGAAAAAGACGCACCGTCCGCGAACCCATCAGGATCTGCGCGACGCGCGCGGCCGGCGATTCGAAAATGAACCGCCGGTATTCCGGAATCCGCTGCCAGTTACAGTAGTCGCCAAAGAACCGGCCCTCGCCGCCGTCATAGATTTTGACGTCGCCGGAGGGCGCTTCCATGTTGCGCGCGATGCCGTCGGCCAGCGTCGCAACCCAGTCGCGGAACAGACCGCGCAGGCAGACCGCGCCGTCGCGCCGGAAGGAGGCTACGCTCGCTGTGTCGATCGCTATGGCCGGCAATGGTTCCGCTGTTTCCGTCAATGTCGTTGTTCCTGCCACGGGCATTTCATTCGCCAGCCCGTTGTGCCCATTCTAGATCGGCAGGCAATCAGGCGCGAGAGGGCGAAGCACCCTACCAGCCCCCGCCTGCGATCCAGCGCTCGACCTGTTCGAGCCGGTCGGCGCCCCAGAACATCTCGCCGTCGACGATGAAGGTCGGACATCCAAACACGCCCTTGGCAATCGAGGCCTCGACCTGTTCGCGCAGCATTCCCTTGACCCGGTCGTCGCGCATGGCCGCGTCGACGGCCGCACGATCGAGACCGATCGCGGCGGCTTCGCCGGCGATTGCGTCCGAGGTCGACATGTCGCGCCCCTCGCACCAATGCGCCCGGTAGATGCGCTGCGCCAGCGATTTTGCGGCCGCCTGGTCACGCGCATCGAGCCAGACGAAAGCGCGCAAGCCGGGCAGCGGATCGATGCGGCTGTCGTTGGCCGGGTTCCACGGCAAGCCGACCAGACGGAAAAATCGCTGCAGATCGTGTGCCGCATAGGCGCCCTTGAGCGGGATTTCCGGCACCGGTCGCTGACCCATGATCTTGATCACCGTGACGCCGAGCAGCATGGGGTGCCATCGCACTGCGCGCCCGTGCCGCGCGGCAACCTGCTCGATGCCGAAACCGCCGAGGCAGCCATAGGGCGAGACAAAATCGAAATGAAACTCGATCGGTTCGGCATTGGCGGCCGCACGCCGCGATGCAATTCTTTCCGAATCACTCATGACGGTGTCCGCAACAGATCGCTGTCCCGCAGTGCCGCAGCGAATTGTTCGGCAATCTTCTCGCTGGCGGCATCGCGCATGCGCTGCAGTTCGGGAAGGACCGCATCGGCCGGCACCGGCAAGATGCCCAGAAAAGCCGTGACTTTCGGCCAGACCGCCATGAAATCATTGTCGAGCGATTCGTAGTCGAGTTCGAGCACGGGCCGCCCGATCGCATGGACATGTTCCCTGAGGACCGCCTCCTGCTCGAAGAGCCGCATGATATGACCCGCCAGACCGGCCGGCCGCATCTCGACAGGTGCAGAGCTCGATTCGGTTCCGGCGCTTTGAAACCATCTGGAAGTCTGCAGGGCGCGATCAAGCGAAACCGCCTGCGCCAACTTGTCGCGCCGATACAGAAATATGATCCGATCGAACGTACCGAGCCATTCAACGATCCGTTGCTCGGTCTGCAGCGGCTTGCGCAACTGTTCGAGATGCAGATGCAGGCCAAAGACCCCGTTCGATGTGGTGCGGCGACGGTGCAACTCCTCCATCAGGCGGGGGAGCGACATTCCCCGCACCGCGCCGAAACGCCTGGACAGGGCCATGCGGGCGGCCGGATTGAGATACTCCGCCGGGACGCCGGCTGCGCCCGAGCGCTCGAGCGCTTCGCAGAGGAAGGTACCGCCGGTTCGCGGCTGCGACAGCACCAGATAGCGCAGACGCACCGGCGTCTGCGGCAGATCGCGGGCCTCTGCCATGTAATCCCGGATGCGGGCCATCGTCGCCTTGTCGGCACGCGGTAGATTCATAGGGCGTTGCGGTCCTTCAGCCATGCCTGTCCCATCTTGTGACGAACTGGAAAATAGTCGGATCGGCGCCTAGATTCTTCCCATGTGCGCCGGGTCCGGCGCAAATCCGCACTGCAGGAGATCGGCAATAGACAAAGCCACTTTCGGCGCCGGCTGTTTCTGGGGCATCGAGGCCACCTTCCGGCAGGTCGAGGGCGTCGCCGAGGCCTTTGTCGGCTATGCTGGCGGTCGTACAGACCACCCGACCTACCAACAGGTCTGCCGGGAGAATACCGGCCACGCCGAGGTCGTCGAGTTCGAATTCGATCCGATCCGGGTTTCCTACGACACACTTCTCGATGTGTTCTGGGGCGCGCACGACCCGACCCGGCTCAACCGGCAGGGGCCGAATTTTGGCGACCAATACCGGTCGGCGATCTTCTACCACTCGCCGGAGCAGAAGAAGGCTGCCATAGAATCGAAGGCGCGACTGGAAAAATCCGGTCGCTACGGCCGACCGATCGTGACCCAGATCGTACCGGCTGAAACCTTCTGGCGTGCCGAAGAATATCACCAGCGCTTTCTGGAAAAACGCGGTGTGGTCTCCTGCCGGATTGCCTGAGCGCGTCAGCCCCCAAGCCGAAGCAGCACATCGCGCGGCGTGCCGTCGCCTCCATTCGTCGGATAGACATCGTCCGGGCAGGCCGAGACCACGACCAGGCAGTCCATCTCCGCCCGCACGGTGACGCAATCGCCCGGCCGCGAAACCGGCCGGCGATAGTCGATCGCGTGCCCGTCGATCACCGCGGCGATCATGAACAGGTTCCACGGGCTCGGCGTGAAGGGCAGCGCGACCTTCTCGGCGGCAAGGGCGTCGCGCAAATTGTCCGAGCAGTTGCGATGGCCCGGCGGCCGGCCGGCCTGGATGTACATGGCCTCGCTGCAGGCGGCGATCAGCGTATCGTGCCCGCCCGGCGATGTGTCGGCGAGGACAGTGAGGATGGGCCGGTAGCGGTTGGTGATCAGGATGTCGCCGGGTTCGAAGACGATCCGCTTCAGAACCTCGCGGCAATGTTCCATCGACATGAATTCGGGAACGCCGCCGGGAATGCCGCCGGCATCGCCGGCCACCGCAAAGGCCCATGTATCGACGACCTGGGTCCCGTGTGTGTTGACCACGCTCAAAGTGGCGCCGCGGGCCAGTCGACGGCAGCGCCCCTCGCCCGCCGGTACGACGATTTCGCGACCCGATCCGGTCATGCGGAGCCATCCCTTGCTTCTGCGGCGGCGCCGGTTGACAAAGCCCGGCCCCGCTCCTTCCATGGCGCCCGACAGTCTAGCGACCCCGGAGGCCCGATGCCATGAACCACGCCGCAATTACACCGCAGGAGCTCAATCCGGCCCGGCTGGCAACGCTGTACCGGCGCGAATTCGAGCTGTGCAAGGTGAAACGCGGCGAAACCCTGCTCTGCGTCAGCGATCTCGGCACAAGGCGCGAATATATCCAGGCCGCCTTCGCCGCGGCGGACGAACTCGGTGCCGATGTCTACGAGATGTGCGTCAATTCGATGCCGTCATGGACCAAGGTCGGCGTACCGACTGTCGGAAAATGCAAGGGCACGCTCGAGGCGGCCCGCGCCGCCGACCTGATCGTCATCTTCCACGTCCCGCTATTCTCGAAATGGCTGAAGGAGGTCATGGATGCGGGCGTACGCGTGCTGATGATCATCGATGCGCCGGACGATCTCGAGATGCTGATGGCGCCGAAGGGTCTCAAGGAGGCGATGCTCTACGCACACCGGAAGTACGAAAAGACGCGCGAGGTGCGGGTCATCTCCGATGCCGGCACCGATCTGACCTATCGCTGCGGCGAATATCCGGTGATGACCCAGTGGGGCTATGCGGACGAGCCCGGCCGGTTCGACCATTGGGGCGGCGGCCATATCCATACCTTTCCGAACGAGGGTTCGGCCAACGGCATTGTCGTGTTCCAGCCCGGCGACATCGTGATCCTGCCGTTCTGCCGCTATGTGCAGGACGAGGTGCGCCTCGAGATCCGCGACGGTTTCGTCACCAAGATCGAAGGCGGGCTCGATGCAAAGCTGATGCGCGACTGGCTGACCGACAATGCGACCGGCCCGGACGATCGCGACCCGTTCGCGGTGTCGCATTTGGGCTGGGGCATGAATCCCCAGGCGCGCTGGTACGGTCTTGGGCTCTATGGCGAGAATCCGGAACGCCACCGCGCCGCCGCGCGCACCTTTCCCGGTAATTTCCTGTTTTCGACCGGCCCCAATTCGCAAGGCGGCGGCAAACGCACGACGCGCGGCCATTACGACGTGCCGATGCGCGATTGCACGATCCAACTCGACAACGAGGTTGTGGTCGATAAGGGCCGGCTGGTCGACGAGAACATGATCGTCGCTCGCGAAGCGCGTTGAGCGACGACGTCCGGCCGGCATGAAGATCGAGGATTCGTTCATCGTAGCGGCACCGCCTGAGCGGGTCTGGGCCTTCATCACCGATCCCGCACGCATGATGCCTTGCGTGCCCGGCTGCGAATCGATCGAGACGCTCGATCCGCTTCGATATCGCGCAATCGTCCGCATGTCGCTCGGCCCGATCAAGACGCGCTTTAATGTCGAGGTCGAGATCGTCGAACAGGATCCGCCGCATCGCATCGTCTCGAAGACGCGCGGCGAGGAAGGCAGCAAGGCGAGCCTTCTGACCGCCGACAATCTGCTGGCGCTGACGCCGATCGAAGGCGGCACGTCGATAGCCTACGCCTCCGACGTCGCGCTCACCGGCCGGCTTGGCAAGTTCGGTTTCGGCATGCTGCGCAAGCAGGGCGAAAAACTCGGCCGCGAGTTCGCCGAACGGATGCGCGCTGCGCTCGAAACCGCAGCGGTGGAGGCCTGAGGCGTCATGGATTTCCATCGCCCGACGGAAACGAGCGAGGCGCTTCGCCTGTTGGCCGACGATCCCGATTCGCGACCGCTGGCCGGGGGGGCCTCGCTGGTTGCGATGATGAACGCAAGGCTGGTCGAACCGACCGGTCTCGTCAGCCTCGCCGGCATTGCCCGGCTCGCCGGCATTTCAGAGACGGCGGGCGGCGTCCTCAGCATCGGGGCCATGACGCGGCATTGCGAAACGGCATCCGACATGCGCCTCGCCGGCGGCCGATCGATCCTGCGCCGTGCCGCCAGCCGCATCGCCAATCCCGTCGTGCGCAACATGGGCACGATCGGCGGTTCGATCGCACTGGCCGATCCGGCGGCGGACTATCCCGCAGCACTGGTCGCGCTCAACGCCGAGATTGTCGCAGCCGGTATCGCCGGCGAGCGGCACATCGCAGCCCGCGACTTCTTCACCGGCTGGTACGAAACCGCACTCAAACCGGGCGAGATGGTCATAGCCGTGCTGATCCCGCGAACGCCGGCCGGATCGGTCGGCGTCTATCGCAAGCTGGCGCGTGTCGCCGGAGATTTCGCGATCGTATCCGTCGCACTCCTGCTCGGCGCGGAAAACGGGCGCTGCACGCATTTGCAGGTGGCAGTCGGCGGCAGCGGTCCGGCCCCGCTCCGTCTGCCGCAGTTCGAGGAAAAGCTGGTCGGCCGACCGCTCGACGATCTCGACGCGGCGGCCCTCGGACGAGCGCTGGCGTGGATCTCGGACCCGGTCGACGACGTGCGCGCGTCGGCCGATTATCGTCGCCGCGTCATCCCGCGCATGGTCGAGGATGCCTATCGCCGCGCGGTCCACAAACACGGGGCGCAGCGGTGAACGCCAATATCGAGATCGCGCTGACGGTCAACGGCACGGCACGCAGCGTCACCGTACCGGCCGGCGAAACGCTGCTCGAGACCTTGCGCGAGCGGCTCGCACTGACTGGTGCCAAGCGCGGCTGCAACCAGGGTGTGTGCGGCGCCTGCACGATCAGCGTCGATGGACGGCCGGTGCGCGGCTGCCTCACGCTCACCGCCAACTGTGCGGACAGCGAGATCGTCACGATCGAAGGCATGGCCATCGACGGCGCGCTCGGCCGCATCCAGTTGGCACTCGAAGCGACCGGCGCCGTGCAATGCGGCTTCTGCACCTCGGGCATGGTGATCGCTGCGGAAGCGTTGCTGCAGGCCAATCCGCATCCCAGCGCCGCCGAAATTCAGACCGGCATTTCCGGCAATCTGTGCCGCTGCTCGGGATATCGCATGATCGTCGACGCCGTACTGCTCGCCGCAGCGGCAGAGGAACGATAGATGGACGACGGCGTATCCTCGGCGAGCGTCGGTCGCAGCATCAGCCGCCTCGAAACGCGCGAGAAGCTGACCGGTGCTGCAAAATACATCGCCGATCTGGCGCGCCCGAACATGCTGCATGCCGCGATCCTCGGCAGCCCGCATGCGCATGCGCGGATTCTTTCCTACAATACGACGGCGGCTCGCGCCGTGCCCGGCGTCCATGCCGTGCAGACCGGCGCGGATTTTCCGGACGGGCGTATGGGCGCCTTCGTCAAGGACGAGCCGCCGATCGCGCAGGAGAAGGTGCGCTATATCGGCGAGCCGGTCGCGGTCGTCGCCGCCGACAACGAAGCGATTGCGCGAAGGGCCGCGCAGCTCATCGAGATCGAGTATGAGGAGCTGCCGGCGATCGTCACGCCTGAAGACGCGCTGGCCGGGAATGCGGCCCTCGTGCACGAGGATCTCGCCAATTACTTCATGGTTTATGACGCGGTCCGCTACGGCAATGTGCTGTCGGAAACGACGCTGTCCGAAGGCGACATCGAGAAAGGTTTTGCCGAGGCCGATATCGTCGTCGAGGGCGAGTTCGAAACGCCGGCGCAGGCTCATGTCGCGATCGAGCCCTGCGGCGCGCTGGCCGAGATCGACGATGCCGGGCGCGTCACGCTCTGGTCGGCGAACCAGTCGGTCTTCCGCGTGCAGGCCAATGTCTGCGAATCGCTGAAGTTGCCGATGTCGAAGCTGCGTTCGCTGACGCCGCGTATCGGCGGCGGCTTCGGCAACAAGATGGAGGCGCATGTCCAGCCGCTGGTGGTGCAGCTCGCCATCGTCACGCGCCGGCCGGTCAAACTGATCCTCAGCCGCGAGGAGGATTTCGAGACGGTGCGGGTGCGCCATCCGTTCAAGATCCGCATGCGAACGGGCGCAAGGAAGGACGGCACACTCGTCGCACGCGACACCGAGGTGATTCTCGACGGTGGCGCCTATGGCGACGACAGCCCCGGCGTGCTCGGCTACAGCATGCTGATGAGCCGCGGACCCTATGCGATCCCGCATGCCCGCGCACATGGCAGGTTGGTCTACACCAACAAGATCCGCTCCGGCGCATTCCGCGGCTTCGGCAATCCGCAGATGCAGTTTGCCGGCGAAACGCAGATCGACGAGATCGCGTCCCAGCTCGGCATCGATCCGATCGAGATCCGCCTGAAGAACGCACTGCGCGGCGAAGGCCCGTGGTTCCTCGGCCAGAAACTCGCTTCGAACGGATTCGTCGAATGCCTCGAGCGCTTGCGCGATATGTCGGACTGGAAGAACCGGCACCGGGCGGTTGCGACAGCGGGCAAGCGCCGCGGTTTCGGCATCGCCGCCGGCGCGCATATCAGCGGGCTTCTCGGCACCGGCGCGATCGTGCGCCTGCTTGAGGACGGCACGGTCGTACTCAATACCGGCGCGGTCGATATCGGCCAGGGTTCCGATACGGTGCTGGCGCAGATCTGCGCCGAAGCGCTCAAGGTGCCGCTCGACCGCGTCGCGGTCGCGAGCCCGGACACCGACGGCTCGCCCTATAACTGGGGCACGACGGCAAGCCGCGTCACCTTCACGACCGGACGTTCCGTAGCCATGGCAGCGGCCGAAGTGGAAACGCAGATCAAGGAACTTGCCGCCGACATGCTGGAATGCGCCGCGGCCGATCTGGAGCTTCGACCTGGCGGGTTCGTCGGCATCAAGGGCGTTCCCGACAAGCAGTTGCCTCTGTTCGTCGTCTCGCTGCAGGCGCATTGGCGGCGGGGCGGACCGATCATCGGCCATCATTCATGGGTGTTCGACCGACCGGCTGTCGATCCCAAACGCGCGGTCGCAACGGGCATGCCGTTTCGCCAGATCGGCGTTTACAGTTTTGCAGCGCAGGCCGTCGAGATCGAAATCGACGAGGTCACCGGCAAATCCGAGGTGATCAAGGCATGGAGCGCGGTCGATGTCGGTCGCGCGATCAACCCCGCCTCGGTCGAGGGTCAGATGGATGGCGGCTTTGTGCAGGGGCTCGGCTTCGCCTTGACCGAAGAGGTCGTGTTCGACCAGGGCCGCATCGTCAATCCGACCTTGATGGATTACAAGGTGCCGACCGCGCGCGACGTGCCACACACGATGAAGACGGCGATTGTCGAGGCGCCGGAGCCGGATGGTCCCTTCGGCGCCAAGGGCGTTGGCGAAATCGGTCTGGTGCCCACGCCGGCCGCAATTGCCAATGCAATTGCCGACGCGACGGGGGCACGGCTGCGGCGTTTGCCGATGACGCCGGAACGCGTGCTCGATGCGATGCTGCCTGCGGAGGATGCGGATGCGCCCTGACGAGTATCCGCCGCAGGAACCGTTCTCGGAAAACGCGCAGCGATATCACGACGAGGTTATGCGCCGCGGCGAGGGCGTGGTCGGTGAAGAACTTTCCTATGGCGACGATCCCTATCAGTCGATCCTGATCTGCCCCGCGGCCGATCCCGACGGCTCGTTGCTCGCCTTCATGCATGGCGGCGGCTGGACCAACGGCTACAAGGAATGGATGGCGTTCATGGCGCCGGCATTCAACGAGAACGGCGTCGGCTTCGCCTCGATCGGCTACAGACTTGCCCCGCAACATCTCTATCCGCTCGGGCTCGAGAACTGCGCCGGTGCGCTTGCCGCCGTTTACGAAAATGCCGGCGAGTACGGCATCGATTCCCGGCGGTTATTTCTGGGTGGCCATTCCGCGGGTGGCCACTACGCGTCCCTGCTCGCTGTGCGCCGCGACTGGCAGGCGGGCTACGATCTGCCGGCCGATATCGTACGCGGCTGTCTGCCGATTTCCGGGGTCTATGATTTCGGGCCGGATTCCGGCCTGGCACAGCGCCCGCGTTTCCTCGGACCTGCCGACAACGACCTGCCCGCGAGCCCGTTGTTCAACATCGAAGGCGAACCCCCGCCCTTCTTTCTGGCCCATGGCGACTGCGACTTTCCGCATCTGATACGCCAGGCAGCCGCCATGGAGGAGGCCTTGCGTGCCCGTGGCGGCGATGCGACAAGATTGGTCCTTGCCGGACGGGACCATTTTTCGGCGTCTTATGCCGGCGGCGAACCGGATGGGCCCTGGGTCAACCCGGCGCTGGTCTGGATAAAGTCTCACTAGGGAGGCACGACAATGAAGAGGCTCTTGGCAGGGCTCGTTGCGATTACAGGTTTCGCGCTCGCGATCGGCGCGCAGGCGGCGGAACCCGTCCGTATCGGTTTCTCGCTGGCGCAGACCGGCCTGTTCGCGGCGGCGGCGCCCTCGCAGCTCAACGCCTACGAACTCTGGCGCGACCAGGTCAACGCGGCGGGCGGGCTCGATGTGGCCGGCGAGCTGCGCATGATCGAATTCGTGATGTACGACGACCGCTCCGACCCGAGCGAAGCGGTCCGCATCTACGAAAAACTCATTACCGAAGACCAGGTCGACCTGCTGCTCGCACCCTGGGGCACACCGCATCACTTCGCGGTTGCCGGCGTGGTCGAGAAGCACGGTTTCCCGATGGTCGGCAACTCGGCCGCCTCGGTGCAGCTTCGTGACATCAACCCCGGCAATATCTGGTTCCCGACCTCCGCCATTCCCGACCTCATGGCCGTGGAGCTGGTCGCGATGATGCAGAGCCAGGGCGTCACCAGCGTCGCGCTGATCGCCAACCAGCTGCCCTTTTCGCTTGAGATCAAACAGTTCCTGGTTCCGGCGCTCGAAGCGGCCGGCATCGCGATCCTGGTCAACGACGAGTATCCGCCGGACGTTCAGGACATGACGGCGATGCTGTCGGGCATCCGGACCGCGGCGCCCGATGCGATCGTTGCGCTCTCTTACCCGAGCGATTCGGTGCTCTACATGAACCAGGCGCGCGAGGTCGGTGTGAATGCACCGTTCCATTTCGTTCTGGTGGGGCCGACCATCGATTTCTTCGCCGGCATGTTCGGGCCTTCGCTCGACGGCGTCGTGACCATCGGTCACTGGTCGCCCTACAAAACCGAATGGGCGCGCGCGCGGCCGTTCTTCGATGCCTATGTCGAGAAATACGGCACGACGCCCGACTATCTCGATTCGGCGCTCGCCTATATGTCCTGCGAGATCCTGCAGCAGGCGGTTGCCGTCGCCGGCCTCGATCATGACCGGCTGCGTGAGGTAATCGCCCTCGACACGTTCGACACGATCAACGGCCCGGTGAAGTTCGAGGGCGTGTCGAATGCCACCACGCCGACTTCGTTCCTGCAGTTCCAGGGCGGCGAGGCACATCTGGTTTGGCCGGAATCGGTCGCCACGGCGCCCTACCAGCCGAAGGAAGCCTGGCCACAGTAACGCGACAGCGGATCTTCAACGCGACACCGGCGCACCGCCCGCCAACGGAGGGTGCGCCGGTTCCCGTTTGAAGACCAGGATCAGCTCCGGGATCAGCCATGGCCGACCTGCTCTCGACCCAGTTGCTGTTCGCGGCCCTCGTCACCGGCGCGCTCTACGGGCTGACCGCGCTCGGGCTCAATCTCGTCTATGGCACGATGCGCCTCCTCAATATAGCGCATGGCGAATTCGTCATGCTGGGGGCGTTCGCGGCCTTCTGGGCCTTCACGCTGGCCGACATTCCCCCGCTCGTCGCGCTGCCATTCATCGTGCTGCTAACGGCTGCCGCCGGTCTTGCGATCTATCGCGGCCTCTTTCGCGGCCTGCTGCGAAATCCGCGGCTGGCCGAACGGATCGAATCCAATTCGCTGCTCTTGTTTTTCGGCCTGTCGATCGTATTGCAGAATGTGGCGGCAGCCCTCTTCACCGCGACGCCGCGCGCGCTGCCTTATCTCGATTCGATCATCCGGATCGGCGATCTCGGCATGGCGACCGACCGGCTCGCGACGTTGATCATCGCTGCCTCCGTCGCGCTTGCGATCGTCCTTTTCCTGCGCTTCAACTTGCTGGGGCTTGCGATCAAGGCGCTGATCCAGAATCGCGAGGCGACACAGATCGTCGGCATCGACGTCGAGAAGATACAGCGGACCAGCTTCGCGCTCGGCTTCGGCCTTGCCGGCCTCGCCGGCGGGCTGGTCAGCATGCTGGGGCAGATCACGCCGTTCATGGGCTTCCCCTATACGATCACCGCCTTCGTCGTGATCATTCTCGGCGGGCTCGGCAATCTCGGCGGCGGGCTGATCGCCGGACTGTTGCTCGGCATCCTCGAAACCTACGGCGTTGCCCTCACCTCGACCAATTACCGGTCGATCCTGATTTACGGCGTGTTCATCCTCATACTTGTGATCCGGCCGCAGGGTCTGCTTGGCGGCCGACGAATCGCGCGATGACAGGCCCGCGCGCATCGAGCCTCGCAATCTATTTCGCGGCAGCAGCGGCGATGGCGCTGCTGCCGTTCCTCGCCGGCACCTATTATCTCGGCGTCGGACTGGCGCTCCTCTCCTGGATCGCACTGGCGCAGAGCTGGGTGCTGCTCTCGGGTATGACCGGCTACATCTCGCTCGGCCATGCGATGTTCTACGGACTCGGCGGTTATCTGACCGTGCTGACCTGGCAGCAATGGCCGCTCTGGATCAGCCTGCCCGCCGCCGGATTCGCTGCGGCCGTCGCTGCGCTGCTGCTCGGCTGGCCGGTGTTGCGCGTGCGCGGCCCCTATTTCGTGATCCTCACTTATGGCCTCGCCGAGCTGATGAAATTTGTCGTCATCGACATCGAAGCGAAACTCGGCAAGTTTGGCCGCCTGCTGATGGGGGCACCCTCGCTCGAAACGCTCTACTGGATCATGCTGGCGCTGGCGCTCGTCGCGACCCTCGCAACCTATCTCGTCCGTCGCTCGCGCTTCGGCGCGGGTCTGCGGGCGATCCGCGAAAACGAGGAAGCGGCCGAGACGCTCGGCGTGCCGGTCGTGCGGTTCAAGCTCTTCGCCTTCGCCGCCTCGGCCTTCATTCCCGGCATCGTCGGCGGCACGATGGCGTTGCGCACCGCCTATTTCGAGCCGTTCCAGGCGTTCAACCCGGTGGTCTCCTTCACCATCGTCGTGATGGCGATGATCGGTGGCAGCGACGATGCGCCCGGCCCGATCCTCGGTGCGCTGCTGCTGGTCGTGCTGCAGGAACTGCTCTGGGTCAACGCGCCCGAGCTCTATCTCATCATTCTCGGCCTGGCGCTGATCGGCTTCGTGCTGTTCGTGCCGGACGGGTTGCATGGCCGCCTCAGCCGCAAGCGCCACGGATCCGATGGCCGCTCACGGGAGCGCCCGAGGGAGCACCCCGCATGACGCTGCTCGTCCTCGAGCATGTCGGGATCCGGTTCGGCGGACTGAAGGCGCTCGACGATGTGAGCCTGTTGGTCGCGGCGGGCGAGATCGTCGGCATCATGGGTGCGAATGGCGCCGGCAAGACCACCTTGTTCAGCCTGATCGCCGGCCATCAGAAGCCGGGCAGCGGCCGCATCCTGTTCGACGGACGGAACATCGCGGGCCTGCGGCCCGATGCGATCAACCGGCGCGGCATCGCGCGCACCTTCCAGATCGTGCGGCCGTTCCGCTCGATGACGGTGCGCGAGAACGTAATGATCGGCGCTTTGTTCGGCACCGGCACCGACGAAACGCTGGCGGCCGCCCAGATCGATGCGACGCGCATCCTTGAGGAAGTCGGACTTGCCGCGGAGGCCGATCTGCCGGCCGGCGCATTGACGCTCGCGGGACAGAAGCGGCTCGAGATCGCGCGGGCACTCGCGACCCGACCGCGCCTTCTGCTGCTCGACGAAGTCATGGCCGGGCTGACGCCGACCGAGGTCGCCGCGGCGCGCGACATGATCCGTCGTCTGCACAAGGATCATGCGCTGACGATCCTCATCATCGAGCATGTCATGACGGCGCTGATGGAACTGGGCCGCCGCATCGTCGTGCTGCATCACGGGCTGAAGATCGCCGAAGGCACGCCCGATGAGATTGCCGCCAGCCCGCTGGTTCAGGAAGCCTATCTCGGGCAGCCCGCCGCATGAACGAACCGCTTCTCACCGTCGAGAAAATCACAGCCGGCTATGGCGCGATTACGATCCTGCGCGGTCTCTCGCTCGCCGTGCCGGCAGGCTCGATCACCGCGCTGATCGGTGCAAATGGCGCCGGCAAGACGACGCTGATGCGCGTACTCGCCGGTTTGGTCGCACCGGACGCCGGCACCATCCGTTTTGACGGGTCAGACATCACTCGCTCGCCCTCGCATCGCCGTGTCGCGGCAGGGCTCGCGCTGGTGCCGGAAGGACGGCAGGTGTTCCCCTATCTCTCGGTTGCCGACAATCTGCGGCTCGGCGCGTGGGCGGCATCCGCACGGACGGAAGCAGCCGCATCGACGGCGCGCGTCTTTGCGCTCTTTCCACGGCTCGACGAACGGCGCGCGCAGGCGGCCGGCTCGCTCTCCGGCGGCGAACAGCAGATGCTGGCCGTCGGGCGCGGGCTGATGGCAAAGCCGCGACTTCTGCTGCTCGACGAGCCGACGCTCGGTCTCGCCCCGCAGATGGCGCGGATGATCTTCGATACGGTGCGGCATCTACGCGACGACGGCATGACCATCCTGATCGCCGAGCAGGACGTGCGCACGACGCTTGCCATTGCCGACGGCGCCTATGTGATCGAGAGTGGCCGGATCAAGAAGGAAGGTGCCGCCGCAACATTGCGCGACGATCCGGATATCCGCAGCGCCTATCTCGGATTGTAACGTGCTGCACAATCAGCGCCATGAGTGACGACGCGACGCTGCAGGTATGTGATTGCAGACTGTTCGTACATCCAGTGATCGAAATGTGGCTAGAGGATGGAACAGCGGCCGGGACAATTGTTTGCCCGGGGCCTCAGGTAAAGGCATTGAACGCCATGATCGTGAACGTATCCCGGACCCGCTTTAGCGTCTGAACCCGCCCGGTCACGAACCGCCCGATATCCAGATCGTCCGGCAGGTGGAATTTGGCCAGCAGATCGTATTGTCCGGAGATCGAATAGACCTCGGCCACTTCCTCGATCGTATCGATTGCCTCCGCGGCCACCTCGTATGCCGCGCCCGCGTCGCATTTCATCATGACGAAGATCGTCTGCATGACACGCGCCTTCCGGAAAATCCAAGCCGCACGGCCAGCAATCTAGCATGCGGCCGGGGTGGCCGAGAACTGCGGATGTCCCCTGGTTTTGCTTAGGTTTTCGGCCGACAGACCAGCGGTACCAGCCAGACGATGCATGCCGCAATCCAGATAACGCTGCCGATTACGGTCAACATGTCCGCGGTTCGCAATCCGACCCCCGCGAAGCACATGCCCGAGGCCGCGAATCCGAGCAGCCCCACGATATTGAATTTTCGTTCGTTCATGATCCTGCCCCCTGTTTCCCCGAACACCGCGGGAAACCTATCAAACAGGACCGGGCAAACAAGACCGGGCAAAATAAAGGGCGTTGTCGCGCCGGCCGCATGCGCTTTCACGCGCGTATCACCGTCGATGTCCGGTCACGGCGCCGCGGTACGGACGAGAACGTCGGCGCTGCGGGCGGCACCCCACGGCTTGGGGGGTGACGGCGCCGAGGCCGCCGGCACATCGGTGCCCTCGCCCGGCCCCAGCGTCACCGATCCACCTGTCCCGATGACCTGCACGTTGCCCTCGATCGCGAACACGGCGGTATTCTCCGGCGAAGTTTCGACAATCCATTCGGTCGATCTTACCGAGGCCACCGCCGTACGGCCCCGCACAAGGAACCCGCTGCCGGCGCCTTCCGGCAGGCTCGCGCGAACGATGCCGAGCAGCAAATCCACGATATCGATCGAGCGAGCCGCCTGTGTGGGAACGAGGAGTTCGCTTTCTGCACCGAGCGTGAGGACGGCCCCGCCCTCGAGCTCGATCTGCACGCACGAGTCCGTGCCGGTGCGGATGCGATCGCCGGTCTGCAACGGGCTGCCGCTCGTGAGGGCGACGGCCCCGCCAGTGCGCAGAACCTCGACCGTGCCCGTGAGACGAAGGACATGGCCGGCTTCGGCCGCCAACGCCGGCAGCACCGCAAACGACATTCCGGTGACGATCATCAGGGCCCACAGGCCGCGCGCAAATGTCCGGCGCATCGTTCCTCCCGCAAAATGGCTGGCTCGATCCGCACTATTAGGCGTCGCCCGGCCCAAAGGGCAAGCGCCGCAACGAGATGGCGCCCGACCCGATTTGGCGATATCGCGACGGGCACAAGGTCCGTTCGGCCGGAATCTGTTACCATTGCGGCCGAACAGGATCGGGGCATGATTGGCTATCTCTGGGTTCCACAAACCGTCGCCGGGAACGGCATGGCGCTCGGGCCGATACTCGAAGAGGCGAGACGGCGCGGACGCCTGACGCCGGTCGCCTATGCCGATGCCCTGGCTGGTGCCCGCATCGCGCCGGGGCCGGTGATCTTTGCGGATATACCGCGGCTCACCGGACCCACCCTGGTTCGCAGCGCCAAGCTCTGGGACGCCCTGGCCGGGACACAGGCCCGCCCCCGTCTGTTCAATCATCCGGTCCGCGCGCTGCGGCGCTTCGCGCTGCTGCGCCGGCTGAGAGCCGAAGGCATCAACGGGTTCGACATCTGGCGCGGCGACGAGCGGCGCGAATCGATGCGCTATCCTCTTTTTGCGCGCGGGATCAACGATCGCGACGGGCCCTTTGGCGGAATGATTCACAACCGCGAGCAGTTCGAAGCCGCGATCGAAAACTGGATATACCGGGGCCGCGACCCCGAGCATCTGCTGATCGTCGAGTTTTGCGATACGAAAGGCGCCGACGGGCTCTATCGCCGTTACACCGCCTATGTCGTCGGCGCGCAGATTTTCCATTGGCGTATGCATGTCGGCCGCGACTGGATCGTGCGCGAACCTCAGCTTGCGGAACTGGCACCGGCGCACGACATTGCGGCGCTGGTCGCGGAGGAACGCGCCTTTGCCGCGGACGACGCACATATCGAAGCACTCCGTCGCACCGCCGGGATCGCAAAGCTCGGCGTCGGCCGGATCGATTATGCGATCGCGAACGGTCGCATCGCGGTGTGGGAAATCAACTGGAGCCCGCTGGTGCACGAGCAGCCGCCGCCGGCGGACGACCCGCAATTCGAATGGTTCATGCAGGATCGAATGCCGAAACTGCGCGCCGCCGTCGATGCCCTCGAGGCAACCGTGCCGGTGTGACCGGCGCACCCGGCACGCCCTGAAGCGGCCCGGTCGACGACCCGTCGCTAACCGAGCTTTGCGAAGTTCGCGTGTGCGACCAGCAGCCAGCCCTCGCCTTCGCTGCGGAAAACAGAGAGGCGCGGCGAAACCGCCTGAACGACCTGACCCTCGATCGTCTGGTTGGTTTCGATCACATAGCGAAGGACCATCAGACGCTCATTGCCGGTAGCAACAATACCGTTGAACCGCGAACGCATGGCCTGCTTGGGCAATACGTTCATGTATTGGGCCTTGTTGTAGCCCGTGCCGTCGGATCGCAGGATCTGGTACTCGGGCGCAAGCACCTTCTCGATGGTGGCCGGATCGCCCGAGAACAGGGCATCGGCCCAGGGATCGAGCGCCGCCAGCGCTGTCGCCTCGTCGATCGCAGTTGCTGCCTCGGCCCCGCCTGCCGGCAAGGTCAGGGCAGCCATCGCAAGAACCATGCCCTGCATCGCATTGCGTCGGTCGATCATCGTTTGTTCTCCGATAGGGTTTGTGTCCAACAACAAAGACGCGCCCGCCGCAGGTTTCAGTGTCTGGAGGTCCGGGCTGAAAGCCAATCCATCAGCGCCAGCAGTACGCCCGACACGACGAATGTGAGATGGATCGTCACCAGCCAGAACAGATGCGGTTCGCTGAACGGCTCATCGGGTCGGGCATCGCCGATCTGCATGAAGCGCTTGAGCAGGTCGATCGCCGAAATCGCCACGATCGATGCAATCAGTTTCATCTTGAGGCCGGAGAAATCGACCGTTCCCATCCAGGAAGGGCGATCTTCCGTCTCGCCGATATCCAGCTTGGACACGAAATTCTCGTAGCCCGAGAAGAGGACGATCAGCAGCAGGTTGCCCGCCAATGTCAGATCGACCAGCGTCAGGACCGTGAGGATCACGTCCTCGGCGCTCATGCTGAATACCTGGGGCACATAGTAAATCAGTTCGCGCACCAGAACGATCGCGAGCATTGCCAGCGCCACGATAAGTCCAAGATACATCGGCGCCATCAGCCAGCGCGAAGCGAACAAGCCGCGCTCGAAGCGCGTTTCCATTTCCGGTTTTTTTGCCATTCATGCCCCGTCTGGATTCCGATTTGGATATGGCGATCTTAAGGCCGCCGCAAAGGGCAAGGAAGGCTCACCCTGTTTCTTGATCAGGTCGCATCATCGCATGTGGCGCGTTTTACCACATCGGCAATATGCGCCACCGGCGACGATTGGTCAGCCGATGGACTCGATACGAAGCGAATTCAGATGGACCACTCTGTGTGGGCCGGTCAAGTGAACTCGCTTACTGGTGGTCGCGCCAAGCCTGAAACATGATCACGGGCCAAAGCCGATTACCGAGCTGGCGACGGCCGCTCAGATGCGCGCACCATAGACGACGAACGATCGCCGCTTCGAAAACCCCGTCCGCGACCAGCCGCCGCTCGGCCAACAAATCTTCGGCCCAGCTCCTCAATCCCCCGCGCAGCCAGTCATCGATTGGAACACCAAAGCCCTGTTTCGGCCGATCAGTGAGGTTTGTTGGAACATGACGGCGCAGCACGCTCCGTACAATATGCTTGCCAACGCCTCGACGAATCTTCATCGAAAGCGGAAGACGCCAGACATGTTCGACAACTCGCCGATCGAGAAACGGCGCCCGCGTCTCGAGCGAGACGGACATGGCGCTGCGGTCGACCTTCACAAGCACATTGTCCGGAAGGTACGTCATCGCATCGACCGACATCATTCGCAGCTCTGGCGAAGTCAATGCCGGCCATCCCGTTGGCCGATCGAGAAGTGCTGCGGTATCGGTCGTGCCCCTGACGATCGTGTGGGCGTTGGGCCATTTGCGGACGCGCGACAGAAAAAAATCATCCGCGGCCGGAGAATGCCGCTCGCCAGACGTTTCTTGCTCGTTCCACACCAGATGGCCGCCCGGTCCCATTCGCTGCCGAGCAAATTCCTGCTGGCGTTTCCAGATACGAATTTTGACATAGCGTTCGTAGCCACCGAACAGTTCGTCTCCGCCATCGCCAGTGAGGGCAACCGTGACCTCGCTCCGGGCCAATCTTGACACCAGGATCGTCGGAATTTGAGACACCCCGCCGAACGGCTCATCGAAAGTCCGGCCCAAATTGGAGGCGACATCGAGAGCATCAGTGTCTGTGACGTACAGCGTATGGTGATCCGTTCCGAGATGCCGTGCGACCGATTCGGCATGGCGCGCTTCGTCAAATGCCGGTTCACGAAACCCGATCGTGTAGGTTCGCACCGGACGCGTGGACATCGACTGCATCATGGCCACAACCGCAGAAGAGTCGATGCCCCCGGAAAGGAACGCGCCCAGCGGTACGTCACTGATCATCTGTGAGCGCACGACGTTGGCCAGGAGCATTTCAAAGGTCGATGTAGCGTCAGTTTCGTCGATATCGAATGGCGCGTTCTGACCTGCCTCCGCAACCGCCTTGAGGGACCAATATGTCGTCGGCTGCTCCAGCGTTTCATCCTCGAAACGGATACGCAAAAATGTTCCCGGCAGCAGCTTGCGGGCATGGGCGTGAACCGTATACGGCGCCGGAATGCAATTGTCCTTGAGCAACAGCGCCACGGCGCCGCGATCTATTTCCTGATCGAATTCTGGATGCTGTCGCAGCGCCTGCAGCTCGGACGCAAACAGGACGGTCCGGCCAACCCGTGCGTAGCAGAGCGGCTTCTCGCCCATCGGGTCGCGAGCGAGGACCAACGTCCGCTTGAAACCGTCCCACAGCCCGAAAGCAAACATGCCGAAGATGCGGGAGAGGGTACTCTCGACGCCCCACGCTTCGATACAGGCGAGCAGTGTTTCGGTGTCACTGCTGCCGCGCCACGATGGCGCCTGGCGCTCGGCCTCAAGGCGCCGCCTTAGCACGAAATGATTGTAGATTTCGCCATTATAGACAATGACGTAGCGGCCGGAGTCCGATGTCATCGGCTGGACACCGGCCGGAGACGGATCGAGCACCGCCAGACGACGATGCCCCAGCGCGAGGCCCACTGCGGCATCGATCCAGATGCCGGCTGCGTCGGGTCCGCGATGTCTCAGCGATTCGGCCATCTGGGTCACGACCCGCCTGGCGACGGTGACGCCGATGTCGCTATCGCGCCACCAAGATCCTGCAATTCCGCACATCCGGACGTGCCCTTCCAATGCAACTTAGCTCGATGAACGAATCGGGAGCACGGTATTGCGAGCACGACCCGATCTCAGCCGGTCGGGCGTGGTCTCATTTTCATCAGCCGGTGAAGAAGTTCGAATCGACGCCTTTGGAAGTCTTCACGACGCCAGGTTGCGATGCCTGGTGGCCCGATGTCTCGCAGGACTGAAGCCTGCCAACGTCGTGCACGAGCGGACGTCGCTCGCCACTGAAGCTGAGGATCATATCGGACCCCGGTCCCAGTGCCATCCAGTCCTTGTAACCCAATTGATCCAGCAGCTCGCAGGCCTGGCGCGCCTGCGCCGGCGTGAAGGCATAAGCACGGTTCAGGATGTCAACTTCGACCTCCCGTCCAAAGATCGCATTTATCATAAACGGTCGGCCATCGCGTGTCTCGAGACGCTCGCCCCAGACCCCGTGAATCCGGCTGGTGTCGCACAAATACCGGTCCAGCAGCGCATCGAGTTGCGCGGGCGTCAGAAATAAATCGTCGTCAATGCTTACTATAGCCTCGTGATCAAGGTCAGCCGCGACCGAATAGCGATCGCCAGATCCACGATTCATGAAGTTCGCACGATAAGTCAGGCGTGCGCCGGCATCCGCAATCGCGGCGGTAGCGGCTCGCAGGGGCGCGGCCAGCGAATCGTCGAGCGCGTTGTCGATAACAAACACGTCAGGGCAATGCCTGGCTTGAAGACAGGCCGATACGATGCGCGGCAGGTTTTGCGGTCGCAAGAAATTGTGAATGATGACCGCCGTCCGCAGTCCGGGCGGCCGAGTTGAGGAAAGCCTGCTTTCCGGTTCGCCCGGCTCGTGTGTAGGCTGCATGGTTCGCTATTCTATAACAGCAAGGAGGGGACAGCGAGTCGATGATCGATAGCGATGGCGCTGAACGCGCAAATCGCCCGAGCCCGCCCGGCAGCTGGCACGCAGGACGGCAAGGCGCAAAACTGTTCGGCCTCGGTCTTTCACGCACAGGCACCACGAGCCTGCACGCAGCCGCGGTGCTTATGGGCATGAGCGCAGTCCATTATCCTTTGTGCTATCGCGATCTTGCATTGCACTGGCTCGGTGGCGATTTTTCGACGGCGCGAACTGCGCCGTTCCGTTGCTATACGGACCTTCCGACGCCATGTTTTTTCCGCGAACTCGATCGCAGCCATCCGGGATCAAAGTTCGTACTGACCGTGCGCGACGAAGCAGATTGGGTTGACAGCGTTCAACGTCTCTATGCGCGCCCACAACCGCCATCGGCGAGAGCATCATTGCGACATCGTATCCGGGCAGCATGCTATGGCAGTGTCGAGTTCGATCGAGCTCACTATCTCGATGTCTATCGAAGACATGTGGATTCAGTTCGGAGGTATTTCACAGGCCGGCCTGACGCGCTGTTGATTCTCGACGTGACCCGCGACAGCAACGCGTGGAATCTCGTAGCCGGGTTTTTGGGAGTGGATGTCGCAACACGGCCGTTTCCGCATCTGCGAAATCCCGACCTCGGTAGCCTATCATGGGTCCTGGATGCCGAGCTGCCCGCCAAGAGCGAACGCATGCAGGCCCTCGTCGCTCCAAAATAGCGCTGCCTCGGATCATTTCAGCGGGCCATGTATCCGGTTCGTGCAACGAGTGCCTAGGGGCGGTCAGATTCCGGCGGGGCGAGGGCTGTCCATAAAACTTCGACGGGATGAACGCACTCCAATCCGGTCGCCTTTGCGATGCTCCAGCGGCATGTCTCGCTGTCGCAGACAATCATATCGGGTTTCGCCAGTTCGATCTGCTCCAACAGCGTTCTGCCGACCCGATCGGCAATCGGGCGCTTGTTGCGGTCGTATCCATAAGTGCCGGCAACGCCACAGCAATCGGCCTGCGAAAGGATCAGCTCAAGACCGGGGATCTTCGCCAACAATTCGGCGGCAGGCAGACCGAGCCGATGGCCGCGCAACTGGCAGGGGCCGTGATAGAGGATGCGCCTCCTGACCGGCTGAAATCTCTGCGCGAGCTCGTCGCCATGGCGATCGAGCATATACCCGCAGATGTCGGAGATTGCAGTTGCCACGCGGGTCGGCTTCTCGTCGAACATGTCGAGATACGCCGCGTACTTCGATTTCAGCGTCAGGCTGCAACTCGTCGAGGTCGAGAGAATGGCCCGCTCGGCCGCTGCCGGAGCGAGAT
>JBBDWX010000187.1:0-9021 GCA_040902665.1 Dongiaceae bacterium
CGCCGGCGCCGAGCGTGACTGTCGCATCCAACGTGGCGCGATCGGCGGCGATATCGTTGAACGCGGGCGCTGCGAGCGTGGCGTCGACGGCGATGTGCTGACCGCCCTCGGCGCCGGTGAGGTCGATCCGACCCTCAAGCGCGCCGGCGAGCGTGGCATCGACGAGGGCGCCGTACGGTGCGAGCGTGTCGATGCGCAGATCGAGCCCGCCTTCGGCGATGGCGCGGTCGCTGCGCCAGATTGCGCTGCCGTCAAGGCGCGTGTGATTGCCGATCGCGAGGCGCAGCGGCGCGAGTTCGATGCCGTTGTCGCGCGGCGTCGCGGTCAGGCGCAGATCGAGCGGCCCGGCCGGCGAATTGCCCGTGGCCGCGATGCGCGCCGCCGGCGCGGTCAGCGGATGGTCGATCGCGGCCTCGATGCGGTAGCGGCCGAGCGCCGTGCCATCAAGTGCAAGCCCGGTCACATCGGCGGTGGCGGCGATCGCCGGATCGTCGAACGCGCCAATAATCGTGCCGCTCGCATCGAGCGCACCGGCGAGCGAAGGATCGATGAGCGCGAGGCGCGGCAGGCGCAGGCGATACGCACCATCGATCGTCGCGCGGTCGAGATCGAGCGCCGCGCTGCCCTCGAGCGAGAGCCCCGGTGCATCGAGCGCGAGATCGGAAATATCGAGCACGCCTTTCTCCGGCCCGTCCGGCGCCATCGCCAGCGTCGCCGCAAGCGCGACATTGCCGCCGATCAGCCCGTCCAGCATCGGATCGCCGAAGGCGAGCGCCTGGCCATCGAGTGTCACGATGCCGGCGAGACCCGATGCATCGGCCGTGACATGACCCTCGAGCGTGGCGCGGCCAGCGAGATCGAGACCGGTCATCGGTGCCAGCGCTGCAAGATCGCGCAGATTGCCGTCGAGCGCAAAGTCCGCGGCAAGCGGATCGAGGTCGATACTGCCGTCGGCGGTGAGGCGCACGGTGCCGACATCGAGCAAAGCGCGATCGAGGGCGATACCGCCACCGACCCGATCCCAGCTGCCGGCGGCGCGCAGGATCGGTTCGCCCGACGCGCTCGCCGCGATCGCCGCATCGCTCGGGATGAAATCGAACAGCCGACCGGTCAGGTCGAAACGGATGCGCTCGGGTTCGACATCGACCGTGCCGTGCAATCCGAGGGCGGTTGCGCGCTCGCCCTCGAAGGAAGGTTCTTCGATCCGCACGATAGTCCGGATCTGCGGTGCCGCGAGCGTGCCGCCGATCTCGGCTTCGATCCGCGCCGCCTGAAACGAGGCCGGCGCGAGAACAGTCTGCCAGGCGGCAGCACTGCGGGTTTCGAGCTCGAAATCGAGGGCAAGTTCGTGCGCCAGGCCCGGACCCGCGGCGATCGAGCCGCTGAGCTCGGCCGCCATCGCATCGCTCGTGGCGGTGAAGCGCTCTATTACGGCGGTGCCGTCGGCGCCGAGCGCAACCGCCGCATCGAGTTGCATGGCCGGGCTTGCGAGAAAGCGCCACTCATCGGGCAGCAATGCGCCGAGCGCCACATCGCCCGAGAGTGCGATGCGCCAGGGCCGCGAACCGTCGATCGTCATGTCGAGCATCGCACCGAGATCCACGCCGCCTTCGAATGCGACATCGCCCTGCCAGTTGTCGATCGGGCCATCGCCGGCGAGCGTTGCGGTCAGGGCCGGCGCATCCTCAAGCCCGAGCGCCTGCGCGATCAGCCCGCCCTCGGGTTCGATCAGCCGGCCGTCGAGCCGCAGCCGGTTCGCATCGGCATCGAATTCGATGTCGAGCTTGGCGGTCGCGGCTACGCCATCAAGCCGTTGCGCATCGAGATGAAGCTGCAACAAAGCCGGCGCCGAGATCACACCGTTGCCTCCGATCGCGAGCACGGCCGACGTACCGGCGAGTGCCTCGCCCAGATGCAATGTTTCGATGCCGAACCGGTCGATCCGGATATCGAGCGGCGGTTCCGGGAGCAAGGGCTCCTGTTCCGGCGCTGGTTCGCTCGCCGTGGGGATCGGCGGCAGGCGATCGAGTACGACCCGCTCGGCGCCGAGTGTCTCGATCGCGAGTTCGCCGGCGAACAAACGCGAAGGCCGCCAGTCGAAGACCAGTCGGTCGATCGTCGCGAACGTGCCGCTCTCGTCCGACAAAACAATGGCATCGATCGTGAACCGGTCCCAGATACTACCTTCGACGCCCCGGGTTTCGAGCGTCACCCTGTCTTCGGCGAGCCAGGATGAGAGCTGCGCGAGGAGGAGGCGCTTGCCGGCGGCTGTGTCGAGCGCGACCGCCGCCCCTGCCACCAGCGCCAACAGGATGCCGACCGCCAACGCGGCGATACGCAGGATCCGCATCAGAAGGCCTGCCCGACGCTGACATAGAACTGAAAATTGTCGTCGCTCTTGCGCGGGTTGAGCGGAAAAGCGATGTCGAAGCGGATCGGGCCGAAATTCGTGTAGTAGCGGAAGCCGAGGCCGGCGGCGACCTGCGGCGTCTCTGAAAAGGGCGGCATCGAGCCGCGACCGATCTGGCCGGCATCAAGGAACGGCACGATGCCGATATCGTCGGTCAGTTTAATGCGCGCTTCGACGCCGATTTCCCAGACCGAGTTGCCGCCGAGCGGATCGTTGTTCGAGGCGAGCGGGCCGATCGAACGCGCCTCGTAGCCGCGCACCGAGCCGCCCCCGCCGGCATAGAAACGCCGGTTGGCCGGCACGTTGTTCGGACCGGTACCGACAATCGAGCCGAGCCGGCCCCGCATCGCGAAGATCACGCGATCACCCTCGAACGGCGAGAAATAGGTCGATCCGATGGTATCGAGTGCCAGATAGCTGTGCGTTTCTTCGAAGGTGACGACGGTGGGCGTGGCAATCAAATTGAGGCGGCTGCCTTCGCTCGGATCGAGCAGATCGTCGGTGCCGTCGTAGCGTGCGCCGAGCGGCAGGCCGACGATGACATATTTTTCATAGCCGTTGGCGAAATCGGTGATTTCCGCAAACTCGAGTTCGCCGCCGGCAAGCAAGGTCCAGTTCTCGCTCTGCTCGCGCTCGAGACCGCCGAAGAAGCGCAGCGATCTCTCCTCGAACGCATCGTCGTCCTCGTGCGTGGCCGTTGCCTGCAGGAGCAAAGACTGGTCGATGCGACGAAAGGCCGGTTTGCGCAGCAGCGTGTCGAAAACCTGCCGCACCGGCGAGAGATCGAGCTCGACCCGCAGCCTTTCGCCCTGCGAAAAGGCATTTCGATGTTCCCAGAAGATCGTGGTGCCGGGCCCAACATCGGTCGAATAGCTGAGCGTGCCGCCGATGGTGCGATGCTTGGATTCGACAGTGCTCACTGTCATCGGCAGCGATCCATCGGGATCGACCCCCGCCACCGGCTCAACGGTCACACTCTCGAACAATTCGGTTTCGGCAAGCCGGCGGCGATAATCGTCGACCAGGCGTTGATCGTAAGGCGCGCCCGCTTGCCACGGCACCAGCCGCGCGAGGAATTCGGTGTCGACATCGGCGACGCCTACATAGGAAATCGGCCCGAATGCGGCCACCGGCCCGGGATCGACGGTCAGGGTGACGCGCATCGTATCCTTGGCGTGGTCGACCAGGATTTCGCTGTCGTCGACCCGGGCGAGCGGCCGTGCCTGTTCGGCAAGACGGCGCAGCAGTTTTGCCTCGGCCTGTTTGATGAGATCGGCGCGCGCCCGCATATCGATACGCAGATCGAGCGCCGCGATGTCGGCGATCTTCGCGGCCGGCGCCGGGTGTTCGCCGACAAAGTCGATCCGATACTGTTCGAGCCGATAGACTGGGCCGGTTTCGACCTGGAGGGTGACCAGGACAGGATCGGTATCCTCGTCGATATCGTAAGAGAGCGTGTAGCCGTAATAACCGTCGGAGCGCAAAGCGAGTGCAAAATTCTCGATATCCGTGGAGGCGCGTCGGTCGAGCCCGGCGAAGCTCGCCGGCGGCGAACCTTTGAGCGCGATCAGTTCAGAAACCTCCAGCAGCAGCTTGCCGATGCCGGATTCCTTATCCACGCCTTCCAGAGCCACGTCGTAACGAACGGCATCGGGCGGCGGAGCAATTTCGTCTTCGACCGCCTCCTCTTCGGCGGCCTGGCCCGCGGCCAGGGCGGTACAGCAAAACAGAATTGCCAGCATGACCGAACGCGGCGGCGGCAGAGTACGGAATGCCCTGCAAATACGGCCGGGCCAGGCGAGAGGCCCGTTCAGGGGCACTGCGCCGACCTACCCGACACTCAGGCGTGACGCACGCCCGAGATCCGCAGCGACCTTTTCTCCAACCGGCACCGAATGCGATAGCGAATGCGATAGCGAATGCGATTCGGCGGGGCGCGGATTCGGGCGACGGATGAACCCGCCGCCCAGTATGCGTGTGTCGTCGTAGAAAACGCCCGCCTGCCCCGGTGCAACGCCTTCATGCGGGCGTTCGAAGCGCACCGTGAAATCCGGCATCACGCGCGCCGTCGCTGGCGCCATCGCCGATCGCACCTTGATCGAGATCGCCCGACCAACTTCGGGCGGGGGAAGGCTCGCGAGCCAGTTGACTTCGCGCAAGGCGATCGTATCGACGCCGAGTGCGGCGCGCGGCCCGACAACGACGCGGGCGCTCTCCGGTTCGAGCCGAACGACATAGAGCGGATCGCCCGGCATCGACGGATCGACCAGACCGAGACCGCGGCGCTGCCCGACCGTGTACCCGATGACGCCATCGTGCCGGCCGAGGACGCGGCCGTCGAGATGAACGATCGCGCCCGGCTCGATCGACCCCGGACGCAGTCGCTCGACGATATCGACATAGCGGCCCTGTGGCACAAAGCAGATGTCCTGGCTGTCCGGTTTGCCTGCCACGTCCAACCCGTAGCGCTCGGCAAGCGCCCTTGTCTCGCGCTTGTCGAGATCGCCGAGCGGAAAGCGCAGATAGTCAAGCTGTGCCGGCGTGGTGGCGAACAGGAAATAGCTCTGATCGCGCGACGCATCTGCCGCCCGGTGCAGTTCCGGTCCGTCGCGCCCCATAACCCGGCGCACATAATGTCCGGTCGCCAGCGCCGCGGCACCCAGATCGCGCGCGATGCCGAGGAGGTCGCGGAACTTGCTGCGCTGGTTGCAGCGCACGCAGGGGATCGGCGTCTCGCCCGCCAGGTAGCTGTCGGCAAAATCCTCCATCACATCGGCACGGAATTGCGCCTCGTGATCGAGGACATAATGCGGCATACCGAGCCGGTCCGCGACGCGCCGTGCGTCGTGGATATCCTGTCCCGCGCAACAGGCACCTTTCCGGCCGATTGCAACGCCATGATCGTAGAGCTGGAGTGTCAGGCCCACGACATCGTACCCCGCCTCCTTGAGCAGGGCCGCGGTCACCGAAGAATCGACCCCGCCGGACATGGCGACGACAATCCGGGTACCTTGCGCGAGACCAATATCGAGGTTTTTCATGGTCATAGAACTATAGGGTCGGAGCCGGTTCATTCAACCGGCCGGCGAGGCATTTTGCGAGGGCATCATACGGGCCGGTATCGAAAAGCAGACCGACGGCCGCCGAAAAATGCCCGCGGTTGGCCAGAAACACATTGCTCGCCGGCAATGTCCAGAGCCGTGCCAATGCCATTCCGGCATCGTAGGGCGTGACCGTATCCCTCGATCCGAGCAGCAGGAAGATGCGCTCTGGCGGAAGCGGCGCCGGCGAAACCGGGTCGGTGAGCGGGGCCAGCCGAGCCAGCGCCTCGCGGGTCCAGCCCTTCGCTGCCAAGGCCGCGGGCAGAGCAACCGCGAGCGCCAGACTGGAATCGTAAGACAAAACTCCGGGCAATGCCGAACTGGTGGCCAGCAGGAGCGAGTCGGGCTGACATTCGGATGGCCAATCGCGCGACCGGTCGGCCATGAATTGGGTCGTCAGCGCACCAAGGCTGGTGCCACCGAGCGCAACCGGTGCGCCGTGGCTCTTCGCGCGTGCCCACCGTATCAGCATGGCAAACTCGACCGCCGTCGCCTGTAATGTTTCGATCGCACCGAGCGGCTGCGTCGCCAGCAATTGTTCGCCGCCATACCAGCCCGGCATACAACGCCGGTTATGCCCGGGTGCGCTGGGATGCACAACGCGAATCCCCTGCCGCAACAGGCATAGCGTGGAATCGACGACCCCGTTCAGCATCTCCGTCTCGATCCCGAGACCGTGACAGAGGATCGCAGTGGGCGGGTTCTGTACATTGGCGGGTTCATAGACATGCGCCCAGAGCATGTCGCCCGGCAGTGGCGAAGCGGCGCGCAGCCAATACTCGATACCCAGGCTCGTCGATATCCGACGCGATTCCTCGATGCGGACATCGAATGTCGGCGCTGCAACATGCGGCGGATGCAACGGATCGTATCCCACCGTAACTTCGTCGGGCCCCGGAATGGCAAACCGGACGGCCGGAGGGCGGATCGAACGGACCAGCGGCGCCACGAATCGGCGCGCTGCAAAGCGAGCCTGACTGGTCCGCCGCCATTCGCGCTCGATCTCGCACAGAGCTGCATGCGATGGTGCGATGTCGAAGTATGCATCGAGCCAGGCCCGGTCTGCCCTCCGAAATGCGCGATCGGTTGCTGCAACGCGCTGCACAGCACGCTCGAGACGCGATCGTGCCGGCAAGCGCGCCGGCGCGCGCCCGATCCCGGCAACGAAACGATCGCTGTCGCCATCCGCAGCAATCGCTGCAGCCCAGAGACGCGAGGTTGGGAATATCTGGCGGCGCAACGTCCAGAGCATGACCGGATCGAGCCATGGGCGCGCGACGATGCGGCCAAACGGGCCCGCAAGGAACGCACCGCGCTGCCGGCGAACCAGCTTTTCAGGACCGGATTCGATCATCGGAGAATGCGCGTCAGCGCGATCGCTCAGGCGCGCTCTTCGAGCCAGGCTGCCTGGATCGCCTCGAGTATCTTTTCGTTGGAGCGGTTCGGATCGTCGTCGAAATCGGGCAGTTGCTGTACCCATTTCCAGAGATCGGTGAAACGCAAATTCACCACGTCGGCTTCGGGGTGACGATCTTCGAGATCTTCGGCAATGCGATTGACGTCGGTCCAGCGCAGTCCCATTGCAACCTCAGCTTTCGATCATCATGTTGCGGGTGCCGGTCGGAAGACGGACAGTCAGCCCGTCCAGTTCCTCATTCATGATGATCTGGCAGCCGAGCCGAGAAGTGTGCGTAAGGCCGAAAGCGAGATCGAGCATATCCTCTTCGTCCTCGGAAGCTTCCTTCAGCAGATCGTACCATTCCTGATCGACCACGACGTGGCAGGTCGAACAGGCCAGCGAACCCTCGCAGGCGCCTTCAAGATCGATATTGTTGCGATGCGCGATCTCGAGCACCGACAGTCCGACCGGCGCATCGATCTCGACCCGGGCCCCGTCGGTCTGGATGAAAGTCATCTTCGGCATATTCGGCGTCTCCGTCCGCGGCTCGTCCGCTTGATCAATGGCTGTGTGGTGCTGACGCCCTATCGGACGCCCGGGGGGACGCCTCGTCATGAGCGGCTTCGGGTGCCATATCGGCCTCGACCTCGTCAAGACTGTGTCCGGACAGTGCGGCATTGATGGCCCGATCGACGCGACGTTGGGCAAAGGGCTTGCCGACACGCTCCAGCTCTTCGACCAGACCGTTGATAAGGTCGCGATCCTCGTTATCCGCCGCCTTTTTCAATCTCGCGGCGACCGCCAGCATGGCATCCCGCTCGGCAGGCTGCGCCAGGGCACCATCGACCCGGAGTGCGGAGTCGAGGGCCGCCAGGACGCGAGTCGCCTCGACCCGGGCCTCTATCAAAAGGCGACGATTCATGTCGTCGACAGCATGAATCATGCTGGCGCGCAGCATCTCGATCATTTCGTCTTCGCCAAGCCCGTACGAGGGCTTCACCTCGATCCTGGCACTGGTGCCGGTGGTGCGCTCGGCGGCGCTGACCGTCAGCAGCCCGTCGGCATCGAGTGCGAAAGTGACGCGGATACGGGCCGCGCCGGCCGGCATCGGCGGGATCCCGGTCAGCTCGAACCGCGCAAGCGAGCGACATTCGTCGACCGTCTCGCGTTCGCCCTGCACGACATGAAACTTCATGCCGGTTTGCCCGTCCTGATAAGTGGTGAATTCCTGCGCCATCGATACCGGGATTGGCGTGTTGCGCGGAATCACTTTCTCGACGATGCCGCCCATCGTTTCCATTCCGAGTGAGAGCGGGGTCACGTCGAGCAGCAACGTGCCTTCACCTAATGTCAGCGCGCGTGCCTGCAGCGCTGCACCAACGGCGACGACCTCGTCGGGATCGATGTCGGCGAGCGGCGGTCGGCCGAACGACTGCTCGACACGGGCGCGCACCAGCGGCACGCGCGTCGATCCGCCGACCAGCACGACACCGGCGATCTCACCCGGCTGCACCCCCGCATCGGCGATGACGCTCTCGCAGATGTGAACGGTACGCGCCACCAGCGGCGCGATCATCGTTTCAAAGGTCGCGCGATCGAGCCGATGTTCGCTGCGTTCGCCGGCAATTTCGAGAATGCCGGTCGCACTCGCGGCATCGGTCAACGCTTCCTTGATGCGCCGCGCCGTTGCGAGCGCTGCGCGTACGGACCGGATATCGGGCGCGGTAATGCCGCGTTCGGCGAGCAGGCGCTCGGCAATGGCATGATCGAAATCGTCGCCGCCAAGTGCCACATCGCCGCCGGTCGCGATGACCTGGAATACACCCTTTTCGAGTTTGAGCAGCGAGAGATCGAACGTGCCACCGCCGAGATCGTAAATCGCGTAGAGACCTTCGGCACCGCTGTCGAGCCCATAGGCAAGCGCCGCCGCGGTGGGTTCGTTGACGAGACGCAATACATCGAGCCCGGCAAGTCGTGCCGCATCGCGGGTCGCGGTGCGTGCCGCATCGTCGAAGTAAGCAGGCACAGTGATGACGGCGCGATCGACGGCAAGACCGGTGCGCTCTTCGGCCCGTGCCTTGAGTGCCCGCAGAATATCGGCGGAAATTTCG
>JBBDWX010000187.1:9031-21082 GCA_040902665.1 Dongiaceae bacterium
CAGCCGGCGTCCGGCCACATCGAGCCGCACCATCCCGCCTTTGCCGTCGTCCCCGGACACCACATAGGGCAGCGTGCCGGCAAGCGACTTGATGTCGGCAATGCCGCGTCCCATAAGCCGCTTGATCGAGGCGACGGTGTTCGCTGGATCTTCGGGCATTCGTGCGACCGCGATACTGCCGACCAGCACCGAACCGTCCGGACCGTAATGCACGACCGACGGCACCAGACCCGTGCCGTGCATGTCGCGCAGCACTTCCGGGACCTCGTTCTGCGCGATCGCCACGACCGAGTTTGTCGTGCCAAAATCGATTCCGATAGCCATGCCGCGATCGCCTTCATGCGGCGTCGGCGTTTCACCGGGCTCGTGAATCTGCAGGAACGCCGTACTCATGTACCCGTCTCCGCCAGGACCGCCCGTCGTGCGCGCGCCTCTTCCGCAAACTTGCGCAGATAGCGCAGCCGGGTCAGCAGCCCCGTCGCCGCATTGAGGTTGTCCGCGGCGAACGCCGCCTTGAGGGCGTCCAGCAGCATTTCCTCGTCGGTGGCCGCCGCCTTCGCGAGAGCGGCGACCCGGTCGATGCTGCTCGCCTCGGACAGGGCCTCACGCCGTTCCATGGTTTCCATCAGCAAGGCGGGGTCATCGATGGTGCGATTTTCCGCTGTTGGTGACGCCCGACCCGCACGCTGCAAAAGATATGAACCGCGGCGCAGGGGATCCTTCAGCGTTTCGTAAGCTTCGTTCAGGCTGACGGCATGCCGTTCGGCGATCGTCCGTTCGCGCGCCGATTTTCCGGCAAAGCGATCGGGATGCAGGCGCTGCTGGAAGGCGATATATCGCCGGCCGATTTCCGCCGGATCGAGATCGAAGCGCGCGACAAGGCCAAGGCGCTGGAAATGATCGACCGGGCCCGGCGGCTGAACCGCGCCGCAGACATGGCAGAACAGCGCAACCGGATCGACCGGCCCATGACAGGACCAGCAGCTTCCGATCGACGGGCCGGAGTCGGAGGATTTCTTGTCGGTTGCCGTGTCGTTCATCGTCCCGTCCGCCACCCGCCCGCGCCGACCACGGCAACGTCAATCGCGCCGCCCGGCCCACCCGGCCGATACGCGATCGCGCCCGTGCTCTGGTTAAACGTGGAAAGATTCGCCGCAGCCGCAACGACCCTTTTCATTGGGATTGCGGAAGACGAAACCCGACTGCAGTTGCTCTTCGACATAGTCCATCTCGGTGCCGAGAATGAACATCATCGCCTTCGGATCGATCAGCAGGGTGACGCCGTGTGCCTCGACCACCTCGTCGAATGGCGATTTTTCGTCGGCGAACTCGAGCGTGTAGGAGAGGCCCGAACAGCCCTTGCTGCGCACCCCGATGCGAATGCCCGCCGTCGGCTTGCCGCGACCCTCGATCAGCGCGCGCACGCGTGCGCCGGCGCTCTCGCTCACCTGCATCGCCTGGATCGGTTTTCGCACGCGCTTGGTACGCCCCGGCACCGCTGCCGTTTCGCCCGTGTCCGTTCCCGTCGCCATCGTGCCGTCTGCCATTGCGCCGCCTGTTTACTCTGCCGCGTCGGCGGTCTGCGCCGAACCGGCCCGCTGGCCGTTCTTCTCGCGGTAATCGCGGATCGCCGCCTTGATCGCGTCTTCGGCCAAAACCGAACAATGGATCTTTACCGGCGGCAGCGAGAGATGCTGCGCGATCTGGGTGTTCTTGATCTGCTCGGCGTCGTCGATCGACTTGCCCTTGATCCATTCGGTCGCGAGCGAGCTCGAGGCGATCGCGGAACCGCAGCCGAAGGTCTTGAACTTGGCGTCCTCGATCCGCCCGTCGGCACCGACCTTGATCTGCAGCTTCATCACGTCGCCGCAGGCCGGCGCGCCGACCAGGCCGGTCCCGACCGCTTTGTCTTCCTTGTCGAGCGATCCGACATTCCGCGGATTGTCGTAGTGCTCAAGCAGTTCCTTGCTATATGCCATCTTTCTGTCTCCCGTTTACGTCGTGATCAGTGCTCGGCCCACTGAATGGATTTGATGTCGACACCCGCCTGAGCCATTTCCCAGAGCGGGCTCAACTCGCGCAGCCGCCGCACCGCCGCGACAACATGCTCGATCGCATAGTCCACATCCTGTTCGGTCGTAAACCGTCCGAGCCCGAAGCGGATCGAAGTATGTGCCAGTTCTTCCTCGACGCCGAGCGCGCGCAGCACGTAGGACGGCTCCAGCGACGCCGACGTGCAGGCCGAGCCGGACGATACCGACAGGTTCTTGATGCCCATCATCAGGCCCTCGCCCTCCACATAGGCGAAGGAGATGTTGAGGTTGCCGGGGATCCGGTTATCGAGATCGCCGTTCACATAAACTTCCGGCAGCGCCCTGGTGATGCCGTTGAGCAGGCGGTCGTGCAGAAAGCGCAGACGCTCGGCTTCCGCCGCCATTTCCTTTTCCGCGATCGCGCAGGCCTCGCCGAGCCCGACGCACAGCGGCGTCGGCAGCGTGCCGGAGCGCAAACCGCGTTCCTGACCGCCGCCATGGATCAGCGCCTCGAGGCGGACCCGCGGCTTGCGCCGAACGTACAGCGCGCCGATGCCTTTCGGGCCGTATAGTTTGTGGCCGGAGATGCTCATCAGATCGATGCTCATCGCATTGACATCGAGCGCAATCTTGCCGACGGCCTGGGCGGCATCGGTATGGAAATAGGCGCCCTTCTCGCGGCACAGCGCACCGATTTCCTTGAGCGGTTGGATCACGCCGATCTCGTTGTTAACTGCCATGATGGAAACGAGCGCCGTCTTGTCGGTGATCGCCGCGCGCAGTCGATCGAGATTGACGAGGCCGTTCTGTTCGACCGGCAGATAGGTAACCTCGCACCCCTCCATCTCGAGATGGCGCGCGCTTTCGAGCACGCATTTGTGCTCGGTCACCACGGTAATCATGTGGTTGCGGCGATCCTTGTGGAAATGCAGCACGCCCTTGATCGCGATGTTGTTCGATTCGGTCGCGCCCGAAGTGAAGATCACCTCGCGCGGGTCCGCCCCGATGATCGAGGCAACCTGCGCCCGCGCGGTTTCGATCGCCTCTTCCGCATCCCAGCCATATTGATGATTGCGCGAATGAGGATTGCCGAACTTCTCGGTGAAATACGGCAGCATCTTCTCCACGACCCTGGGATCCGTCGGCGTTGTCGCCTGATAGTCGAGGTAGATCGGCAGATGCGGCTTGTTATTGCCTGCCACTGCGCCGCCTCTTACCATCGTATCGATCGTCATAGCGTCGGTTCTCCCTTCACCAAACTCATCACGCAGCCGGTGCCACGGCTGTCTTAACTTCATCGCGCCTCGCCAATGTGCGCCACGCATCGAGGAACCGCTCGACATCGGCCGTTGTATTCTGCCAGCCCAGGCTGACCCGGATCGCAGCCTTTGCTGCCACCGCCTCGACGCCCATCGCCGCAAGAACCGGCGATCCGGAGACCTTGCCAGAGCTGCAGGCAGCGCCGGCGCTGACCGCGATGCCGGTCAGATCGAGCGCGATAACCTGCACATCGCTGGCGAGACCGGCCAAACCGAAACAGCTGGTGTTCGGTAACCGGTCGGCATCGGCACCGAATATCTGCACCGGTGCGATCGCCCTCAGCTCGCTTTCGAGCCCGTCGCGCAACGCCGTCAAACGGCGCTGTTCGTCGGCCAATTCGGCAGAAGCTGCGGCCGCCGCGGCACCGAACCCGGCAATTGCCGCGACATTTTCCGTTCCGGCACGTCGGGACAATTCCTGCCCGCCGCCTCGCAGCAACGGTTCGAGCGCGAGCCCGTCGCGAACGATAAGGGCACCCGCACCGGTTGGACCGCCCATCTTGTGCGAGGAGACACTCATCAGATCGGCACCGAGGGCCTGAAAATCAAGCGGAATTCGGCCCACCGCCTGCACCGCGTCGCAATGCAGCAGCGCACCGGCCGCATGGGCAATCGCCGCTGCTTCGGCGACCGGCTGGATCGTGCCGGTCTCGTTGTTCGCCAGCATGATCGAAACCAGCGCCGGTTCGTCGTTTGTAGCGAGCATGGTGGAAAGTTCTGCAAGATCGACCACGCCCGCCCGATCGACCGGGATTGTTTCGATCGCTGGCGATGCCGCGAGGACCGATGGATGCTCGGTTGCGCCGGCGAGGATGCGGCGGCGCCCTGTGGCGCGCAGTGCACCATTGTTCGCCTCGGTAGCACCGGCAGTGAAGACGATCTGGCGCGGCATGACTTTAAGCAGGGCGGCGATCTGCTCGCGCGCGTCTTCGATGCTGCGTCGTGCCAGCCGCCCGAAACGATGGATCGAAGATGCGTTACCGACGATATCGAGCGCCGCGATCAGGGCCGCGCGCGCCTGCGGGCGCAACGGAACCGTGGCGTTGTAGTCGAGATATACGGCCTGGCGCATCGTCAGTTCCAACTTCTATTCCCGATCCGCCGCTCACTCGGCCGCCACGGCATTGCCGCCCGGCTGCATGTCGGGCCGCGCATCGCGGTGATTGACGCCGCTCGAACCAAGCACCCGGCGTTCGCAGACATCGGCAAGCGACACCGAACTGAGGAACAGATGGATCTGGTTGCCGAGTTCCTCCCAAAGATCATGCGTGAGGCAGCGGCTTTTGTTGCTCTGGCATCCGACCGGCGATCCCGGCGAACAGCGAGTCGCGTGGATCGGCTCATCGACCGCGAGAATCGCATCCGAAATGCGCAGGTCGGTCGCGGGGCGCGCCAGCAGATAGCCGCCGCCGGGTCCGCGTACGCTGCGCACAAGGCCACCGCGACGCAGCTTTGCAAAAAGCTGCTCGAGATAGGAGAGCGAAATCTCCTGCCGGCCGGCGATGTCCGCCAACGCGACGGGTTTACCCTCGTTGCTGTGAAAAGCAAGATCGACCAATGCCATGACGGCGTAGCGACCCTTGGTGCTGAGCTTCACCGTACCTCTCCTTTTCTATCCTTCGGCATGTCGACGCAGCGATGCGATATCCGCCACCGCTTCGCTGCCGGCGTCGCGGGCTGCCGCGTTCCGCTCGAGTTCGGCAATCCGTTCATTGGCCGCTGTCACCTGGTCGCGCAGTTCGGCGATCGCCCGGGCAACCGGGTCCGGCAGATCGCCGGTCGGCGTGCCATAGGCAAGAAATTCCGGGCCGCAGTCCTTCGAGATCACGACCTTGGCCGGGACGCCGACGACGGCGCAGCCACCCTTCACATCCTTGATGACGACCGCATTGGCACCGACGCGGGCGTTCTCGCCGACCGTAATCGGGCCCAGAACCTGTGCGCCGGACCCGATGATCGCGCCATTGCCGATGGTCGGATGGCGCTTATGATCGATCTGGGAGGCGGAATTGATCGAGGGCGCGATGCCGCCCAGCGTCACGCCCTGGTAGAGAACCACGTCATCGCCGACTTCCGCGGTCTCGCCGATCACCAGCCCCATGCCGTGGTCGATGAACAGCCGGCGTCCGATCGTGGCGCCGGGGTGGATCTCGATCCCGGTCAGAAACCGGGCGACCTGCGACAGCCAGCGGGCCGGCAGCCGCCAACCCAGGCGCCATAGGGCATGGCTCGCACGATAGATGACCACGGCATGAAAACCCGGGTATAAGAGTGCGACTTCGAGGCGCGACCGGGCGGCCGGATCGCGGCCCATCATGGAATCGAGTTCCTCGCGCAAGTTCTTGAAAAACATCTGTCATTCCGTAAATGTGACGGGTGCGACGGTGGCCGGGGATGACCGGTAGGCTAGGTATAGGTATCCTGAGCAAATTGGTCAAGTATAATGCCCCCGAGTTCCGCCGGAGCAGCCCATTATCCTACTAATCCAGTGGGTATTAAGCCCGCGCGTCAGCGCCAGCAGAACGGTTAATCAATGCCAGACGTAATCATGATCGGCCCCGCCGGACGGCTCGAGGGCCGCTATCTGCCGGCCAAGAAGCCGAATGCGCCGATCGCGCTCGTCCTTCATCCCCACCCGCTCTATGGCGGGACGATGAACAACAAGGTCGTCTACACCCTGTTCCATACCTTCGCGCAGCAAGGCTTCTCGGCGCTGCGCTTCAATTTTCGTGGTGTCGGTCGCAGCGAGGGCAAGTTCGACCGCGGCGAGGGCGAATTGTCGGATGCGGCATCGGCGCTCGACTGGCTGCAGACCCACAATCCCGATGCGCCCTATTGCTGGATCGCCGGGTTTTCGTTCGGTGCCTGGATCGGCATGCAGCTTCTGATGCGGCGACCGGAGATCACGGCCTTCATCTCGGTGGCGCCGCCGGCCAATTCGACCTTTTCGTTCGATTTCCTTGCGCCCTGCCCGGCTTCGGGCCTGATCCTGCGCGGCGATAAGGACGAAGTAGCGGCGCAGGAAGGCGTCGACAAGCTGGTGAACAAGCTCAAATCGCAGCGCGGCATCGCGATCGACTACCGCACGATCCGCGGCGCCGACCATTTCTTCACCGATCATCTCGAGCGCGTCGGGCGCGAGGTGAAGGAATATCTCGTGAACTTCGATCCCGAAGCGCAACCGGCTCCGCCGGAGCGCGAGAAGGAAAAAGCGAAGGCCCGCTGAACGTACTGGCGTCAGGCGGCCGTCGTCAGGCAGCAGGCGTCGCGTGAAAGCGCCCGCCCGGCATCGGCACCGGCACGCCGGTCGTACCCGGCCCGCTCAATGGCAGCCCGCGCAGGCTGCGCACCGCGAGATAGCCGAAGGCCTGCGCCTCGATCAGATCACCATCCCAGCCGACGGATTCGACCGGTTCGACCGGCACGCCGAGCCGCCGGGCGAGTGTCGCCATGATCGTCGGGTTGTGCCGCCCGCCGCCGGTAACCAACCAGCGTTCGGGTGCGGCCTGCATCTGCACAAGCGCCGCTACGACGGACGCGGCGGTGAATTCGGTCAAGGTCGCCGCCCCGTCAGCGGCCGACAGTGCGGCAACCGGATCCACTGCAAAATCATTGCGATCGAGCGATTTGGGCGCGGCGGCGGCGAAATAGGGATGATCCATGAGCCGTGCCAGAGCGCCGGCATCGACATGACCACTGGCGGCAAGCTTCCCTTCTCGATCGCAGCTCTCGCCGATATGCGCCCGACACCAATCGTCGATCAGCGCATTGCCCGGCCCGGTATCGAAAGCGAGCAGTGCGTCGCCATCGCCGCTACCGATCCAGGTCACGTTGCCGACGCCGCCGAGATTGAGCACGGCGAGAGGACGCTCGAGTCCGCCGGCCAGTGCCGCATGATACAGCGGCGCGAAGGGTGCGCCCTGTCCGCCCGCCGCCACATCGGCGGCACGAAAATCATTGACGACGTCGATACCGGTCAGCGCGGCCAGCAAGGGACCGTCGCCGATCTGCCACGTGCGGCGGCGATGCGGTTCGTGCCGAATTGTCTGTCCATGAAACCCGACGATCGCAACATCCCGCGCGTGCAGCCCGGCAGCATCGAGCAATTCCGTCACGATTGCGGCATGGCGTCGCGTAAGCTCCGCTTCGATCGCCGCAGCGTCACCCTCGCCGCCCATGAGCCCGGTGAGCCGCTCCGCGAAGGCACGGTCGTAAGGCTGCGTCAGGCCGGGCCCGGTGCGCAGCTGTCTTTCGCCGTCTGTTTCGATGAGTGCGGCATCGATCCCATCGCAGGAGGTGCCGCTCATCAGGCCTATGGCGCGGATCGGTCGTGCGGGTGCCGGTTCGGCTCGCGGCATCTGGGTCTTACCCCTCGGATTGAGCGCGGATCGGCCGATGTGTTACATGACCCGACCCGCCCGGCCAAGCCGCCGCGAAGCGGGCACCGGCATTCCGGGCGCCTGTGCCGGCACCGGCTACGGAAGCATAAATGATCGACCTGAAGTCGTCCTATCTGCGCGAGATCGTGGCCCGGGGTTACCTGCATCAATGCACGGACCTCGCGGCACTCGACAACCAGGCCGCCAATGGCCGGGTCGTTGCCTATGTCGGTTACGATGCAACGGCCGATAGCCTGCATATCGGAAGCCTGATTTCGATCATGATGTTGCGTCGGCTGCAGCAGCACGGCCACAAGCCGATCGTGCTGATGGGTGGCGGAACGACCAAGATCGGCGACCCCTCTTTCCGGGACGATCAACGCAAATTGCTGGATGCCGCTTCGATCGATGCCAACATTGCCAGCATCAAGCGCTGCTTCACGAACTACCTGACCTTCGGCGACGGGCCAACCGACGCGATCCTGGTCAATAATGCCGAATGGCTCGACCAGCTTGGCTATATCGAACTTCTTCGCGATGTCGGGCGGCATTTCTCGGTCAATCGCATGCTGACTTTCGATAGTGTGAAGCTAAGGCTCGAGCGCGAACAGTCGCTGTCGTTCCTCGAGTTCAATTACATGATCCTTCAGGCGTACGATTTCCTCGAGCTCGCGCGGCGCCACGATTGCAGTTTGCAGATGGGCGGCTCCGATCAGTGGGGCAATATCGTGAACGGCGTCGAACTCGGCCGGCGCATTGAGGACCGCACGCTTTACGGCCTCACCTGCCCACTGCTCACGACCGGTTCCGGCCAGAAAATGGGCAAGACAGCAACGGGCGCCGTCTGGCTCAATGCCGACCGGCTGAGCCCGTATGATTTCTGGCAATACTGGCGCAACACGGAAGACGCCGATGTCGGGCGATTCCTAAAGCTTTTTACCGATCTGCCACTCGATGAGATAGCAAGCCTGGAACGGCTGGAAGGCGCCGGCATCAACGAAGCAAAGATCCGTCTCGCCAACGAGGTGACCGCGCTCGCGCATGGCAAGGATGCCGCCGCTGCCGCTGCCGAAACGGCGCATCGCGTCTTTCAGCAGGGCGGAGCCGGCGATGAATTGCCGAGCATTGATATCGCGCGTAACCGTCTGACAGAGGGTGTGCCGATCTACGAACTTCTGCGCGAGGCAGGTCTTGCGTCGAGCAATGGGGACGCGCGGCGGCTGGTGCGCGGCGGTGGGGCCAAATTGAACGACAGCCCACTCGTGGACGAAAATCGCAAGGTGACGCTCGCGGACATTTCGCCGGAGGGCCACATAAAGCTTTCCGCCGGCAAATTGCGTCACGCCCTCGTACGCGCCACCTAGCGTTTCTGCGCTCGGCCGGTTCCGGCAACGCCGTTGACTCGCGCGGCGTGTCGGTGGGTTCGCCGGCCTCAAACAGTTCGCGCAGGAAGCCAGGCGCCAGGGCCGCCAGCGGGTTGTACGAGAAGTCGGGCTCGCTCAGCCGACCCGACGCTGTGAATGTCGCAGCAAAGATGCCCTCACCTTTCCCGCCTTGGAGGATCGTGCCGATAATGGGGATGTTGCCGAGAATGCTGTTAATCGCATAGGCCGGCACCAGCGTACCTTTCAGCGCAATGCGGTCCTCTTCGGTATCGATCCATCCATCGGCCGTGATTCCAATCGACGGCCCGTGCGCACGGGCATCGTCGATCTCGATACGACCTCCAGCCTTCTCGAAATCGCTCCGGAACCCGGTGAACAGAAACCCTTCGCCGGTCAATACATCGACCAGCCCGGTCAATGTCGCGACAGAGAGTAGCCGCGCGATGTTGGGGGCATTGACCAGTCGGAACTCCGTGATATTGATGCGCCCGCGAATTGGCCGCTCAGGCTCGCTGTCCGCGCTGACGCCAGTGATCGTCAACCGCCCGCCGACGACCGCATCTGTAATGTTGAACGCCTCGAGCGTCGCGCCCGCATCGGCTGCCTCGATCGCCAGCTCGTGCGTACCTTCCGTGGTCGGCACATAGCGCACCATGATTGAATTCTCGGCGCCCAATACGCCGTCCAATTCGATCCATTCCCAATAGTCACCCTCATTGTGCAGCTTGAGGCGTGCGTTCTCGAGTGTGCGCCCGCCGCCGAGAACGATACGCTGCAGATTCTCCGCCTGCAGCGTGAAGGGCGGAAGCTGTTTTTCGGTTTCCTCGAGCTCTTCGATGACCTCCGGCGCTCCGGCGTCGTCCTCTTCAGGCGTCGCTCCCGCCTGATCCTCCTCGTCGTCGCTACCGATAAAAGGCTCTGCGTTGAGAATGCCGCCGCCAAACACGATATCGGTTCTGGGGCCCGCCATGACGATAGCCACATCCGTCAGTGCGCTGCCGGAAACATCGAGATGACTGAAACTGACTTGAGAGAGCGATCCAGTTTCGGGCTCGAACTGCACCGCACCCGTTGCCGCGAGTCCGGCCATATCGATCTGGATGTTCCGGATCGATGCCGGTTTTCCGTCGACCAGGTCGACCACGAAGCTGGCGATGCCGGGTTCGCCTTTCGGTTTGGTGTAATCGACAACCGGCAGGGCGACGATGGCATCGACCAGATCGAGATTGGCTGCGACCTCATCGACACCGCTGTCATAGCTGGTATAGGTCACGCCGAAGCCCAACGGCCCCGTAACAAAAGGGGCGAGCTCGATGCCGATTTTTCCAACCTCGGTGGCGGTGGTCCAACCCGCAACCTCGAAACTGTTATTGACCGTCGGATCGTCGAACCATTCGAGCCAGCGGATATCGAGCGGAACACCGGCAAACTCGCCTTTCCCTTTCATTTCCAGCCCGTCGTTCGTCAGCGCCAGGACAAAGTTACCGTTGTTGAGCGGCTGGCCCATGGCCGCTTCCACGAGGCTCGCATCGACAATCGTTGCATCGGCCGTCATTTCGACATCGGCGAACTCGAGTCCTTTCTTGGCAGGAAACGAGAAATGCAGGTCGGTCGTGGTATGGCCCCCGGCCCCGGCCGGATTTACGCCGACTCGCGTCACATAATCGAGGCGCGGATGATCGAGCAGTTCGAGTGCCGCCTGCAGCGGCGCGTCCAGCGTTCCATCGACAGTAATCCACTGCTCGTCGGAGCCGATGCCGGCGATTTTCAGATTGCCGCCGGTGATCTGGATGTCGCCGACATTGCCGCGTTCGAACGCAACGTCGAAGCGCCCGGAGTCGAAGATCCCGCGGCCGGCCGCATTGCGGATCGGCGGAAGCGGCTTGAGATAGTGCAGCGTAAGTCCCTCGGCCTCCACTATCCCGGTAAATTGCTCAACGAGCATGGTTCCGGCGCGCCCCTGTGGCCATTCGAGCCGGATAATCGCTTCGACGTTCCGGGCAAGTCCTTCGGGAATATTCCGCGTAACCCAATCGCGAGCGTCGCTGCCATATCCGTTCGGCCAGAACGTCGGGAGGGTGGCAAAATCGACATTCGCGATTGCCACGTCGACTGCAAGCGACATCGGTCCGCCAAGCAACCCCATGGCGTCGCCGACCACTTCGATCCGTGGACCATCGAGATCGACTGTGAAGGAGTCGACGGTCACTGTATCGAAGTCCGGGCCTATCCTGGCGGATAGCGTTGCATTCTCAATCGCGAGCGGCGCGTCATACAGATTCTTCAACTCGATTCGGCCAGGCCCGGCGCCAATCGTCAGCTCGATCTCGCCCGGCGTCCCGTCGATCGAAAGATCGGTTCGGAGGGACCCACCGATCAGGAGATCGGCGCTGGAAAGCGCCATCAATCTCGACTCGATCAAGCCGAGCGCCGCGAGCTCAACCTGCCGAAAATTCGCATCGACCTGAATGCGTTCCGTCGCGGGGTCGTATATCAGATGGGCTTCGAACTGCGCCGGCCGCCCGAGTTCCGGCACCTCGAGAGAAACCGTCCCGACCAGCCCCTGTTCATTGCGACGCAGGACGATGGTTGCCGCTTCGGGTCGCCAGGTCAGGCCGGTCCGATCGTCGATCACCAGGATGCTCGCATCGATGATGCCCGCTTCGCTGAGAAAGCCGGTCGTGCGTGTCGCATCGGGTTCGTCGAGCAGTTCGCGGAACAAAGTCGGGAACACCAGCGATTCTTCGATAGCGGTTTCGGAGGCACGCTCGACGGATTCGCCAATCGACCAATGCCCATCGGCATGGCGCTTGAGGACGATCGTCGGACGATGAATGGCGATCGACGTCGGCGCAACCAGCCCGGTCAACAGCGCCCGGACGCTCAGACGGAATGAAATCCTCGGAACATGCGCGACTTCCTCACCGTTCTGATC
>JBBDWX010000188.1:0-20960 GCA_040902665.1 Dongiaceae bacterium
GCCGCCACGGGGTGGGGGCGGTCAGGGCGGCTGGGCCCGTCACCGCGGGGCCGGCGCGCGACCGGCTGTTCGAGGTGCTGATGCGGCGTTTCGACGCGCTGGACCGCTGGCGCCCGGGAATTGCTGCCGTCCTCGAGGCGCAAAGACGCGACCCGGTTGCCATGCTCGGCGGCGCGGCTGGCCTGGCCTGTTCGATGGCCAGCGCGCTGGAGACGGCCGGGTTCGATTCGTCGGGGCTGCGCGGGCTTCTGCGGGCCCAGGCCCTGGCCGGGGTGTGGTTGCCGGCGCTGCGTGTCTGGCTCGGTGACGACAGCGAGGACCGGGCGAAGACCATGGCCATGCTGGATCGGGGCCTGCGCCGGCTCGATCGGGTGGCACGGTTCTGTCAGGGACGTTTTGCCGCAGGGCGGCAGACGGAGGAAGCTGCCTAACATACTGTAATTATTATAGTATAGGCTGTCTTCCGGTTAATTTTGCTGCACTGCAACAAAATCCTTGACGCAGGTGCAGCAAACCCACATATTCCCGTCAGCTGTTGTGCAGTGCAGCAAAAATTTGCGTCGACCGATGGCGCCATCCCCCGGAACCACACTGCACGTCACAAGGAGTGACCCCATGGCCAAAGTGCAGAACGGTTTCGATTACGACCTCTTCAAGATGCCCGATTTCTCGCAGCTCCAGGCTGACTACAGCCGCATGTTCTCGGAATTCGGCAAGATGTTCGCCAACGGCAAGATGCCGGCGATGGACATGGATGCGGTGATGGTTGCGCAGCGCAAGAACATCGAGGCCTTCCAGGCCGCGAACCAGGTTGCCTTCGAAGGCGTCCAGGCCGTCGCGCGTCGCCAGGCCGAGCTGGTTCGTGAAGCGTCGGAAGAGATGCAGAAGCTCTTCAAGGACGTGTCGGCTGCCAATGTCGACGAGCGTCTCGCGAAGCAGGCCGATGCCGTGAAGTCGCTGTTCGAGACTGCTGTCGCGAACACCAACGAGCTCGCGACGATGGTCCAGAAGACCAACAGCGAAGCGGCGACGGTCATCAGCAAGCGCGTTGCGGAGAACCTCGACGAGGTGAAGGCCGTATTCGTGCCGGTGAAGGTCGATGTGAAAGTAAAGGAGAGCGCCGCGAGGAAGTAATTCCTCTCCGAGCGATCTCCGAACAGAGCCGCCGCCCCAGTCCTCCCGGGGCGGCGGCTCTTGTTTTTTGTACAATCCTTGTCGCGCGCTCAGTCGATCCGGGCACACCATTTTGCTTGTTGTTGCTTCCGGATTGCGGTGCCCGCTGCTAGGGTCGCCGGCAATCGCTGCGATCGCGTGCAAGGACGTGTCATGAACGAACCCCTCGAATCTGAAATCGCCTACGGCGATTTCCGCCGCGTCGACATCCGGGTCGGCACCATCGTTGCCGTCGACCCGTTCCCCGAAGCGCGCAAGCCGGCCTACAAGCTCACTGTCGATTTCGGCCCTGTCATCGGACCGCGGCGCAGCTCGGCCCAGATCACCGAACATTATCGGCCGGACGAGCTGATCGGCCGCCAGGTCGCCGCCGTGGTCAACTTTCCCAGGAAGCAGATCGGACCGTTCATGTCGGAAGCGCTCGTTCTGGGATTCCCCGACGACGCCGGCGCGGTCGTACTGGTCGGGCCGGGCCTCGATGTTCCGAACGGGGGTCGCCTGTTCTAGCCGCCGTGCGGCCCGAGGAAAGGCGCTAGAGCGGCAAACGGATCAGGGCGCGCAGACCGCCCAGCGGTGCCGATTCAAGCAACAGATCCCCGCCGTGGCTGCGCATCACATCGCGCGCGATGGTAAGACCGAGCCCGACACCGCCGGTATCGGAATTGCGCGAGCTGTCGATCCGATAGAACGGCCGGAAGACGGCTTCTCGATACTCAGCCGCGATGCCTGGCCCGTCATCGTCGATCGCGATCTCGATCCGCTCCTTCATCCGCCGCGCCGTGACCGCGACATGCCCGGAATGGCGCCGCGCGTTGGACAACAGATTGCTGACGCAACGCCGGAAGGCGTCGGGTCGTACCCAGGTAACCAGTCCGTCCGGCACCGTCGACGAAATCTGAGCGCCGGCGCGTTCGGCATTGACGATCGCCTCGCGCAGCAGCGGCGCGAGATCGACCTGTTGTGCCTGCTCGGTGCCCTCGCCACGGGCGAAGGCCAGATAGCCTTCGAGCATCTTTTCCATTTCGTCGATGTCGGATTTTAGCTCCGCGGTGGATTCGTGTGCCGGCATCATCGCGAGTTCGAGCCGCATCCGCGTCAGCGGCGTTCGCAGATCGTGCGACACCCCGGCCAGCATTTCGGTGCGCTGGGCCATCTGGCGGCGGATGCGGTCGCGCATACGCAGGAACGCGGTGCCGGCGAGATGCACCTCGGCCGCCCCTTTCGGCGCGTAGTCTTCGACCGGCCGCCCCTTGCCGAATGCGTCGGCCGCAGCGGCAAGTCGTCGGATCGGCCGGATCTGCTTGCGCATGAACAGGATCGCCACGGCAAAAAGCGCAACCGACGTGCCGACCATCCACAGGATGAAAACGTAAGTCGTCGAACTGAAGAGGCGCAGTCGCGGCACCGTTGCGATCACCACGCCATCGGACAGCTGGACATGGATCTCGACGAGTTTCTCGATCGAGCGGCTGTCGATTGCAAACGGGCGGCCGACGGTTTTCGCCAGCGCGCCCGCCAGCTTGATGTCGACCAGTGTCTCGCGGGTGACGACCGGATCGCTCGGCAACGTGTTGCCGGGCCGCCATTCGAACTCGATCTCCATCGTCCGGAAGGCCATGTCGAACAGCGGCTGAAAATCTGCTCCCGGCGGCGAAGCAACCATCAGCTCGACAATGGCCGCGACATCGCCGGCCACGCCCGACGTCAATCGGCTGGTGATCTTGTTCCAGAAGCTGTCATAAAACACCCAGGTCGCGACAACCTGAAGCAGGATAAGCGGCGTCACCAGGATCATCACGGCGCGGCCGAGCAGCGAGCGCGGCAATAGCCGGTTGATCTTCTGTCCCAGTGTGCGCTCCTGTGCCGGGCGGGTCGCGTTCGAGATTGCCTCGCTCATGGGCAGCGTCCCTCAATCCGGCTGCAGCATATAGCCGAGGCCGCGCACGGTCTGCAGATAACGCGGGAAGCGCGGATCCTGTTCGATCTTGCGCCGCAGCCGCGCGATCTGGACATCGACCGCGCGTCCGCTCTCGTCGCCGCCGCCACTCAACGCTTCGCGGCTGACCGGTTTTCCGGGCTGTTCGGCGAGCGTGGCGAGAAGAGTGGACTCGGCTTCCGTCAGGCGCACCTCTTCCGGGCCGCGATGCAGCAGGCGGCGTGCCGGATCGAAGCGCAACGGCCCGAACCGCAGTTCCGTTTCGCGCGTGCTCTCCGGCGGCACGCGGCGCAGGATCGATTGAACCCGAAGCAGCAGTTCGCGCGGCTCGAAGGGTTTGGGCAGATAATCGTCGGCACCGCTTTCGAGGCCGCGGATTCGATCCTGGGTTTCGCTCATCGCGGTCAGCAGCAGGATGGGAACCGGGTTCTCCCGTCGCAGGTCGCGGGTCAGGTCGAGGCCGCTTTCGCCCGGCATCATGATGTCGCAGACGATCAGATCGAATGCCATATTGCGCAGCTTGGCCCGGGCATCGGCGGCGTCGGTTGCCAACGTCACCCGATAACCGTTCTCGGCGAGGAACTTGCCGAGCAGCTGGCGCAGACGGGTGTCGTCGTCGACCACCAGAAGATGAGGTTGGTCCGGAATCATGGGCGCATTATAGCGTGCCCACCGGGGCATCGGGATATTGCGCCAGCCACCGTCCGAAAAACTCGGCAACCCGGGGTACACGCGCCGCCACATCGACCAACTCGTCCGGATCGTTGGCGAGGTCGTACAGCATTACCCGGCCGTCCGCCTGCCGCACGGCTTTGTAGCGGTCGAGTATCATCGTCCGCCAGTCGCCAAGAGCCGCATACTGGTGGGATCGATGCTTTGCGTCGTCGATCCGCCCCTGCAGCACCGGCAGCAGCGACTGTGCTGCGAAACTATTCGGCACGGCAATGCCGGCCATCTCGAGCAATGTCGCGCCGATATCGGCGAGTTCGGCAAGCGCCGGCGAGACCGCATTGGTGCGCAGGCCGGGGCCGGCGATGACCAGCGGAATGCGCAACGCCCCTTCATTTGCGACCGCTTTGCCCCATTTCCCGTGATCGCCCAGCATCTCGCCGTGATCCGACGAAAAGACGATGAATGTCTGCCCCAGTTCGCCGCGGGCCGATACCGCATCGAGAATACGTTTGATCCATTCATCGATCCCGGTCATCATCGCTGCATAGGCGCGCCGCACGGCCTGATGATCGGTCGGGTCGGCAGGATCGGGCGCAATCGGATCGGGAAACCGCACGTTGCTGTAACCCTGCAACAGATCGTTCGGCGGATCGAACGGTTCATGCGGTCCGGGGAAGTTGACCCAGAGACACCAGGGTGCGCTGCGCGGCATTGCCTCGATCAGCGCCAAGGCATTGCGGCCGCAGAAATCGTCGGTGTAGAGCGTGCGCGGCAGGCGGTGTGCGGCCCCCGATACTTTGCGCTCGCGCGTACGCAGCATGTCGCGCTCGGCCATGTCGCCGAGATAGGCGTCGATCGCGCGATTGTCGCGCAGAAACTGCACATAGGGGTCCGCCCTGTTCTCGATCGCCATCAACGCCGCATCGCGCTTCCCGGCATGCTCGCGGATCTCCGTGAAGCCGAACTCAGCCAGCCACGGCGCAGCGGTTTCGTCGCCGCGCAGATAAGCGAGCTTGCGCAGATCGTTCTTGCCGCAGGTTGCGACCTTGTAACCGGCTTTGCTCAGCAGGTTGAAAAACGTGGGCGATCCGCGCGGCAGATCGTCATGCCCGCCCTCGACACCGCCGACCGGATAATATGCGCCGGTTGCGAGGCAGGCCCGGGCCGGTGCGCAGAGCGGCGAATTGGTGCGGGCGTTGGGAAACCGCACACCGAACGAGGCCAGACGGTCGATCGTCGGCGTCTGCACGGGGATCCCGGTTCCGGCACAACCGAGCCAGTCGCCGCGCCATTGATCGGGGAAAAGGAACAGCAGATTGGGCGGTTGCGGCATAGGCGAGTTGGTTCAGCGATCCGGCGGCCGGTCGACATGGCGGAAATCGCCCTTGCCGAACCTGTCGGGGTCGCGCCGCTCACCCGGCAGCATGCCGAAATCGATCCCGTCGCGATCGCTCGGCCCCGCAAAATCCTCGCTGGCCCGGCTGCCCCGTCGCCGTTCAAACCAGCGCAAGGCTGCGAGAAGCAGGCCCGCGGCAACGCCGATGACGGCGGCGACCGCCAACACGATAAAGCCGACGGCGAGGATGCCGATTGCCACCGCCACGACCAGGATGACGGCGCACCAGAACATCAGGCGTCGGCTCAAATCGCGTTTGCGATCTGAAGCGGGTCGCTCGCCGGGCGGTATGATTTCAACGCGCATCGGCTTCTCCCGTTTGCAGGAATCGCATGCTCTCGCCTTCCAGCGCCAGGGCGGTCAGCCGGTCGGTGTAATGGGCGCCGGTATCGATGCCGACGCGGTTCGGCCGAATCTGCGGTTCGTCCGAAATGGTGTGGCCGTGCACGACGACGGCACCGTGATCCACGTCGGAAAACAGGAACTCGCCTCGAATCCATAGCAGATCGTCGCGGTCCTGGTCATCGAGCGCGCGATCGGGCCGGATGCCGGCATGGACGAACAGGTAATCGGCTTCGCGATGCATAAGCTTCAGGCGCTCGAGAAAGCGGCGCTGCGCCGCAGGCAGGGCTTCGCGCAAGGCGCGCGACAGCGCCTCCCAGCGATCGGCACGGAAGAAGCATCCGTCCATCGGGTCGATGCGATAGCTAGTCAATGTCTGGATACCGCCGTTCAGCATCCAATCCGGCCCGACCGCAGGGTCGTCGAGGAAACGCAGCATCAGATCCTCGTGATTTCCGAGCAGCGCGACGGTTTCGAACCCGGCAAGCGGGGCCATGACGCGCTCCACCACGCCCATCGAATCAATTCCGCGATCGACGTAATCGCCGAGCCAGATCAGCACACGGCGTCGGGCCGGGCGTTTCCGGGCATCGGCTACGATCTGCGCATGCAGCGCATCGAGCAAGTCGGCGCGACCGTGAATATCGCCGATCGCATAGACGACGCTGCCGTCCGGCACGCGCGGCTTCTGCTGCCGCTTCTTCGAGACCGGGATTTTTGGCGCCCGCGGCTGCCGGGCGCGCGTCGGGCGGGGTGATGCGGTGGCGACCATGGCGACCCAGGCCCGATCAGCCGCGGGAGCCGCCGGCCAGCGCTTTCAGCCGTTCGCTCTCGTCGATCAGCCCGGTCAGCACCTTGCGAAACCCGTCGACCGCATCGGCGCCGGCGCCGCGATAGGCCGCAGCAACGCGGCGACGCTGACCTTCGGTCAGCCGTCGTTCGAGAGCAGCGCCTTTGGGCGTCAGTTCGAGCAATCGCTGGCGCGCATCGCGCGTGCCGGCCTTCTGCTGGATGAAGCCGGCCCGGATCAGCGTCCCGAGAACGCGCGAGAGGCTCTGCTTGGTGATCTTCAGAATATCGAGCAATGCCGAGACCGGCATGCCCGGATTGCGTCCGACGAAATAGATGACCCGGTGATGGGCGCGACCGAGGCCGAGTTCGGCCAGGATCTTGTCGGGCTCTGCCGTGAAGTCCCGATAGGCAAAAAACAGGAGCTCGATGCCCTGGCGCAGCTCCTCTTCGCGCAGGAACAGGGGATTGGCGACGGGTCGCGGATCGTTCATGGCGACCGATTATGGCAGTAATGTTGACGCATTGGCAAGAATTTGCTACCGGATGGGCCCTCGACGGCAAGAACCGTACCTGCCTCGCGGCGCCCGGCGGCCGCCCGGTCGGGTCTCAGAACCGCCCGGGACTTCGGCAGCAGAGCGATGAGCATCATCCCCTTCGACGACCGCGACGGCAGCATCTGGTTCGACGGCGGCCTCATGCCCTGGCGCGACGCCAGCCTCCATGTGCTGAGCCATGCGCTGCACTATGCCTCCTGCGTGTTCGAGGGCGAGCGCGCCTATAACGGTCGCATCTTCAAGATCCACGAGCACAGCGAACGGCTGATCCGCTCGGGCGAGATTCTCGGCTTCAAGGTTCCCTTCACCGCAGACGAAATCGACGCGGCCAAGATCGAGACGCTCAAGGCGAACGGGCTGCAGGATGCCTATGTGCGCGCGGTCGCCTGGCGCGGTTCGGAGATGATGGGTGTTTCGGCCCAGGCAACCAAAATCCATGTCGCCGTCGCCACCTGGCAATGGCCGTCCTATTTCTCGCCCGAGCTGCGCGAGAAGGGCATCCGCCTCAACATCGCGAAATGGCGTCGCCCGGCGCCGGACACCGCACCGACTGCCTCGAAGGCTGCCGGGCTCTATATGATCTGCACGATCTCGAAGCACGAGGCCGAGAACGACGGCTATCAGGATGCGATGATGCTCGATTATCGCGGCCAGATCGCCGAGGCGACCGGCGCCAATATTTTCCTGGTGCAGGATGGCGTCATCCATACGCCCACGCCGGATTGCTTCCTCAACGGCATCACACGCCAGACGGTAATCGCGCTCGCGAAGGCGCGCGGCTATGAGGTGATCGAGCGCGCGATCTTGCCGGAAGAGCTGGCCAAGACGGACGAGGTGTTCCTGACCGGCACGGCTGCCGAGGTGACACCGGTCGGCGAGATCGGCCCTTACAAGTTCAAGGTTGGCGAGGTAACGCGGGCGATGATGGACGATTACGCCGCAACCGTGCGCGGTGCGCCGAACGCCAAGCCGGGCACGAAAGCGGGCGCGACCGCCTAAGTCGCGCGGCGCGTCGGTTCAGTTCCGCCGGGCCAGTGCCATCGCGGCGCCGAGCCCGATCAGGATCGTGCCCGAAATCCAGTTCTGGACCCTCATCCAGATCGGGCGGCGGCGCAGCAGGCCGGCAATGTTCGCCGACAGGTACGCGATGGCGACGTCGCATGGCAGGGCGGTGGCGGTGACAATCAGCCCGAGGATCAATGTCTGCAGTGCTATCGGCCCCGCGGCCGGGTCGACGAACTGTGGCAGGAACGCCAGAAAGAACAGGGCAACCTTCGGGTTCAGTATTTCGACCAGCATGCTTTCGCGGAAGATGCGGGCGAGCGGGCGGGGCAATGCCGGTACGATCGGCGCTGCAATGCGGCCATCGCGAAAACACTGGATGCCGAGCCACACCAGATAAGCCGCGCCGACATATTTGAGCACGGTGAAGGCCGTCGCCGAATGATGGAAGAGGGCGGCGAGACCGAGCGCCGCGCCCGCCACGTGAACCAGCCCGCCGGCTGCAAGACCGAGCGCGGCAACCAATCCCGCGCGATGGCCCTGCGACACGCTGCGCGCCAGCACATAGAGATTGGACGGTCCGGGCGAGGCGCTCAGCACGAACGCGGCGGCGGTGGAGACGATCAGCGTTTCGAGCGTCGGCATTCAGAACCTCACAGCTTCGGTCGACGGTCCGCCGTCGCATACCATTGGCCGGCCTGTGTTTCATAGGCCCGGGCCGCGCGGAACACGCTGACATCGTCGAAGGTGCGGCCGACGATGGAAAGCCCGGTCGGGACGCCATTGCTCGCGAGGCCCGACGGCATGCTCATCACCGGGCAGCGCGACAGGATGTTGAACACCGCGGTCGTCAGCCAGTGCAGCAGCGATTCCTGCGGTTTGTTGTCGATGATCGGCTTGCGATCGACATAGCTCTCCCCGGCGACGACGGCCGGCAACGGCAAGGTCGGGCAGAGCAGGATCCGGTATTTCTGCATCAGTTTGCCGAGCGAGAGATACATCTCGCCCTCATATTCGAGCCCGGCGAGGAACTCTTCCTTTTTCGTGGCCATGGCGCGCTCGCCGAAATGGATTGCATAGTCGGTCATCTCGTCGCGATGCTCGGCGATGACGCGCGCAACCCAGGTGCCGAAGATGGCACCGAAATGCGCCCAGCCGGCCGCGGCGATCTTCTCGCGGTCCCAGCCCAGTTCGACCTCCTCGACGATTGCACCGGCTTGGCGGAACGCATCGGCGGCGGCGCGGGTATTGCGGATCACATCGGGTTCGACATCATAACAGCCATAATCGACGGTGAGGCCGATCTTCCATCCCCTGATGTCGCCGAGTTTTGCCGGAATGCGGAGCTTCGGTCGCAGCGAGACGATGTCGATCGGATGCGGCCCGGCGACCACATTCTGGAACAACGCCGCATCGGCAACCGTCCGCGACAGCGGACCGAAATGGCAGTACTGGTCGAGATTGAAGGGCGGGCCCTCGGGATTGCGGCCGAACGGCGGTTTGTAACCGCAGACGCCGCTCATCGAGGCCGGGATGCGGATCGAACCACCGATGTCGGAGCCGGTTGCCAATGTGGTCGTGCCGGAGGCGAGCGAGGCGCCGGCGCCGCCCGAGGATCCGCCGCAGGAATATTCGAGATTCCACGGCGTGCGCGTGATGCCCCAGATCTTCGAATGGGCGAATGGCGCGCAGGAAAATTCCGGTGCTGCCGAGCGCGCATGCACGATGGCACCGGCCTTCAGCAGCCGCTCGACGCCGGGATGCGTCACCTTGTCGATATTGTCCTTGTAGATCGTCGAACCGAACGTGGTGCGCCAGCCCTTGATCGGCGATTCGTCCTTGACCGCGAGCGCCAGTCCTTCGAGCGGGCGGATCCGGCCGTCGGTTTTCATGTAGCGCGCTTCGGCCTTCTTCGCCTCGCCGAGTGCATAATCGTAATGCTTCATCGGCAGCGCGTTGACCCTGGTCTCGACCTGTCCGGCGCGCGCGATCAGCGCCTGCAGCAGCTCGACCGGCGACAAAGTGCGATTTCGAAATCGGTGCAACGCTTCGCTGCCGCTCATATAGCAGAGGTCGAGATCGGTCATGTGGGACTCCCGGCTGGTCGGAACGATGAAAGGCGCGGATTGTGCCCGGCCGCAGGATCAATCGGCAACCCAACGTTTCTTTGCTCGATCGTCGCTGTCCCGCGCCTCGACCCATTTCGGTCCCTTGCCGGTTTCTTCGAGCTTCCAGAACGGTGCCTCGGTCTTGAGCCAGTCGATCAGGAACCGGCAGGCATCGAACGCGGCATCGCGATGCGGCGAGGCGCAGGCGACCAGCACGATATTGTCGCCCGGCTCGAGTCGCCCGTAGCGATGCACGATCAGCGATGCCTCGAGCGGCCAGCGGCGCTGCGCCTCGGCTTCGATCTCGGCGAGTTTCTTCTCGGTCATGCCGGGATAATGTTCGAGCGTCATCGCGTCGATCTTTTCGCGATCGGCCATGTCGCGCACCAGTCCGACGAACAGCGCAAGCCCGCCGATCGCGCGGTTGCCTGCGGTAAGGCGCGCGATCTCGGCACCGACGTCGAAATCTTCCTGCTGCACGCGGATCATGCGCCGGAGCCTAGCCGCCCGTCACCGGCGGGAACAGGGCGATCTCGTCGCCTTGCTTAACGGGATAGCCGGCGCCGACATACTCGTGGTTGACCGCGACCCGGATCGATTTTCGGTCGGCGAGCGCCGTCCGATAGCCGGGACCGAGCGTTTCCAGCCACAGCAACATCTGTTCGACCGTTGCGACATGCGCCGGCAGCTCGCGCTCCTCGGAGCCGCAGCCGATCTTCTGCCGGAGCCAGGCGAAATACATCAGTTTCATCGCATTTGCCCTGCTGAACCTTGCCACTTCATTGCGCTCACGCTCTTCGACGTGCGGCCGCATTCCCGGCAAGTCCGCAATGCGCGACGATGAAGGCGGCGACGGCAGCGGCATCGGCGAGCGGCAGAAGCGGCAGCGTGCAACCGGGTGGCGGCGCGTCGCAGGCGACGGCAACGATATGCGGATCGTCCGGATACAAGGATGGCTGGTCGTTGGCCTGCCGCCACACTTCGATCTTCTCGTGCGGTGCCGCCTTGAAGCCTTCGATTAACACCAGATCGACGGGCGTCATGCGCGCGAGCAACTCCGGCAAAGGCGGTTCGGTTTCGTCGCGCAGCTCGTGGATCATCGCCCAGCGCTCGGGCGAGGTGATCAGCACTTCGGTCGCGCCGGCGTGGCGGTGACGATAGGAATCCTTGCCGGGGCGATCGAGGTCGAAGCCGTGACCCGCATGTTTGACGGTCGAGACGGAGAGCCCGCGCCCGATAAGCGCCGGTACCAGGGCTGCGACGAGCGTCGTCTTGCCGCTGCCGCTCCAGCCGGCGATGCCGAAAAGTTTCATCGCGGCGATCCCGGGCCGTCGCCGCCCATGTGGCGGAGCCCCGCTCGGAGATAATCGTAACCGGTCACCAGGGTCAGGGCCGCAGCGATCCACAGGCCGATCTGGCCGAGCGAATGAATGCCGCGCGGGCCGGCGGTGCCGAGTATCAACAGACCGAGCGCCACCATCTGTACTGTCGTCTTCCACTTGGCGAGTTTGCTGACCGGTATGCTGACCTGCAGGCTCGCAAGAAACTCGCGCAAACCCGAGACCAGCACTTCGCGGCAGAGAATGATCAGGGCGGGCAGGATGAGCCAGCCTTCGATCCGGTCGACCGCGACAAGCGCCAGAATGACCGAGGCAACCAGTAGCTTGTCGGCGATCGGATCGAGAAACCGGCCGAGCGCGCTTTCCTGGGCGCGCTGGCGCGCCAGCATGCCGTCGAAATAGTCGGTCACGCAGGCGGCGATGTAAATCAGCAGCGCCAGCCACTGCCAGAACGCGCCGGGGAGGAACAGCAGCGCAACCAGAAGCGGGATCGCGACAATGCGCGACAGCGTGAGAATGTTCGGCAGATCCATCGGCGCCTCGGGTTGGTTGCGGGGGATGCCGGTGCATGTGGGGACCCATGCAACGGAGCGGAAGGGCGAGTCTAAACTGCTAGGCCTCGCCGTGGAAATGATCGTAGATGCGGCGCGCCACGGCCGCGCTGATGCCGTCGACGGCCGCGAGATCGGCAAGCCCGGCGCGGGCGACCGCACGGGCCGATCCAAAATGCAACAACAGGGCCTTCTTGCGTTTCGCACCGATGCCCGGCACGTCGTCGAGGGCGGAACGCCCGATGGCACGGCTGCGCCCGGCGCGATGCGTGCCGATGGCAAATCGATGCGCTTCGTCGCGCAATCGCTGCAGGAAGTACAAAACCGGATCCCTGGGCTCGAGCTCGATCGGCGGTCGACCCGCCATGAAGAATCGCTCGCGGCCGGCGTCGCGATCGGGTCCCTTGGCGATCGCCACGACGGGTATGTCTTCGATGGCCAGTTCGCGCAGCACGTCGAGCGCCACGTTGAGCTGGCCCTGCCCGCCATCGATCAGCACCAGGTCGGGCCAGCCTTTCCCTTCGCGGCCAGGATCTTCCTTGAGCGCGCGCGCGAAGCGCCGGGCCAGAACCTCGCGCAGCATCGCGTAATCGTCGCCCGGCTCGACGGCGTCGCCGTCCTTGCTGCGGCCCGTCACCGCGAAGCGGCGATAGGCGCTTTTCGCGAACCCTTCCGGCCCGGCGACGATCATCGCGCCATAGGCGTTGGTGCCGGAGAGGTGGCTGTTGTCGTAGACCTCGATGCGCTCCGGCGTGCCGTCCAGTCCGAACACGCCGGCAAGGCCTTCCAGAAGCCGTCGCTGAGCGGCGTTCTCGGACATGCGCCGGCCAAGCGCCTCCCGCGCATTGGCGAGCGCATGGTCGAGCAGACCGCGCTTCGCGCCGCGCTGCGGCGTGGCGATCTCGACGCGGCGATCGGCCTTGAGCGACAGCGCTTCAGCCAGAAGTTCGATCTCGGCCGGCCGTTCGCTGACCAGAAGGAGGCGCGGCGGCGTCTTGTTTTCGTAGAACTGGCCGATGAAGGCGGCGAGAATCTCCGGAACGCCTGCCTCGCGATCGTGGCTCGGAAAATAGGCGCGATTGCCGTAATTGCCGCCATTGCGAAAGAAGAATACCTCGATGCAGGTCTGTCCGCCGGCCTGATAGGCCGCGATCACGTCGGCTTCCTCGATGCCTTCGATATTGATGTCCTGGTGCGCCTGGATCTGCGACAGACCGCGGATCCGGTCGCGCAGGCGCGCGGCCCGCTCATAGTCGAGCGCGCCGCTGGCCGCCTGCATCTCGGTCGCGAGCGCTGCCTGGATCTCGCCGCTGTGGCCCGACAGGAACTGCCGGGCCTGATCGACCAAAGTCGCATAGTCGCTCTCGGCGATCCGACCGACACAGGGCGCCGAACAGCGCTTGATCTGGTAGAGCAGACAGGGCCGGGTCCGGCTCGCGAACATATGGTCGGAGCAGGATCGCAGCAGGAATGCCTTTTCGAGCGCGGTGATCGCACGGTTGACGGCCCCCGCAGAAGCGAACGGTCCGAAATAGTCGCCCTTGCGCTTGCGCGCGCCGCGATGTTTGGCGATCTGCGGTGCGGTGTGGTTCTCGGTAATCAAGATGTAGGGGAACGACTTGTCGTCGCGCAGCAGGATATTGTAGCGCGGCGCCAGGCGCTTGATGAGATTGCTCTCGAGCAGCAGCGCCTCGACCTCGGTGTGTGTGGTTACCACCTCGAGCGAGACGGTTTCCGCGACCATGCGCATCAGCCGGGTCGAAAGCCGCGGCACCTGCGTATAGGCGGCGACACGTTTGCGCAAATTGTGCGCCTTTCCGACATAAAGCGCGTCGCCTGTCTCGTTCAGCATACGGTAGACGCCCGGCACCGCCGGCAGCGACTTCAGCGCGCCCTCGATCACCGCGATGCCATGGGCGAGCGAGGCTTTCGGCGCGGCAGGCCGTTCCGACGGCTCCCGTGCCTCGGCGGCACTCGGCCCCGGATCGTTCGCCCCTTTGTTTTGTATCGGTGCGGTCATGGGGCCGCCTGCATCTCCTGCTCTCGCGACAGCGCGGACCACTGTGGCCGAAATCCTTCAGGCCCTGTTGCGTTCCTGCAATCTTTCCACGACTCCCGTGGATAACTCTGTCGAAAATGTCGTGCCGGCTACAAAGCCGGCTAGTGAATCCTGTGATTTGCCGTCGTTGCTTAAAAAATGTGCAAAATCGATAACCCTCTGAATTGCATATTGTTTGCCTAAGTCAAGAACAAACAAACGATGGCCGTTCGATCAAACCCGTCTTGTTCTGGAACGAATATGGCGGCTTGAAGACGGTGTGCAAAACTTTGACGCGGTAGCCCGCCGGTTACCGGTTTGTTGCATCGTTTCAAATATTTCCGGTCACGCGCTGTGATCCAGACTCGCGATCGTGCCTAGGGACGACGGCGCTCGATCTCGACGCCGACACTCTCCGATTCTGGAAAAACGTCGAGTTTTTCCACCCTGACCCTTACCGCTTGAACCCGACGGTCCTCGAGGCACATGGCTGCGATCCGTTCCGCCAGCGTTTCGGCCAGATTGTTGTGACCGGACCCGACCACATGGCGGATTCCGGTGACCAGCTCGCCATAGCACACAACATTCTCGAGATCGTCGCCGACCTCGCGGCCCGGCCGGACCGTCGCCTCGAGATTGATCCTGACCCGCTGGTCGGCGATCCGCTCATGCTGGTGCACGCCGATGCGGCAACTCAGCACCATGTCGCGGATGAAGACCTTCAACTCGCCGGGACCGGGCGTACCGGATGCGCGCCGGGTGCGCGGCGCGCTGCGGGCCTTAGTGGCAGGAGGATTTGCCTTCTGACGTGCCATGTCGATTTTGCCGGGCGCTGGCTGCCGACCTCGGCGACCAGGGTTCCCGCTCCTATTCACTGGCGACGAATCCGCGGGTCGATTGCGCCCAGCCAAGATGCTCGCCCCCGTCCAGTGCGATCATCTGTCCGGTCATCGACGGCGCATCGAGGATAAACCGCAGCGCGTCGCAAATCTCGGCCGGCGTGGTGCCGCGCTTCAACGGCATCGCCTCGCATTGTCGGCGAAACTGTTCCTCCGTCTGGCGTGTGCTGGGCAAGGTCGGCCCCGGACCGATGCCGTTCACCCGAATCGACGGTGCGAGCGCCAGTGCACAGGTGCGGGTCAGCGTCCACAAACCCATTTTCGCCACGGTATAGGAAAGGAAATACGGCGTCGGCTTCCAGACCCGCTGATCGAGAAGGTTCACGATGTTGCCTTGCCGTCCCGCGGGCAGCTGTTGAGCAAAGGCCTGGGTCAGGACCAGCGGCGCGCGCAGATTGGTTTCGATATGCTGGTCCCAGCTCGCGCGCGTCGCGCTGTCGATCCGGTCCATCTCGAAGGCCGAGGCGTTGTTCACCAGCAACGTCAGCGGACCGAGCGTTGCAATGGCAGCGGGCAACAGGCGAACGACCTGCGCCTCGTCGGTCAGATCGGCTTGCAGCGCGACCGCGCGGCGGCCCAGCGATTCGATCTCCGACACGACCTCCAGGGCCTCGGCCGCCGACCGATGGTAGTGAATCGCGACATTCCAGCCATGCTGCGCCAGATCGATGGCAATCGCCCGGCCGATACGGCGCCCGGCGCCGGTCACCAGCGCCGCGCAGGATTCGGTGGCACCGGCCGTGTAAGGGGTGCGCGGTTCGGTCACGGGATGGCGGCTCCGGGGTTCTGCGATGGATAAAAATCGAATGGAAACATGGGCCAAGCAGTCCTCGATGGCAACTCTGTGGCCGGCCGCAATGCTGCCTCATTCCCTCTGGAATATGGGGATTAATGCGCTATCTAGGGGATGCCGGACCCATCGCGGCTTTTCCGCCATGGGCGGCCCCGCCGAGAGGCGCTCTACAAGGAGAGTTTTGCGATGAAACGCATTCTAATGGGGATTGCCGCGGTGGCGCTGTCGGCCTGCGCGGCGCAGACCTACAACCCGGTGGTCGACACGGGGAATGTCAATAACGCCCAGTATCAGCAGGATCTCGCCGAATGCCGGCAATATGCTGAACAGGTGAACCCGACCGGCGAAGCCGCTGAAAACGCCCTGATTGGCGCGGGTGCCGGCGCGGTGCTTGGCGTCGTTACCGGTGCGCTGGTTGGCGGCGTCGGTGTCGGCGAAGGCGCCGCTATCGGCGGTGCGCTGGGTGGTCTCGGCGGTGCCGGTCATGGCGCACTGCAGGGAACCGAACAGCAGAAGCGGATCATTGCCGACTGTCTGCAGGGTCGTGGTTACAACGTGCTCGATCGGTAGGACTGTCGACGTTTGTTACGAAAAAGGGCGCTCCCGCGGGAGCGCCCTTTTTCGCTGGCCGGATGCGTTTGCCGGCGATCCGGTGCCGGCCATCCGGTGTGCGGTTCAGCGATTTGCGACTTCGGTTTCAGGTTTCGCGGCGCCGTCGTCGGTGTCGAGATCAAGTGCCGCGGAATTGAGGCAATAGCGCAATCCGGTCGGTTCGGGGCCGTCCGGAAAGACGTGACCGAGATGCGCTTCGCAACGCGCGCAATGCACTTCGGTGCGGCGCATGAAAAATCCGCGATCTTCCTGCGTCCCAATTGCCGCATGCGGCAGCGGCGCATAGAAGCTTGGCCAGCCGGTTCCGGAGTCGAATTTGGCTTCCGACGAAAACAACGTCTCCCCACAACAGATGCAGCGATATGTACCCGGCGTCTTCTCGTCGTGATACTTGCCGGTGAAAGCGCGTTCGGTGCCGTGGTTCCGGGTGACATGATACTGTTCGGCCGAAAGCTGCTTGCGCCATTCGACATCGGACTTGACGATCTTCTCGGTCATTCTCGATCTCTCCTAAAGCGCCAGGATCAGCAGACCCCAGGCAACGCCGAGCGTAAGAAGGATTGTCACGACCGTGCTGACGATCATGCCTGGCCCTCGCGTCCTGGGATCGCGCGCGTACGAGACGGCATAATGAATGCGACCCGCCACCCAGAGCAGGCCGAGCCCGCCGGCCCATTCGCCATCGACCAGAACGGCAAACAGCCACAGCATCGGCAGGAACGCGACGAGCTGCTCGACCGTGTTCATCTGGATCCGGTAGGCGCGTTCGAACTCGGGATGGCCGGTCACGGCGGGTGCAACGATCCCGTATTTGCGCCGCATCTGGCCGGTGCGGAACAGGAAACAGAGATACAGCACGATCGCCAGCAATGTCGCGAGGCCGGGATAGAAAACCGGATCGGTCATCGGTGTCACTCCGTCGGGTAGGGGCTGCCGTCCTTGTGCATGAACACGTAACGACCGTTCTCTTTGTGCAACTTCATGTCGATGTCGGGATAGTCGACCCGGTCTGCCTCGTTGCGATCGCCGAGCTCAAGATAGATCGCCATGCGATCGCTGCGATTGACCAGATGATGCCCGTCGGGCCGGCCTGCCGGAAATCCGGCGCACATGCCGGCGGTCAGGGTCCGCGCGCCTTCGTCGGTAATCAGAGTCAGTTCGCCTTCCAACAGGTAGACGAACTCATCTTCATGGCTGTGCCAATGCCGCTGCGAGGACCAGGCGCCCGGCGGCAGATGCACCAGGTTGACGCCATAGCGGGTGAGACCGAGTGCGGCGCCAAGCTGGCGTTTCTCGCGCGCCCCGACCACGTCGCGGAAGGCGACCGGATAGTTCGAGCGGGTGCGCGGTGGCAGGGTCATCGGATCCAGCGGTGGCGGCTGGCGATCGTCGGGTTGTTCGCTCATGGTTGTCCTCGTGGTGTGAACGATCAGCGCCGTCCGCGGCCGGCTTTGCCGCCACCGGGCCTGCCGTTCTTGCCTTGTGGGCGGCCGCGCGCCATCGGTGCCTTGCTGCTGTCGGCCAGCGCACGGCGTTCACGCCGGACGGTTTCGTTGGCGAGCTTTGCCGCATCCGGTCGGCCGGCTTTGATCCCCAGATCGAGCGCTTCGAGGCGCCGGATTTCGTCGCGCAGCCGGGCCGCTTCCTCGAATTCCAGATCGCCCGCCGCGCGCTGCATCTGCTTTTCCAGATCGGCGATCGTCGCTTCGAGATTATGTCCCAACATATGCGCCGCCCCGGCGATGCCGGTATCGACCGTGACGTGATCCTGCTCGTAGACGCTGTGCAGGATATCCGAGATCGAATGCCGCACCGATTCCGGTGTGATGCCGTTCGCTGCGTTGTAGGCCTGCTGCTTTTCGCGCCGCCGGTCGGTTTCGGCCAGCGCACCTTCCAGCGATTTTGTCATGGTGTCGGCATAGAGAATGACCCGCCCGTCGATATTCCGCGCGGCGCGGCCGATGGTCTGGATCAGCGAGGTCTTCGAGCGCAGATAGCCTTCCTTGTCGGCATCGAGAATGCAGACCAGCGCGCATTCCGGAATATCCAGCCCCTCGCGCAACAGGTTGATGCCGACCAGCACGTCGAAAGCGCCCAGCCGCAGGTCGCGGATGATCTCGATCCGCTCCAGGGTTTCGACATCGGAATGCACATAGCGCACGCGGATGCCCTGTTCGTGCATGTACTCCGTCAGATCTTCGGCCATGCGCTTGGTCAGCGTCGTCACCAGCACGCGCTGGCCCTTGGCGGCGCAGTCGCGGCATTCTGCGATGGTGTCGTCGACCTGGATATCGGTCGGGCGGATGATGCAGACCGGATCGATCAGCCCGGTCGGTCGGATCACCTGCTCCACGAAGGCGCCGGCGGTTCGTTCCATTTCCCAGGGCCCGGGCGTGGCCGATACGAACACGGTCTGCGGCCGCATCTGTTCCCACTCCTCGAACTTGAGCGGACGGTTGTCGGTGCAGGAGGGCAGCCGGAAACCGAACTCCGCCAGAACCGATTTGCGCGCCCAGTCGCCGCGGAACATGCCGCCAAGTTGCGGTACGGTGACATGGCTTTCGTCGACGAACAGCATCGCGTCGTCGGGAATATATTCGAACAATGTCGGCGGCGGCTCACCGCGATGCCGGCCGGTCAGGTAACGCGAATAGTTTTCGATGCCGGCGCAGCTGCCGGTCGCCTCGATCATCTCCATATCGAACATCGTGCGCTGCTCGAGCCGCTGCGCCTCGAGCAGCTTGCCGTCCTTGTGGAACTCCTCGAGCCGGATCTTGAGGTCCTGCTTGATCTGCTGCACGGCCTGCTGGAGCGTCGGCTTCGGCGTCACATAGTGGCTGTTGGCGAATATCTTGATCTGACCGAGCGCTGCCATGCGTTCGCCGGTCAGCGGATCGAACTCCTGGATCGATTCGATCTCGTCGCCGAACAGCGACAACCGCCAGGCGCGGTCCTCGAGATGGGCCGGAAAGATTTCGACCGAGTCGCCGCGCACACGGAAGGTGCCGCGATAGAAACTTGCATCGTTGCGCTTGTACTGGATTTCGACGAGCCGGCGCAGCAGGTCGCTGCGGTTCAGGGCCTGGCCCGTCGTCAGCGTGATCGTCATGGTCGAATAGGTTTCCGGCGCGCCGATGCCGTAAATGCAGGAGACCGACGCAACGATGACAACATCGCGCCGCTCGAACAGGGAACGCGTTGCCGAGTGGCGCATGCGGTCGATCTGTTCGTTTACCGACGATTCCTTCTCGATATAGGTATCGGTGCGCGGCACGTACGCTTCGGGCAGGTAATAGTCGTAATAGGAGACGAAATACTCGACGGCATTGTCCGGGAAGAATCCCTTCATCTCGCTGTAAAGCTGTGCCGCCAGCGTCTTGTTCGGTGCCAGGATCAGCGAGGGGCGCTGCAACCGCTCGATCGCATGCGCGATGGTGAAGGTCTTGCCCGAGCCGGTGACCCCAAGCAGCACCTGGTCGCGTTCGCCCTGCAACAGGCCGGTGCTCAACGCCTCGATCGCCTGCGGCTGATCGCCGGCCGGCCGGTAATCGGAAACCAGCCGGAATGGCGTGACGGCCGGCGGCTGGGCGCGTTCGGTGACAACGGGATCGGCAGCGGGGAGGGGCATGACCCCAGATATAACCACCGGACTGCGATTTGAGTAGGGATCGCAATCCGGTTTTGAGCCGGTGGCGGAGTTGTGCCTATGCTGGGGGGGCGCCCAGCGCGACCAAGACGACAATTCCCGGGGGCCAGGGTTTGCAGACATTGCCAATAAGCCGCGTGCGGGCCTGCGGGCTTGCACTGATCAGCTTCCTGTTGTTTGCGGTCGCCACGGGTGCGAGCCCCGTCCGGGCCCTTGAGGGTGACCCCATCGGCGCGGCCGACCATCCGCTGATCCTGCGCTACGAGGGCGCGGCAATCATCGGATACGACCACCGCGCCTTCGAACAGTTCCGCCTGCCGCTCGGGATGCCGCTGCGAGAAGCCGCCGGCAGCGTCGAATTGGTCGAACACCGCGATATCGAGGGTCGGCACACCCGCATCATCTATGCGGCGCCGGCCGAACGTTCGAGCCTCGAAGTGTTTCACAATTACGAGCGGGCACTGACCGAAGACGGCTTCGAGATCCTTTTCACCTGCTCCGGCGACGATTGCGGTGAGCGTGGGCTGTTTGCCGGAGAACTTCTCTACGCGCCCGACAAGCGGCTGCGCACACTCGGGCCGGTGACGGAGTTCGCCTTCAGTTTTCCGCTGCAGCCCTTCTATCTGGCCGCCCGGCTGCCGCGCGACGATGGCGATATCCATGTCTCGCTCTATGTCGCCCGGGAAAACTTCGATGCCTTTCCCGAAACGCACAATCGGGCCCTGGTTTTGCTCGATGTGATCGAGCCGGGAACGCTCGAAGACCGCATCGATCCGAATGGCGGCACCGATGCAATGGGGGTGGAGGCGACGGTACTGCTCGGCCTCGAAAGCCCGCCCGATACGGGCTGGGCGGGCATCGCGGCGGCGGAGTCCGACGATATCGAGCGCGCTTTGCGCGAGGCCGGCAGGGTCGCGATCTACACGATCGCCTTCGATTCCGGAAAGGCGCGGCTGACCGAAGAATCCTATCCCGCGATTGGCGAGATCGCCGACGTGCTCAATCGCAATCCCAATCTGTCGCTGTTCGTGGTCGGTCACACCGATAACGAGGGCAGCTATCAGTACAATCTCAATCTCTCCCGCCAACGCGCGGAAGCGGTGGTG
>JBBDWX010000189.1:0-3009 GCA_040902665.1 Dongiaceae bacterium
GCTGATAGGCTTCAAGTTCGCCGCGCCGCACCGTCATGATCGCGCGCATGAAGCGGTCGCCGAGGATCGTGCGCATGCGCTTGCAGGCATGGAACCGGCTCAGCGCATCGTAGAGCGTGCGCGGCAGCGTGTGCGCCATGCGATAGGCGCTGCCCTCGATCTGCTTGGTCGGCTTCAGCCGGTCGACCATGCCGACATAGCCGCAGGCCAGCGAGGCCGCGATTGCGAGATAGGGATTGGCATCGGCGCCGGCGAGCCGGTTTTCGATGCGGCGACCCTTGCGGTCCGCGATCGGTACGCGCAGGCCGACGGTGCGATTGTCGACCGCCCAGTGCACGTTGATCGGCGCATCGAGATACGGCTGCAGGCGGCGGTACGAGTTCACGTTCGGCGCGATGAGCGGCATGATCTGCGGCAGATAGCGCTGCAGCCCCGCGACATGCGCGCGAAAGAGCGCCGAGTCCTCGCCGTTCTGCGTTGCGAACAGGTTCTTGCCGGTCCGCTTGTCGAGCACCGACTGGTGGATGTGCATCGCGCTGCCCGGTTCCTTCTCGAGCGGCTTCGCCATGAATGTCGCATAGACATTATGCTTCATCGCCGCGTGGCGAACGGTGCGCTTGAAGGTGAACACGCTGTCGGCGAGGCGCAGCGGATCGCTGTGATTGAAGTTGATCTCCATCTGTGCCGAGCCGCCTTCGTGGGTCAGCGTGTCGACGTCGATCTCCTGCTTCTCGCAGTAATCGTAGACATCCTCGAACAGCTGATCGAACTCGTTCACTGCATCGATGCCGTAGGACTGACGTCCGGTTTCTGGGCGTCCGCTGCGGCCGATTGGCGGCATCAGCGGGATGTCCGGATCGGGATTGATCTGTACCAGATAGAATTCGAGTTCCGGCGCGACGATCGGCGCCCAGCCTTTCTCGGCATAGAGTTCGACGATACGACGCAACAGATAACGCGACGAGATATCGACCGGCTTGCCGTCGTTATAGAAGGCGTCGCACACGACCTGGGCTGTCGGCTCGTCGTTCCACGGCACGACCATCATCGTGTCGGGATCGGGCACCAGATAGACATCCGGATCTTCGTCGGGAACGACCCAGTCTTCCTCGTCTTCCGAGAACTCGCCGGTGACGGTCTGGATGAAAATGCTTTCGGGGATGCGCAGGCTCTGTTCCTTGATGCCTTTCAGGAACTTCTGCGCCGGCAGGATCTTGCCGCGTGCGATACCGGAAATATCCGGTACCAGGCACTCGACTTCATCGATATTGCGTTCGGTAAGCCATTCTTCGAGGCGGCCGGCCATAAGTCACACGAATGTCGTGGAAGATAGCGCCAAGATCGCATGCGCCCCGGAATCAAGGCAAGGCGCGGCCGTTTTTGCCATAGGGGCTGCCGTTATCGGCCGCCCCTCGACGGTCCACCCTTGACGATCGGGGTGGGATCGGCAGGATGCCCGCAACTTCGCGCCCGCGGGAGGGGCGCCGATCATGGATACCACCATCGCGGGCGACGAGGTCACGCGGTTTCTGGCCCAGAACCCCGACATCACCGGCGTCGAATTGCTGGTGCCGGATGGCAACGGCGTCATTCGCGGCAAACGCTTCGCGCGCGAGGGGCTGGAAAAGCTCTATCGCGAGGGCGTGCGTTTCCCGGGGTCGATCTATGCGCTCGACATCACCGGCGCCGATGCGGAAGACGCGGGCCTGGTCTGGGATCGCGGCGATGCCGATCACATCTGCTGGCCGGTTATTGAAACGCTGCGCCGCGTGCCGTGGCATCGCCGGCCGCTCGGTCAGGTGCTGCTCTCGATGTACGAAGAGGGCGGTAAACCGTTCTTCGCCGATCCGCGCCATGTTCTCGATCGCGTGCTTGCGCGCTATCGCGAAGACGGGCTCACGCCGGTGCTCGCCGTCGAACTCGAATTCTATTTGTTCGATCGCGAGCTGACGCCCGACGGGCGTCCGCAGCCGCCGCGTTCGCCGCGCACCGCGTTGCGCGAAAGCGGCATCCAGGTCATGTCGATGGCTTCGCTCAGCGACTTCGACGAATTCTTCGCCGGCATCGAGAAGGCGGCCGGCGTGCAGGACATTCCAGCCGAAGCCGCGATCTCCGAAGCGGGGCCCGGCCAGTACGAGGTCAATCTCAAATACAATGCCGACGCGATGACGGCGGTCGATCATGGCGTGCTGCTGAAGCGGCTGATCAAGGGTGTCGCCGGCCAGGTCGGCTTCGATGCGACCTTCATGGCCAAGCCCTATGCCGATCAGGCGGGCAACGGTCTGCACATCCATATGAGCCTGCTCGATCGCGACGGGCGCAACGTGTTCGACGACGGCACGACGCGCGGCACCGATACGATGCGTCATGCGATCGGCGGGCTGCAGGCGACGATGGCCGAGGCGATGGCATTGCTCGCGCCGAATGCGAATTCCTATCGCCGCTTCCAGGAAAGCAGCTACGCGCCGACCTCGACCGCCTGGGCCTACAACAACCGCACGACCGGGCTGCGCATCCCGAGCGGCGGCGGCCTTGCGCGCCGCATCGAACATCGTTTTGCCGGCGCCGATGCGAACATCTATCTCGTGGCCGCGGCCGTGCTCGCCGGCGCGCATTACGGCATTGCGAACCGGGTCGCGGCGAGCGAGCCGATCGAGGGCAATGCCTATGCCAAGGCCGCGGCGACGTTGCCCGATACCTGGAACGACGCGCTGCTCGCCTTCGACGAGGCGAAAGTGTTGCCGGGTTATCTCGGGACCGAATTCTGCAAGGTCTACAGCGAGACGCGCTGGTTCGAGCGCAACAAGTTCCACTCGGTCGTCTCGACCCTCGAATACGAGTGGTATCTGCGGACGGTGTGAGCGAGGGAGCGGTTCGGGCTTGCAAGCACGCGTTGCCGACCCCACCCACTCGGTGTCATCGCCACCCACTCGGTGTCATCGCCACCCACTCGGTGTCATCGCCGGACTTGATCCGGCGATCCATTGCAGGGCAGGGGCGAGGCGCGTG
>JBBDWX010000190.1:0-20609 GCA_040902665.1 Dongiaceae bacterium
CCGAAACCGCTCTCCTCTTCCGGCTCGTCGATTTCGGCATGCTTCTGCATGCTTTGGATGATCCGGGTGTTGAGTTCGTCGGTCATGACGGTGCCGTCGGCGATCTCGCGCAGCGCAACGACCGGATTCTTGTCGTTGTCGCGCTCGACGCTCAGCTGCGAGCCGGCCGAGATGTCGCGCGCGCGGCGCGCGGCATACATGACCAGTTCGAACCGGTTGGGAACCCTGAGGACGCAATCCTCTACGGTGACGCGTGCCATTGTTCGTCGCCCTCCAAAAACACGGCAATGTGGCGGATTTCTGCGAATATATGGAGCGGACGCCGATAAAGCAAGAGAATCGGGCGCTTAGGCAGGCTCCGTGCCCTGCGATGCGAGCCGGATCCGCTGCCCCGGCGGCAGTTTTTCGGCCAGGGCGGCGGCGCTTTCGCCGAGGACGGGATGGCGCCAGGCCGGGGCTACTTCCGCCAGCGGCAGCAGCACGAAAGCCCGGTCCTGCAGCCGGGGATGCGGCAATTCGGGCAGGCCCTCGCCGGCCATCACCCGCTCGCCATAGGCCAGCAGGTCGAGATCGAGCGCGCGGGCCTCGTTTCGGATCCGCCGGATGCGGCCAAATGCCGCCTCCACCCGGTGCAACAGCGCCAGCAGGGCTGCCGGCTCCAGCCCGGTTTCGACCTCGACCACGCCATTCACGAACCAGGGCTGCTCGGAGACCGGGACCGGCTCGCTTTCGTACCAGCGCGAGCGGCGCACGACGCGGATGCCCTCGGCCGCGAGTTCCTGCAATGCCGCCTCGAGCTGTGCGCGCGGATCGCCATGCAGACCGGGCAGATTCGAACCGAGGCCGATGAAAATCCGCTCGCCGCTACCGAGTACCATTCCATTGCCTCTTGTCAGGCGGTCGCGCGATGCGCATGAATGCCCGCGCGCTATGAGCCGGCCGTTCGCCGGTGAATTGCATAAGCGCGATTGACGTTTTGCCACCGATCATTGCAGCAAAGGGATTGAGCCCATGAACAGCCTGACATTTCATCCGCAGGACCGCGTTGCCGTTTTCATCGACGGTTCCAACCTCTTCTCGGCCGCCAAGACACTCGGTTTCGATATCGACTATCGCCGGCTGCTGGCGATCTTCAACGAGGAATGCCGGTTGATCCGCGCGTTCAATTATACCGCATTGCAGGAAGACCAGGACTACTCGCCGCTCCGGCCGCTGGTCGATTGGCTCGACTATAACGGCTACACGATGGTGACGAAGCCGACCAAGGAGTTCACCGACTCCATGGGGCGGCGCAAGGTGAAGGGCAATATGGACGTCGAAATCGCGGTCGACGCGATGGAAATGGCGGACCGCATGGATCACATGGTGCTGTTCTCGGGCGATGGCGACTTCCGCTCGCTGCTCGAGGCGATGCAGCGGCGCGGCGTAAATTGCACGGTGGTCAGCACGACCCGCACCCAGCCACCGATGGTGGCCGACGAATTGCGCCGCCAGGCCGACCGCTTCATCGATCTGCAGGATCTGGCCGAACAGATCCAGCGCGCGGCGCCGGCACCGCGCGGGCCGGCCGACGAGTACGTCTAAATCGCGCGGGTTCGTGCGGATGGCCGACGCCACGCAGGGTTTCACCGACCCGCCGCGCGACTGTCCGCTCTGCCCGCGTCTGGTCGCCTTCCGTACCGCCAATCGCGCGAACGAACCCGGCTGGCACAATGCGCCGGTGCCCGGTTTCGGGACGCTCGACGGGCGGCTGCTGATCGTCGGGCTGGCACCCGGCCTCAAGGGTGCCAACCGGACCGGCCGGCCGTTCACCGGCGATTTTGCGGGCGACCTGCTCTATCCGACGCTGCAGGATTTCGGTTTCGCAACCGGCAACTATCGCCAGCATGCAAAAGACGGGCTTGCGCTGGTCGATACGCGGCTCAGCAATGCGGTGCGCTGCGTACCGCCGCAGAACAAGCCGGTCGGCAGCGAGATCGCGACATGCAATGCGTTTCTCGCGACAGAGATCGCAGCGATGAGCCGGCTCGAGGCGATCCTCGCGCTGGGACGCATCGCACATGAGGCTGTGCTGCGCGCACTCGGCATCAAGCTGTCGGCCGCGAAGTTCGCGCATAACGCCCGCCATGCGATTGCCGGACGCCGTCTCTACGACAGCTATCACTGCTCGCGCTACAACACGAACACCGGGCGTCTCACCGCGGCGATGTTCCGGCAGGTGTTCGAGCAGATAAGGCTGGATCTGGTGGGCTGAAACACCGATGCCGCGCCCGCCGCGGACGGGCTTCGGCCAGCGCACGTTCGCACGCAGGCTTCCTGATCCGTTCGTCTTCCCTTCGTCATCGCTGGCTGAGCGTTGTCCTCATGGTGAGCCCGTCGAACCATGAGGGCCGCACCACTGTGCCGCCTCATCCTTCGACGAGCTCAGGATGAGGCGATTCCTTTGCGTCAGGCGGCAGCCCAAGCTATTTGTTGCGATTGCGCAGCACGCGCGCCTTGTCGCGTTCCCAGTCGCGCCGCTTGATTTCGTCGCGCTTGTCGACCTTGCGCCGGCCGCGCGCGAGACCGAGCTGGACCTTGGCAATGCCGCGATCGTTGAAATAGATCGAGAGCGGCACGATCGTCATGCCTTCGCGCGAGATCGAGCCGAGCAGCCGTTCCATCTCGCGGCGATGCACCAGCAGTTTGCGCGGGCGCATTGGCGCATGGTTGTTGCGGCTCGCGCCCGCATATTCGGGGATATGCGCATTGACGAGATACAGCTCGCCATCGCGCTCGACCGCAAATGCCTCGCCGATCGAGGCACGACCGCCGCGCAGCGATTTCACTTCGGTGCCGGTCAGGATAATGCCGGCCTCGATCCGTTCCTCGATCTCGAAGTTGAACCGGGCCTTGCGGTTCTGGGCCGCGACCCGCGTCGGCGCGTCTGCCCTGGCCATGACATTCAGTTAATCAGGCCGACGGATACCATTGCATCGCGCACGCGCGTCTTGGTGCTGTCGGCAATTTCGCAGAGCGGCAGGCGCGTGTCGGCGCGGCAGCGGCCAAGCAGACTCGCCGCATATTTGACCGGTCCGGGACTGGTTTCGCAGAACAGCGCCTGATGCAGTGGAAACAGCCGTTCGTTGATTTCCATCGCGCGCGAGAGATTGCCGCGACCCCAGGCCTCGTGCATTTCCGCCAGCAGGCGCGGCGCGACATTGGCGGTCACCGAGATGCAGCCGTCCCCGCCCTGTGCCAGCAGCGGCAATGCCGTCGCATCCTCGCCGGAGAGCTGGCAGAAGCCGTTGCCGATGCGGATTTTGGTCGCAAGCGGCCGGGCCAGGTCCTGGGTCGCATCCTTGACGCCGACGATGTTCGGCAGTTCGGCAAGACGCGCCATCGTCTCGACCGACATGTCGACCACGCTGCGGCCGGGAATGTTGTAGATGACGATCGGAATCTCGACCGCATCGTGGATCGCCTTGAAATGGCGATACTGACCTTCCTGGGTCGGCTTGTTGTAATAGGGCATCACGATCAGCGCGCCGTCCGCTCCCGCCTCCTTGGCATGGCGCGTGAGCAGGATCGCTTCGGCGGTCGAATTCGAACCGGTGCCGGCAATCACCGGAACCCGGCCCGCCGCCGCTTCGACGCACAGCTCGACGACTCGCATATGTTCGGCATGGCTGAGCGTCGGCGATTCGCCGGTGGTGCCGCAGGGCACCAGACCGTCGGAGCCTTCCGCGATCTGCCATTCCACCAGTTCCCGAAACGCCTTTTCGTCGACGCCACCGTCGCGAAACGGTGTGATCAATGCGGTGATCGATCCTTTGAACATCGACTTTCTCCCGACCTGACTATGCTCTCTGCGGCAGGTTTATCGGGCTTCGGGCGCTGCCGCAACCGTCAGGAACCGTCAATGTTTGACCGGGCTCGGCTCTTTCGGAATAGTGGCCCGCAGCCTCACCAACCGATGAGTTGCCGCGTGCCACGATCGATCCCCGTTGCCTTCGCCCTGTTTCTCGGCCTGCTGCCTGCGAGCGCGGCAGCCGAACCCCTGCTGAGCGCCCACGACGTGGCGCTCTACAAGCAGGCATTCCTTCTGGTCGAACAGGAAAAATGGCCCCAGGCGCGGGCCCTGGCCAGCACCGCCAGCGAGCCATTGCCTGCCAAGTTCATCCAATGGCTCGATCTGATTCGCCCCGGCCCCGGCCGCTCGTTCGACGAGATCACCGGTTTCATGCGGATCAGCACCGACTGGCCGGGACAGATCTCGCTGCAGGAACAGGGCGAACGGGCGATGCCGGCCAATCTCGGCACCGAAGAGGTGCTGGCCTGGTTTGCCGAGCGCGAGCCGGTCACGATCGAGGGTACGGCGATGCTGGCCCGGGCGCTGTTCGCGAAGGGACTGACGCAGCAGGGCATCGACACAGTGCGGCGCGGCTGGTCGCAGTTGCCAATGTCGGCCGCCGCCGAAGGCCCCTTTCTCGAAGCCTATGCGCAGTTCCTCCAGCCGGCCGATCATGTGGCGCGGCTCGATCGTCTGCTCTGGGCCGGCGAAACCGGTGCTGCCGAACGGATGATGTCGCTGGTCGATCCCGCGCATCAGGCACTTGCTTTCGCACGCATCAAGTTGCGTCAGAAGGATCCCGGCGTCGATGCCGCACTCCAACGCGTGCCGCCGGAACTGTTGCGCCATCCGGGCCTCGTCTATGAGCGGGCGCGCTGGCGCCGGCAGAACGACGACCCGCTCGGCGCGGCCGCCATGCTCGACCCGCCGCCGCCAGGTGCTGGCCGGCCCGATCTGATGTGGCGCGAACTCGAGAACGCGGCGCGCGAATCACTGCATCGCGGCGACGTGTCGGTCGCCTATCGCCTCGCCGCCGGACACAGCACGACAGAGGGCATCACCTTTGCCGACGGCGAATGGCTGGCCGGCTGGGTGGCCGCGCGGTTCCTCTCCGAATACCGGCTCGGCTACGAGCATTTCACGCGCATGTATGCCGGGGTCGGTTCGCCGGTGAGCCTCGCGCGCGGCGCCTACTGGGCGGGCCGCGCGGCGGAGGATATGGGCGATATCGCGCTGGCGCAGAACTGGTATCGCAGTGCCGCAGCAAATCTGTCCGCCTATTACGGCCAGCTCGCAGCGCAGCGGCTCGGCACGCTCGACGGGATCGGCTTTGCGGCGGCGCCCGAGCCGACCGACGCCGAGCGCCAGGCCTTCGAAGCGACCGAACTGGCGCGGCTGATCCGCATGCTGGCCCAGCTCGACGAAAGCGATCGCGCCCGCACCTTCTTCATTCGCATGGCCGAGCGTTTCGAGATGCCGAGCGAATTGCGGCTGCTCGCCGAACTCGGCGACAGCATCGAGCGCGACGATTACATGGTCTCGGTTGCCAAGATCGCGCGCACCAAGGGAATCGAGATGCTCGACTATCTCTATCCGGTGCGCCCCGTTCCTGCGGGCTACGGGGCCGAGGATGCGCTGGTGCTGGCCATCATGCGCCAGGAAAGCGTGTTCCAACTCGATGCCGTCAGCTCCGCCGGCGCGCGCGGCCTGATGCAGCTGATGCCCGCGACGGCGAAACACGTCGCCGGCAAGCTCGGGCTTGCCTACGAGGAGAGCCAGCTGACCCGTGACGGCGACTATAATATGCGGCTCGGCAGTGCCTATATCGGCGAGCTGCTCGACCGCTATGGCGGATCGTACATTCTGGCGATCGCCGCCTACAATGCCGGGCCGGGCCGGATCAGCCAGTGGATCAACGAATACGGCGACCCGCGCGGCTATGAGGTCGATGCGGTCGACTGGATCGAACTGATCCCCTTCTCCGAAACGCGGAACTACGTGCAGCGTGTGCTCGAGAATCTGCAGATCTATCGCCACCGGCTGCACGGCGCGACGGTCGCGCTCACCCTCGAAGAGGATCTGGGCCGCTGATGGCGGCGGCCGGCCCGGCGCCGTCGCGGCCGGTTGCGTGCGTCTTCGACGCTTACGGAACGCTCTTCGATATCGCAACGCCGGCCGAGCTCTGCCGTGAGGCGCTGGGCAATGCCGCGGCGGCACTGACCGCTTTGTGGCGGCGCAAGCAACTCGAATACACCTGGCTGCGGAGCCTGATGGGCCATCATGCGGATTTCAGCACGGTGACAGCCGATGCGCTCGATGCGGCGCTGGCGGCGCTCTCGATCGAGCCTGGCGCGCTGCGCCAGCGCCTGCTCGATTCCTATCTCGCACTTGACGTCTATCCCGAGGTGCCGCTGGCGCTGGAGCGGCTACGCGTGAGCAGATTGCCCCTGCTCATACTCTCGAACGGCACGCCTTCCATGCTCGAGGCGGTCTGCGCGCGGGCCGGGATCGCCGCGTCGTTCGAGGCGATGCTTTCGGTCGAAGCGGTCGGCGTATTCAAGCCGCATCCATCGGTCTATCGGCTGGCGACCGACCGGCTCGGCTGCGCGCCGGCCGACATCGCCTTCGTCAGTTCGAACGGCTGGGATGTAGCCGGCGCGGCCTCCTTCGGATTCAGGACGATCTGGGTCAATCGCGCCGCAAATCCGGTCGAGCGATTGCCCGGCACGCCAGACGCCGAGATCGCCGATCTGTCGCATCTGCCGGGCCTGCTGTCGTGCGGCGAGAACGCATGACCTCGCCCGCCGACGCTGCGCCGCAAGAGCCGACCTACGCCGATGTCGAGGCGGCCGCCCGACGGCTCGAAGGCCACGCCGTCAGAACGCCGCTGCTGCAATCGGCGGCGCTCGATGCCCGCACGGCTGCGCGCATCCTGATCAAGGCGGAGACCTTGCAGCGCACCGGCTCGTTCAAGTTCCGCGGCGCCTACAACAAGCTGCGGCGGCTGATCGACGAAGGAAGGCGGCCTAAATCCGTGGTCGCGTTCTCGTCGGGCAATCACGCGCAGGGCGTTGCTGCGGCGGCGGCCCTGCTCGGCCTCGACGCGGCGATCGTCATGCCGAGCGATGCGCCGTCGATCAAGATCGCCAACACGCGCGGCTATGGAGCGGAAATCATCACCTACGACCGCTATCGCGAAAGCCGCGAGGAAATCGCCGCCCGGATCGCCGGCGAACGGCAGGGCGTGATCGTGCCGCCGTTCGACGATGCCGATATCATCGCCGGCCAGGGCACGGCCGGGTGCGAGATCGTGGCGCAGGCGCAGGAATTGGGGGCAAGGCCCGATGCGCTGATCACGCCCTGTGGCGGCGGCGGCCTGATGGCAGGGCTCGCCATTGCGGTTTCGCACGATGCGCCGGGCTGCAGGATTTACGGCGCCGAACCCGCCACCTTCGACGATACCGGCCGATCGCTCCGTGCCGGCGAACGGCTCGCCAACGCGAAAGATGCGCGCTCGATCTGCGATGCGCTGCTGGCGCCGATGCCGGGCGAGATGACCTTCGCGATCAACCGCCGCCTGGTCGAGAGCGCGGTATCGGTCAGCGACGACGAGGTGCGCGCGGCGATGGCCTATGCGTTCGACACGCTGAAGCTGGTGGTCGAACCGGGCGGTGCTGTCGCGCTCGCGGCAGTGCTGAACGGACGCATTCCGCTGCGCGGGCACACCGTCGCCGTCATCCTCTCGGGCGGCAATGTGGATCCGCGGCTTTACAGCGAGGCGATCGCCGCCGCCCGAAAATGAAGGCGCCCGTTCGCGGGGAGCGAACAGGCGCAGTGGGGAACCGACATCGGCCGGAGCTCCGGCCGTGCGTCAGCTGGTCGCGAACTGCTTCGGAGTGTTCGCAACCGCGGATTTGAGATCGACCTTGTTGTCGGTCAGGGCCGAGCTGCCGCCGAGCGTACTGCCCGACGACGCAGAAGGCGACGAAGCCGCGGCCGGTTGATCGAACCGGCGACAATGGCCTTCGAGAAAGGCGCCGGGTTCGATCGCCAGGCTCTGATGCATGATATCGCCGACCACCTTGGCCGATTTGTCGAGCGTGACGGTCTGGCCTTTGATCTGACCGTTGACCGATCCGCAGATGCGAACCGTATCCGCGACGATCGAACCGGTCACCTGCGCCGATTCGCCAACGGTGATGGTACGGCTCTGGATATCGCCTTCGACTGTGCCGTCGATCTGGATGTCGCCAGCGCTGGTCAGATCGCCGACAATCTTCAGATCCGCGCTGATGATCGAAGGCGCCGCATTGCGCACGGGGGCCGCCGGTTTGTGCGGTTCGGGCACGGATGAGGATGTCGCGGACGGCGACGGGCTCGAAGTCTTGTTGTTGCTACCCTTTGAAAACATATCGACCTGCCTTCAGAAAGTTCATCGGGTTGAAGGGCCTGTCGTTAAAGCGCACCTCGTAATGTACATGCGGACCCGTGCTGCGACCGGAGCTGCCGAGCAGACCAAGCTGGTCACGATAGTCCACAATCTCGCCAACCTCGACCGAGATCGCCTTGAGATGCGCGTAACGCGTGGTGATGCCGAGGCCGTGGTCGATCTCGACCAGCCGGCCATATTCCCCCTGCCATCCTGCGAAAATCACGGTGCCCGGTGCCGTCGCCAGAACCTCGGCGCCGACATTGCTTACCAGATCGAGCCCTTCGTGCATGGCGACATTGCCGTTGAACGGATCGGTGCGACGGCCGAACCCGCTGGTGGTGTAGTAATTGTCGAGCGGCGCCGTGATCGGCAGGCTGCGCATGACGAGTTGCAGCCGCTCGAGCCTCGAAACCGCACTGTCGAGATCCGCGACGCTGGCCATGACGAGCTCGGCGGCCTCCGAGCTGTGTATCGAGTTCGGGCTGACGAACGGACCGCCCTTGCCTTCGAGCGCCTCGCCCGCAACGTCGAGCACCTCTTCCACGTCGAGGCCGGTCATGGTCACGATCTTTTCGACTTCCTCGACCCCGCTCAAGGTGCGCTCGGCAAGCTGCTGGGCGACGGTGTGCTGCGAAGACTGAACGGCCGCCAGGCGCTGCTGCAGTTCGCCGAGCTGGCGACCGAGTTCGGTCTTGATCGAGGCAAGATCGTTGCGCTCGTCCACAACCGAGGCGATCACCTGCTGCATCAGAGCGATCCGCTCGTCGCGATCGTCGCTGCCGTCGAGGGCCGCGACCAGATCCTGTTCCAGGAGGTCGATGCGCCGGTTGAGGTTCTCGGCCGTCAGTGCGTTTGAATCGCGCGCCATCTCGGCGACCGCGAGCTGGTCGGTCAGGCCGACAATTTCCCGCTTGAGCTGGGCATTCTGGCCGATCGAGCCGGCCAGCTTCGTCTCGAGTTCCAGAAGATCGTCGCGCAGACCGGCGTTCGCGTCTTCCAGGTCGCTCCCGGCGTCCTGTGCGCCGGCCAGCTGCCCTTCGAGGGCCGCGATCTGATCGCGAAGATTCTCGTTGTACGAAGCAATCATCCGGAGATCGGAGCGGAACAGCACCAGCTTGCGGCGCATCGCGCCGGGATCGGGGCGGTCGGAGACGTTGTCGTTGGCAAGGCCGGCCGAGAGTCCGAGCAATCCGCGCGCGTCGTCGTCGAGATCGCCGGTCAGAACGTGGAACTGGTCGTAAGACCGCGCCACGTCTTCCAGCAAACGCTCATAGGCAAGGCGTGCGATCTCGACCTCGCTGTCTTTTTTCTGAAGAACGTAAGTGCTGATCAAAAGGCTTGTCGAACTCACGATCAGCCATACGCCAAGCACGATGCCGAAGCCTGTGACAAATTTCTGAAGTCTGCCCGAGACGGTGAGATAACTGACGCGCCCGTTAGCCCGGATCAGAATTTCGCGCGGCACGAATGCCCGCGCCTCCCACCTGTCAATTGCTGCTCTGATCCGTAGGTACGAGACAGGCATCGGGCCCCCAATCGAACTTCGTTGTTCCGCGGCATTGCCGTTGCACAAACCCACCGTACGAAACGCTTCGCCTGCCTCGCGAGCGGCAACGCACGATATGTTGGCTTGACTGCCCTCCCGGCATGCCCCGGCAGACCGGGGGCGCCCCTGAAACCTCATTGTCGACCGTCTTGCGCGGCCGTTAGTGGTCCGACCGTAGCGACCGGAAAAGACCGATGCAAGCCGATTTTGCAGCCTCAAACTGCATTGCAGCAATGTGGCGGAAATACCGGAAATCAGCCCCCATTCCGCCTGGGTGCAATGGAGAAATGGCGGTCGATATATTCGAGTATGGAGTCGAGACTTTTCTCGACCGAGAGGTCGCGCGTATCGACCACGAGTTCAGCGGCTTCCGGTTCTTCATAGGGTGCGGATATGCCGGTGAACTCCGGAATCTCGCCGCTGCGCGCTTTCTTATAAAGGCCCTTCGGATCGCGCTGTTCGCAGGTCGCGATGTCGGCCGCGATGTAGATCTCGTGGAAATTGCCCTTCGCAGCGTCGCGCGCCCGCTGTCGGTCGGCGCGATAGGGCGAGATGAACGCTGTAACCACGATCATGCCGGCATCGGCGAACAGAGCGGCAACCTCGCCGACGCGGCGGATGTTCTCGGCCCGATCGTCCGGCGAGAAGCCGAGATTTGCGTTGAGCCCGTAACGCACATTGTCGCCGTCGAGCACATAAGCGTGATAGCCGCGGCGGAAAAGTTCCTGTTCGAGCGCCATCCCAATGGTCGACTTGCCGGCGCCGGAGAGACCGGTCAACCACAGGACGCCGCCACGATGGCCGTTGCGCAACGCACGCGCCGGCGCTTCGATCCGATGCTCGACACGGAAGATGTTGCTGGACCGTACCGTCATCGTGTCGCGCTGATCGGGGTATCCGTCCATGTCGATCAGGCCGCCGGCCAGAATGTTCACCCCGTCCGACAGCGCGAACCGGCCGGTCCGCTGCAGATTGCGCCCCTCGTCGACCGCGAGCATGGCCCGGCTGCGCAGGATGACGTCGGCGATGCCGTGACGCGGCACCTCGTTCGATTCCTGTGCCGACAGATCGTCGGCGTCGTAGAGACGCTCGATCGCCTGTACCGTCACCGGCACTTCGCGCGTATTGAGCTTGAGACGATAGCTGGCGCCGACCTGCAACGGGTCGCGGCCGAGCCAGAAGAGACGCCCGCGGAACACGTTGGTCTCGATCGGACGCTCCTGCTCGCGGCTCGCGATCTCGCCCCGCTCGACGAAAATCTGCTCATCCAGCGTAATGCCGACGGACTGGCCGGCGCGCGCTTCGAGCAACGGCACCTTTGAATTCCAGATTTCGATCGAGGCGACGCGGGCAGTCTTGTTGCTCGGCGAAAACTGCAGTCGCTCGCCAACCACGATACGTCCGCTTTCGACGCGACCCGCGAGGATGCGCCGGTCGTCGAACTTGTAGACGTCCTGAACCGGCATCCGCAGGGGCAGGTCCGTGGGACGCGGCGACGGACGGAAACTGTCCAGCGCTTCGACGACCGTCGGCCCCTCGTACCAGGGCATCGATGTCGAGCGATCCACGATGTTGTCGCCCTCGCGCGCCGAAACGGGGATGACAAAGTCCGGCGCGACGCCGACCTTGGCGAGGAAGTCGATATAGGTCTGGCGGATCTGCGCGAACCGGTCGGCCGAGTAATCGACCATGTCCATCTTGTTGACCACGACCGCGATCTGCCGGATTCCGAGCAGATTGAGCAGGTAGCCGTGCAGCCGTGACTGCTGCTGCACGCCGTGGCCGGCGTCGATCAGCATCAGGGCCGCCTCGGCGCTCGACGCGCCGGTGATCATGTTCTTGACGAATTCGCGGTGCCCCGGCGCATCGATGATGACGTAGTCGCGCTTCTGCGTCTTGAACCAGATCTGGGCGGTATCGATGGTGATGCCCTGATCGCGTTCGGACTGGAACGCATCCATCAGGAAAGCCCATTCGAACGGCATGCCGCGCCGTTCGCACATTGCCTTGATCGCGTCGAGCTTGCCGTCGGGCAGCGACCCGGTGTCGTTGAACAGGCGCCCGACCAGCGTCGACTTGCCATGATCGACATGGCCGACGATGACGATACGAAGCTGCTCGCGCATGCCGCGAACGACCGGCGACTGACTGGAGACGCTGACGGAGGACTGTTCCATGGCGCTTACATATACCCGGCGGCCCGCAGCCGTTCGAACGCATCTTCGGTTTCACGATCCATCGCACGGCCGGCCCGTTCGGGAGCCGTCGTCGATTCCAGCTCGGCGATGATTTCGGCGAGCGTCTTCGCATCGCTCACGATCGGCGAGGTGATGTCCTGGTCGCCGAGCGAGCGATACCGCTTGCCACCTTTCGAGAAGTAGAGATCGACGACCGGAATATCCTCGCGCTCGATATAGCGCCAGATGTCGAGTTCGGTCCAATGCAGCAGCGGATGGACGCGCAGATGCGTGCCGGGCGGCAGGTCGGTGTTGAAATGATCCCAGAACTCCGGCGGCTGGTCGCGGAAATCCCACGCGCCGGTATCGCCGCGCGGGCTGAAATACCGTTCCTTCGCCCGCACGCTTTCCTCGTCACGGCGGATGCCGGCGATGATGCCGTTGAACTTGTGCTTGGCGAGCGCGTCGCGCAGGCCGAGCGTCTTGCGCGCGGCAGACCGCGCCGCTGGCGGCAGCGACGGGTCGGTCGCTTCGACCGGCGGGCATTCCTCGCGAATGAAATTGAGCTCCCATTCCTTCACGTAACGATCGCGGAAGGCATACATTTCCGGGAACTTCTTCTGGGTATCGATATGCATGACCGGAAACGGCACGCGACCGAAGAAGGCCTTGCGTGCCAGCCAGATCATCACGTTCGAATCCTTGCCCAGCGACCAGAGCATGGCGAGGCGATCGATCCGGGCGAAGGCCTCGCGGAAGATGTAAACGCTCTGCGATTCGAGCTGCTCGAGATGGTCCATGTTTCTCGTGGGATCGTGCTTTGCGGGTCGGGTTGGCGCGGCCGGGTCGGCAGCTGGGTCCGCCCCTTCGGCCAAGGCGCGGCAGCCGCGCCTCATACGCCCCCGGGGACCCGGGCGTGTACCGCCTCGGCCGCGGGAAATCAACAGATTTTCCCGGTGCTTGGCGGCCCGTTCAGCCCGCCGCGGGGTTATGCGGTTCCGTCGCGGGGAGGCCGATCAGGCCGCTGCCACTCGAAGACCGCAATCACGCAGCCCGGCCCGGTCCAGGAATTGTGCCGCGTCCCGGCGTCGTAGCTCACGAAATCGCCGGCCCGGAAAACGCTGCCGTCGGAATCCGTGAGCTCGCCCTCGATGATCAGGAACTCTTCCATGCCCGGATGCTCGTGCGGAATCGTCACCGCCCCGGGTGCCATCCGCATCAGATAACAGCCCTGACCCGTTTCCCGGTCGTAACTGATCGGCAGCCATTCCATTTCGGGCTGCGGCGGGCCCTCGAGATCGTACTCGAGAAAATCCCGCTCCGAGCGGCGAATCACCTGCCGGCCCGGCAGGCTCCGATTTCCACGTTCGTCGTCCATGTCCTGCACCTCGTCTGCAACTCCCTGCCAACGGCAGGGCCATTATCGCGCGAACCACCCGAAATGGCTCGCCACTTCGTTCCGGCGGCGTAACTTTCAGGCGGTTGCCTTCGAACATCTACAGAGCCGGTCATGCCGCGTCATTCCGGCGACCCGAACATGCGCCCTGCGGGGCCCATGTGCCACAAGACCGTGCCCAGCGGGACCGCGGCAAGTTCCCGCAAACGGTACCGGGCGCGGGCCGTCCCCGCGGATTTTGCGGCAGCGGGAATTCCTCACGATAATCGGCCCGGCAGGCCCATGCAGCGGAGATCGATTGCATCCCATGACGGACCGGACTGCCCCAGCGACCGCCCCGACTGACGGCCCCGGCCTCCCGGCGCTCGGTTTCGGGATCGGATTGCGCACCGAGCATTACGCCGCGATCGATCGCGATCGACCGGCGAATGTCGACTGGCTCGAAATCATTTCCGAGAATTACATGGTGCCCGGCGGGCGGCCGCTGCACTGGCTCGACCGCATCCGCGCCCATTATCCGATGGTGATGCACGGCGTTTCGCTCTCGATCGGCTCGACCGACCCGCTCGACGAGGCCTATCTCGACCGGCTCGCGGCCCTTGCGGGACGCGTGGAACCCGCCTGGATCTCCGACCATCTCTGCTGGACCGGCGTCGGCGGCATCAATATTCACGATCTGCTGCCGCTGCCCTATACCGAGGAGTCGCTCGACCATGTCGTGCGGCGCATCGACCGCGTCCAGGAGCGGCTCGGCCGGCGCATCCTGATCGAGAATGTGTCGACTTATGTGTCGTTCGCCGAATCGGCCGTTCCGGAGTGGGAATTCCTTGCCGAAGTCGCGCGGCGCGCTGATTGCCTGATCCTGCTCGACATCAACAATATCCATGTCAGCGGCTTCAACAACGGATTCGATCCCGCGATCTATGTCGACTATATCCCGGTCGAGCGCGTTCAGCAGTTTCATCTTGCGGGCCACGACAATTGCGGCACGCATATCATCGATACCCACGATCATCCGGTGATCGAGGCGGTCTGGGATCTCTATGCGCGGGCGGTGCGCCGCTTCGGCGCGGTTTCGACCATGATCGAGCGTGACGACCATATTCCGCCGCTGCCCGAGCTATTGGCCGAAATCGATCGCGCCCGCCAGATCGCCGGCACGGTTTTGGGCAAGCGCGGAGCCGCGGCGTGACGCCGCTCGCCCGTCTGCAGCAGGATTTTGTCGATTTCCTGCGCGACCGGCCGAGCGCCATCCGCGATCGCATCAAGGGCGGCCCGCACGCCGATCTCGATACGCTGCTCGGTATCTACCGGAATGCCTATACGGGGCGCCTGGTCGGCATCCTGGGCGAAGAGTTTCCAAAATTGCGGCGGCTGGCGGGCGATCGGGTCTTCGACGATCTCGCCCACGCGTATCTCGCGGCGCATCCATCGACATATTTCTCGGTCCGCTGGATCGGCCGCGAGCTCGCCGATTTTCTGGCGACCGCCGAACCCTGGCGCAAGGATCCGGGGCTCGCGCAGATCGCGCGTATCGAATGGGCCGAGACGATGGCGTTCGATGCCGCCGACCGCCCGCTGGTCGTGCGTGCCGATCTGGTCGCGGTTCCGCCGACGGCCTGGCCGGGCCTGACCCTGACGCTGCATGCGTCGGTAAACCGGCTGCCGGTTTCGCCCGACATTTTTGCGATCTGGAACCGCCTTGCGAACGAGGAACCGCCGGGATCGTTACCGGCGGTGCTGGCGCCAGAAGTGCCGCATCTGGTCTGGCGCACCGGCCTCGACGTCAAACTGCGACCGGCGGAGCAAGACGAGGCGGCGGCGCTGGATGCGCTGGCCGACGGCGAAAGCTTCGCCGGAATCTGCGAACGCCTGGCCGATCATGTCGATCCAGACCAGGCGGCCTTCCGCGCCGCCGAACTGCTCGAACGCTGGGTTTCGTCGGAGATGATCGGACGCATCGCATTTTCGCCCGACATGTCGAGTTGAGCAGCGGATGGTCGGCGCAGACCGCGTGCCGTTGCTGCCGGTGCTGGTTGCGGCCGCGCTATTCGCACAGCCGGCCGGTGCGAGCGCTGCCGAATGCCGCTACGACGTTGTGCTCAGCGACAATATCGCGACCGCTCTCACGGTCACGATCGAGTGCGATGGCGGACTGCCGGAGGCCTTCATCATGAGAAACGGTGCCGGCGCCGCGTGGGTGGGCAACATGACGCTGGCCGACGGCCGTTCCCTTGCGCCCGAAAACGCGGGCTGGACCGTTCCGGCCGACAGTCGCGCCGACACCATCGCCTATCGCGTTCCGTTGCGGGCGATGGCCGAGGCCAACCAGAGTTACGAGGTCGCGCTGGCATCGGGCGGATCGGTTCTCGCCTCGCCCGATGCCTGGCTTGCAGTGCCGGATCCGTCTGCCGACTGGACGCTGGCGATTGCATTCGACCTGCCGGAGGGCAGCGATGTCGCGACATCGCTGCCGAAATCGGACGGCCGGCATCGCATCCTGGCGCGTTCGATTTCGCGGATCGGCCCGGTCGTTCTCGGCCGGTTTCATCGCGCATCCCTGCCGATGGCGGCGTCGAACGCCCTCGATCGCGGCGACGCTGCGTTGACCGCTATCGATCTGGTTATTCTCGACGGGGTCGACGATGCCGACATGACGGACTGGGCCGAATGGGTCGATCGATCCGGCCGTGCGGTTGCAGAATTCTGGCGCGGCTTTCCGGTCGAACGGCCGCTGGTCGTGCTGGTGCCGGTCGAGGGCACGGGTGTGCCCTATGGCCGCGTGGTGTCGGTCGGCGGGCTGACGACAATGATCCTCGTCGGCAAGGATACCCCGGCGGATGCGCTCTATCAGGACTGGGTTCTGATCCACGAATTCCTGCATCTCGGTTCGCCCTATATGCGCGATCGCGGCGCGTGGCTGAACGAGGGCATTGCAACGCTGTACGAACCCGTGGTGCGCGCCCGCGCCGGCTGGAAGACACGCGACGAGATATGGCGCGAATGGATCGAGTGGATGCCGAACGGACGCCGCGCGCTCGGGCCGGTCGGCCTCGCGGGGGCGTCGGGCGGCGGTGTCTATTGGGGCGGCGCGCTCTTTCTGCTGCTGGCCGAGATCGAGGTGCGCGAGCGAACGGCGCTCAGGCTCGGCGTCGAGGATTGTCTTCGCGCGGTACGCAACGAAGGCGGCATAATTTCGGAAATCTGGCCGACCGAACGCTTTCTCGAAACCTGCGACAGCGCCCTCGGCGGCACGACGCTCACGGATCTCGCGGCCCGGTATCTGGGCCCGGCAGAGCCGCCCGATCTCGACGCGCTCTGGGCGGCGCTCGGCGTCGCAATGTTGGAGGACGGCACAATCGTCTACGACGATGCCGCGCCACTGGCAGATGTGCGCGAGGCGATCGTGACAGGAGGCCCGGACGCACGCTGGGCGCCGGTCCCGATCCATGCCCCGTGACATGGTAGAACCGGTTGCCCGATCGCCCTGTGAAACGGCGACGGCCGTTCCCACTTTGGCTAGAATGAGCATCGTCCGGCGCGCATGCCGGCGCAGAGAAGGAGTATCCCGATGAAGTACCCGCTCGCAATCGCCGGCGCCATCGGTGCCACACTTGCACTCGCCCCGTTCGCCATGCCGGCGCACGCTGCCGAGAATGAAAAATGTTTTGGCATCGCCGCCGCCGGCAAGAACGACTGCCAGACGGCGACCAGCTCCTCCGCGGGCACGTCGACGGCAGACAATCAGGGCGATGCGTGGATCTATGTGCCGGCCGGCACCTGCGAAAAAATCGCCGGCGGCAGCTTGGAACCCAAGGCCTGACCGCGCCATCGTGACTCTCTACTCTCTGAGCCGATGACCGAGATGCAGCAGAAGGTGGGTGCGATTCCGGCGCGTTACGATGCGGCGCCCATTCCGGCGCTGGCCGGTATCGGACTTCGCCATCCGCATCATCGCTGGATAGCCGAGACCCGGCCGCCGGTGCCATGGCTCGAGGTGCACGCCGAAAATTTCATGCGCGGCGGTCCATCGCTCGACCTGCTGGCCGATTTGCGGCGCGATTATCCCGTCAGTCTGCACGGCGTCGGCCTGTCGCTCGGCAGCGCCGACCCGATCGACAGCACGCATCTCGCACGGCTCAAGGCGCTGACCGACCGGATCGAGCCGGGGCTCGTTTCCGAGCATGTGTCGTGGAGCATCGCGGACGGCGCCTATCTGAACGATCTGCTGCCGCTGCCTTATACCGAAGAGGCACTCGCCCATCTTATTGCCAATATCGACCGTGCACAGAATGCGCTCGGCCGTACGATCCTGATCGAGAACCCGTCGACCTATTTTCGGTTCGTGCATTCCGAAATGGACGAAGCGGCCTTTATCGCCGAGGCGTTGCGCCGCAGCGGCTGCGGCCTGCTGCTCGATCTGAATAATGTCTACGTGAGTGCGCGCAACCACGGTTTCGACGAGGCAGCGTATATCGCGGCCCTGCCGGCCGACCGGATCGCCGAGATTCATCTGGCCGGACACAGCCTCAAGTCGATCGACGGTTGCGAATTGCGGATCGACGATCACGGGTCCGAAGTGTGCGACGAGGTCTGGGCGCTGTTCCGCACCACCATCGCAAGAAACGGTCCGGTTCCCACTTTGATCGAATGGGATGCCGAAATCCCGCCGCTCGAAACGCTGATCGCCGAAGCGGCCAAGGCGCAGCGCGTGCTGGATCGGAAAGGCGGTACGTCCGACGATGCCCGCGCTGCGTGAGCTTCAGTCGCAATTGAAGGCGGCGATCCTCGACGGCGATCTCGAAGCCGTCGCGCATCTCGTGCAGCCGGATCGGCTGACCGCCGTCGACCGGCTGCGCATTTACCGCAACCACACGCGCAGCAGTCTCGTGGCAGCACTCGCCGACAATTTCCCCGTGACCTGCCGGCTGGTTGGCCGGGAATTCTTCGAGGCCGCGGCGAAGCGATTTATCGCCGGCAATCCGCCAAGCGAGCCCTGCCTCTCGGCCTATGGCGCAGCATTTCCTGAATTTCTCGCGGGTTTCGAGGCGGCGCAGAGCTTGCCGTACTTGCCGGATGTCGCGCGGCTCGAATGGCTGCGCATCGAGGTCACGCATGCCTCGCGGCCAGCGCCACTCGACCTTGAAGCGCTAGCAGCCCTGCCGCCGGTGGCACAGTCGGGGCTGATATTGACGCTGTTGCCAAGCGTGCGCCTGCTGGCGTCGCCCTACCCGATCGATCGCATCTGGCTTGCCAATCAGGAAACCGACGTGCCGGCGATCGATCTGAACGAAGGCGGTTGTCGGCTGCTGGTGTTCGGCGATGCGCAGGTCTGCTACTTCGGGCAGCTCGATGCGGGAACTTATGCCTTCTTCGAAGCCGCGGCACGAAACGAGACGCTCGCGCAGGCAGCGGAAAATGCCTTTGCCGCCGACCCGAATTTTGAACTGGTGCAGGCCTTCGCCCTGCACCGCACGCGCGGCGTGCTCGCCGATACTGTCAGTGCGCCGGCGCGATAGCGCATACATGATCGGTTGCCGAACGAAAAAGGCCCCGCGAGACAGCGGGGCCTTCTTTGTAGACCGGAACGATCGATCAGTCGCGCGGACCCTTGAACGCTTCCTTCTCGGCATAGGGGAACCACCAGAAATCCTGCGAGTGACAGCCGGGATCGATCATCGCAAATTTGGTGTGGCGGAAACTGTCGAGCCCTTCCGAACCGAGCTGGCGGCCCATGCCCGACATCTTGCGCCCGCCGAACGGCCCGGCATCGTTGTCGAGCAACGGTGAATTGACCCAGACCATACCGTGCTCGAGCTCGTCGACGGCGCGCATCGCCTCGTTGAGATCGGAGGTGAAGATGGTCGAACCGAGCCCGTAGATCGATTTGTTCGCGTATTCGATCGCCTGATCGAAACTGTCGACCTTGCAGATCGGCGCGACCGGCCCGAAGCTCTCCTGCTGCAGGATGGTCATGTCCGGCGTGACGCCAACGAGCACGGTCGGGTTGACGAACCAGCCCTTGTTGAACTGCGACGGGCGGTCGCCGCCGGCGGCGACCTGTGCGCCTTCGGCCACCGCCTTCTTCAATAGCGCCTCATAACGATCGCGCTCGCGCCGCGCCGCCATCGGTCCGAGCTCGACCTTGTCCAGCCCGTTGCCGATGCGGATCTTCTTTGTTTCTTCGACCAGCTTCTCAACGAACTCGTCATGCACGTCCTTGTGCACGTAAAGCCGCTCCGAGGACGCGCAGATCTGGCCACAATTCATGAAGGCGGCGAAGGCCGAGCCGCGCACCGCGAAGTCCATCGGTGCCGACGGCATCACGATCAGCGGATCGTTGCCCGAGCTTTCGATCAGGCAGCGCTTGAACTGCTGCGCACAGGATGTCGCGATCGCCTGGCCGGTTTTGATGCCGCCGGTGAAGCAGACCATGTGCGTGTCGGAATGGTTGACCAGACGCTGCGCGGGCTCGGCGCCGCCGGTCACGCATTGCACCAGCCCGGCCGGCAAGGCGGCGAACGCTTCCATGAACTTCAACGTCGTCAGCGACGTCAGATCGCTCGGCTTGATGATGACGGCGTTGCCGGCCGCGAGCGCGGCCGCCGCCTCCCAGCAGAGCAGCACGAGCGGATAATTGAACGGCAGGATGATGACGACGGTGCCGACCGGCTCCTTCGCAACGAAATGAAACTGGTGATCGACAGCCGGGCCGACGATACGGCCATTCTCGTGCCGGCCGATCTCGGCGTAATAGTCGACCGCGGTGATCGACCATTCGACCTCGTCCATGCTCTCCTTGAACGGCTTGCCCATTTCGCGGGTCAGCATTTCGCCGAGCACCGGCTTCAGCGCCTTCATGCGACGCGCGACCTCGTGCATCAGCTCGGCGCGATGCAGCCCATTGGCCTTGCGCCATGCCTTCTGTGCCTTGTTGGCAATCGCGACGACCTTATCGACTTCCTCGGCCGTGGTATCGGCAAGTTGGCCGACGCGATCTTCCGTCGCGGGATCGATCACATCGAAGGAAAGCTTTCCGCCGCTCTTCTTAAATTCACCCCCGACATAGATATGGCCGGACAGATTCCCGAATTCCTGCAACGCCGCCATGATCGAACTCCTCGCTGGACCGGGCGCCGGACGCACCCACGATAGCGGCATCATCCTCGCCGCCCGTGTCGGGAGTCAAACCGCCGGGCGGCCGATGCGGTGGACGACTTGCATCG
>JBBDWX010000191.1:0-2964 GCA_040902665.1 Dongiaceae bacterium
CGGAAGCCGCGGCCGTAATGCCGTTCGATCCGGGCCTGGACCAGTTCGAAGCAGATCGACATCACCCAGTATATCACCGCCGCCGTCAGCAGCATTTCGATATAGCGATATTCGGCCCGACCGTAGGTGCGGGCGAGATACATCACCTCCCACACCCCCATCATCGAGACCAGCGACGAATCCTTGAGCATGGCGATGAACTGGCTGCCGGTCGGCGGCACGATGACGCGCATCGCCTGGGGCAGGATCACCTTGCGCATCACGAGGCCCGGCTTGAGGCCGAGCGCGGTTGCCGCTTCCCACTGGCCGCGCGCGATCGACTGGATGCCGCCGCGCACGATCTCGGCGAGATAGGCGCCGTAATTGAGCGACAGCGCGATCATCCCGGCCGGAACCGCATCGATGACGATGCCGACCTGCGGCAGGCCGAGATAGATCAGGAACACCTGCACCAGAAGCGGCGTGCCGCGGAAGAACGAGATGTAGAAGGTCGCGGCGCCGAACAGCACGCCGTTGCTCGAAAGCCGGCCCAGCGCGGCCGTCAGCCCGAGCAGGGTCGAGCAGACGATCGACACCGCGCAGAGGAACAGCGTCATCGCCGCGCCCTGCAGGAAGCCCGACGGCGTCAACCGGATGCCGAGCAGGAACGGCAGCTTTTCGCCGATGACCGAGAATTTCAGGTCGAAGGAGTATCCGAACCAGAGGAAGAGGCCGAGCAGCGCCAGCCACATCCCGAGCGCCTGCAGCTTGAACGGCAAAGGCCGCAATGCCAGTGCGAACCCGGTCGCCGCGATCGCGATCGCGAGACCGGTTGCAATATGAAGCGTCCAGCCCGGTGTCGCGGCATCGAGCCCGACGAGCAATGCGACCAGCCGGCCGACAGCCGTGCCGCCGAGCCCGGCCAGCGTCGCTGCGGCGGCGACCGCGACAAACCCGCCGATCCAGCGTGACCAGACGACGGGCTGCCGCCGGCCGCCGCCGGCGTCAGGATGCATCGATATGTCCGAAACCGCCCGGCGCGGGATCAGCTCCCCGGCGGCTGCGTCACGTCGGCGCCGAGCCACTTCCCGGAAAGTTCGGCGAGCGTGCCGTCGGCGCGCATCGCATCGAAAATCTCGACGATCTTTGCCGCGAATTCCGGATCGCCCTTGTCGATCGCGACCGCGATCGGTTCCATGAACACCGGCTCGCCGACGATCTTGAGCGGCTTGCCGGCCTTGATCGCCTCGACCGTGGTGAGCGTGCCGGTCACCATGCCGTCGAGCCGCACGCCGTCGCCGAGCGAGAGGTCTTCGATCGCCAGCGGTTCGCTTTCGTAGGCTTTAATCTCGGCCTCGGTCACCCGGAAATCGACCGGCGGCGCGCCGATCGCATCGATCACCAGATTGCCCAGCAGATAACTCTCATAGGTCGTGGCCGCCTGCACGCCGACCCGCTTGCCGTTCAGATCGTCGGCGCCGGTAATCGACGTGTTGTCCTGGTGCACGACGACGGAGGCGGGCGTGTAGTAATAGACCGTCGGGAAATCGACGACCTCGGCGCGCGCTTCGGTCGGCGTCATCGAACCGATGCAGATGTCCCAGCGACCGGCCCATTTGCCGGCGGTGATCACATCCCAGCCCGGCGTCACCACCTCGAGCGCGACCCCGAGACGGCTCGCAAACTCCTTCGCCACGTCGACATCGAAGCCGGCCATCTCGTTGTTCTCGTCGAGATAGGAGAAGGGCGGATACTCGGCATCGACCGCCAGCACCAGCTTGCCGTTCGCCATCACACGGTCGAGCGCCTCGCCGGCCATCGCAGCGCTGCCGGCGGAAACCAGCAGGGCGGCGGCCGTCGCCGCCAGTACGCCACGGATCAAGGTTCCGGATTTCCGGGTTCGGGTTTTCATTCTTCTTTCCTCCCAGGCTGAACCGCCGGCGCCCGTGCGTTCTCCGCCCGGCCGGCCCGAACATCAAAGACGCGGCCGCCGCGCCCGTCAATCGCAAGCAGTGGGGCCGCCCGCCTTCGATGTTTGACCGCCTCGGGAAACCGGTCCTACAGTCTGGCGCGCAGTCTGCGGAGGACACATCGAATGGCTCTGGCCCTGGCGCCCAGCGATGCCGTATTGCAAGTTCCCAGCGATCTGGTCGATCTCGACCGGTATCCCCTTGATCGAGGCGGCAGCCTCGCGCTGCGCGAACTGGTCACCGATTGTCGCAACCAGCTTGCAACGCGCGGCGTCGCGGTCCTGCCGGGTCTGATCCGGCCCGCCGCGGTCGCGCGCATGGCGGCCGAAACCGAAGCGGTGATCGACCGCACCTATTTCTGCGACAGCCGGCACAACGCCTATCTCAAGGCGCCCGATCTCGATCTGCCGGCGGATCATCCGCGCAATCGCGATCTCGCAACGCAGGTCGGCTCGGTCGCGTGGGACCTGATCGAACCGCAGGCGACGCTGCGCCGGCTCTATCTCTGGGATCCGCTGGTCGATTTCGTCGGCGCGGTGCTCGACCGAAAGCCGTTCTATCGCTTCGGCGATCCGCTCGGCGCCTGCTCGGTCAATGTGTTCCGTCCGGGCATGGGCCATGCCTGGCATTTCGACGAGGCCAAGATCACCACGACGCTGATGTTGCAGGAAGCGGAGAAGGGCGGCGATTTCGAGTATGTGCCGTTCCTCAGACCCGAGCGCGGCGAGGATTTCGAAGCGGTCGGCCGCGTGCTCGACGGCGACGAGAGCGAGGTCGTGCGCCTGCCGTTCGAACCGGGCACGCTTTCGATCTTCCACGGCTCCCGCTCGCTCCATCGCGTGACGCGCTGCGGTGGCAAACGCGACCGGCTGGTTGCCGTCCTCTGTTTTGCGAGCGAGCCGGGTGCGGTCAATTCCGAAGCCGTGCGCAAACTCTTCTGGGGCCGGACACGCTGACATTGCGGGAGGTCGTATGGCTGCGGCGAGGATGACGATTCGTCCGGGCCATCTGACGC
>JBBDWX010000192.1:0-20403 GCA_040902665.1 Dongiaceae bacterium
CATCCATCGAAATCGACAAAAAAGGCCTCATCCTGAGCTTGTCGAAGGATGAGGCCCTCATGGTTCGCCCCCTTCGACAAGCTCAGGGTGAGGCTCACCATGAGTGCCATGTCTGGTTCTTTGCGCATGCCCCTCCCCCTACTCGCTCCCGCTCTAAACTCCACGCGTCATGCCCGGGCCCCCGGGTCCGGCCGAAGGCCGGCCCGAGGACAAGCTTGACCCGGGCATCCATGCCGTGATCGGTCGCGGCCGACCACGACGTACCGAGGCGTGTTCGCGGTCCCGTTGAACCGTCTGTCGAAACATGCCTCCGGTCGCAGCCCCGACACGTCGGTGGATTGCCGGGTCAAGCCCGGCAATGACGATCGTAGTTTGTGGCGCGGCCGAACCCGAGGGCCCGGCGATGACGAATGAAGGGAATGCGTTTGTGAACACAGAAGATTCACGGAGTGTCATTTTCTGCGTCATTTGAGCCCGCTTGTCAGCGCGCGGGCGGCGAGCGTGAGATAGGTCTTCGCCGCGACGATCGTCTGTTCGATCGAGACATATTCGTCGGGCCGGTGCGCCTGGCCGGTGATGCTGCCCGGTCCGAACAGCACTGTCGGAATTTTCGCATCGCGCATCAGATAGCCGCCGTCGCTCGCCGCGCCCCAGCCGCCGACCGCCACGTTCGGTCCGCCGCTGTCGCGGCCCGCGCGCGCGACCGCCTGCACCAGCGGATGATCTTCGGCGACCTCGGACGGCGGCAATTCCATGCGCAGCGCCACCTGATGCGAGAGCCCGTCGCGGCGATCCATGTCGCGGTCGAGCATTTCGCGAAAACTCGCCAGCGCGCTCTCGCCGCTTTCATGCGGCAAAAGACGCCGGTCGATCCACACGCTGCAGCGATCCGGCACGGCCGAGACGATCATGCCGCCCGTGATCGTGCCGACGCTCATGGTCGGCGATCCGAGCAGGTTATGCCGGTGATGGCGCAGCTCGCGATCGTGCGCTTCGGCGATGCGGATCGCGGTCGCCGCGGCACCGATCGCGTTCACACCTTCGTCGGGCGAACCGGCATGCGCCGCGACGCCGCGGATCTCGACCTCGAAATAGCAGTCGCCCTTGCAGGCGCGGATCGGCTGCAGCTCGGTCGGCTCGCCAATGACGGCCCAGTCGGCCGTGAGCCCGGCCTTGATCGCCGCCTGTGTGCCGAGACCGTTCATCTCCTCGTCGACGCAGGCCGCGAAGACGAGTTTGCCGGTGAGATCGGGCAGCGCGCGTTTGATGCCGAGCATGGTCAGCGCCATGCCGGCGAGCCCCGCCTTCATGTCGCAACTGCCGCGACCGTAGAGCCTGTCGCCGTCGATCTCGGCGCCGTAGGGATCCTTCGACCAGCCTTCGCCGATCGGCACCGTGTCGCTATGGCCGGTGAGCAGGAGCGTCGGGCCGCCCCTGTTGCCATCCGGGCCGCCCGCGCTGGCCCCTTTCCCGTGCGACACCACGAGATTGGGCCGGCCGGGCGCCGCATCCTCGATCGTGACGTCGAAGCCCGCTTTGTCGAGCCAGGATGCGAGCACGTCGACCGCGGGTTTTTCGTCGCCGCTGATCGACGGCGCCTTCACCATGTCGGCGAGCAATTTTACCAGCGCCTGCGTGTCGAGATCGGCGTGCAGTTTCTGTTCGAGATCGGTCAGCATAGGGATATGAGCTTTCAGTTTGCCGCTTCTCATTTCCCCCTCCCCTTGCGGGAGGGGGTTGGGGGAGGGGTATCGAGCCGAAGACTTACGGCTTCCACGATACGCTCGACAACACCATCGGCATTCCCCAACACATCGTTGTTCCAGAACCGTATCACATCGAAACCCTGGGTCTCGAGCCAGGCCGTCCTCACGTCATCCGTTACCGCCTGCTCGTCATGCTGTCCACCATCGACTTCGACGATCAGCCGCGCCGGCAGACATACAAAGTCGACGATGTAACGGCCAATCGGAAACTGTCGACGAAATCTTGCGCCTCCAATTTGCTTGCGCCGCAAGCGATACCACAGGCGCTGTTCTGCATCCGTAGGATTGGCTCGCATTTGCCGGATGCGATCTTCTCTTTGCGTTGGCACCCCTCCCCCTACCCCCTCCCGCAAGGGGAGGGGGAAGAAAAAGAACCCCCACCCGCAAGGGAAAAGAACCCTCTCCCGCGTCGCGGTCGGCCGCTATCCCCTTCCCGCTCCCGTTACGGCGTCGCCGTTTGTCCATGCAGGCTCGGATCGAGCACGCGCCGCGCGCCGTCGGCACCGACGACCGGCAGTCCCGCCGGATCGAGCAGCCCGATCTGCGCCAGCACGGTCGCCTGATCCCAGTAGATATGCTCGTGCGAGATCTTGCCGTCCGCGATGCCGACGATCACGGCAAACGCGACCTCGACCTTCTTTCCGGTCGGCTCGATGCCGGGCAGCATCCATTCGATCTCTGTGGTGTGCGTGAAGCGGATCACCAGCTCGTCGACGATCTGGTGCTCGCCGACGGTGCGCGAGACCGGCGTCATCGTCATGTCGGGCGGGAAGAACTTGCCGACCAGATGGTTCCGGTAGAACGATCGCACGCCCTCGTAACCGTAGCCGCCGACCCGCGTCGGCACGTTCGTGAGATGCGGGTTGTCGGTCATGGTCGCCATGGTGGTTTCCATGTCGCCCTCGATCTCGGCGCCGACATGTTTCAGGAACAGGTCGATCTTTTCCTGCTCGGTCATAATGGTCTCCCCTTCTGCTCGTGCCTCGTTCCGGAACAATCGCGCGACCGCAAGGAACGCGGCGCCCGCGCCTATCCGTGCAAACAGGCTTCGTCTTTCAATCATGACAACCTCGTCGCCGGGTCAAGAGATTTTCGTTCGGGATCGTTCGGAATGAGATATGAACTTTCAGTTTGAGGACTTGCCGCTGCGGATCATCGCGCGCAGGACATTCCCGATAAACAAAATTCGTCATCGCCGGGCCCCCGGGTCCGGCCGAAGGCCGGCCCGAGGACAAGCTTGATCCGGCGATCCATCGCGGTGCGGCAACGACCGAGCAGACGCAAACATGGATGCCCGGGTCTCCCTCGACAGGCTCGGGATGGGGCCCGGGCATGACGACCGAGAATGAACGGTCATCGAAGACTCCAGGCACAGCTGCGCCAGAGCGTCACTTCCCCGCCCCCAGCACGCCCAGCGCCGCGAGCGCGCGGGCGAAGGCATCGCGGATCGCATCGATCTCCGGCTCGCCCATCGGCACCGAGAGACAGAAGAGCCCGCGCGGCGAAACCAGCACACCCTCGTTGAGCAAGGCGAGATGCAGCAATTTGAGGAACGCCTTGTCGCCGCGCGCGCCCGCACGATAGCGGCTCACATTCTCCGCCATCGCATGCACGTTCAGAAGCGAGCCGACCTGGTTGAGCGAGAGTGTCAGCGACGCATCGGCGAACATCGCGCGCAATTCGCCGGCGAGCCGCGCGCTGCGTGCGTTGAGCGCGGCGATCGCATCCGCTGTGAACAGTTTCAGCGTCTCGACCCCGGCCGCGAGCGCCATCGGTGCGGCGTGGAACGTGCCGGAGAGCGTGACCGACCCGCCGGGCCTGGTCGGATCGAACCAGTTCATGATGTCGGCGCGCCCGGCGATGGCGCCGATCGGATAGCCGCCGCCGATAATCTTGCCGAGCGTGGTCATGTCCGGCGTCACGCCGTAATGCGATTGCGCGCCGCCCCAGGCGATGCGCAATGTGATCACCTCGTCGAAGATCAGCACGATGCCGTGCTTCGTCGCGAGATCGCGCAAAGTTTCGAGGAAGCCGGGCGCGGGTTCGAGCAACCCGGCATTGGCCAATACCGGCTCGACGACGATCGCGGCGAGGCGATGGGCATTTTTACCGATCAGCTTTGTGACGGCATCCGCATCGTTGAACGGCAGCACCAGCACGTCGGCTGCGGCGGAGGGTGCGATGCCCGGCGTCGCAACCGATAGCGGCGCGTCGTCCGGCCCTGATGCATCGGGATCCGGTGCAACGCTGATCATCGCGACATCGTGGATGCCGTGATAACCGCCCTCGAACTTGGCGATCGCGGGCCGGCCGGTGAAGGCGCGCGCGGCGCGCAGCGCCATCATCGTCGCCTCGGTGCCCGATGCCGCAAAGCGCACCAGTTCGGCCGAGGGCAAACGCTCGACGATCATTTCGGCGAGATCGGCCTCGCCCGGCGATGCGCCGGCCCAGGCGGTGCCCAGCGCAAGCTGCCGCGCGGCCGCCTCCATCACCTGCGGCACGCAATTGCCGAGGATCATCGCGGTATAATTGCCGATCAGATCGAGATAGCGATTGCCGTCGAGATCGGTGAGATACGGGCCGGCGCCCGAGGCGACGAACATCGGATGCGGGCCGTGATGCACGATGTTGCGGTTGACGCCGGCGGGCAGCACGCGGCTCGCGCGCTCGTGTGCGCGCTTCGATTCCATCGTGCGCGCGACATAGCGCTCGACCACGGCGCGGCGCAGTTCGGCGGGCGAGGCATTGCTCGGATAGGGATCGGCCGGATAGGGATCGGCCGGATAGGGATCGGGGGGAAAGCGGTCGGGTGTCATGGCGGGTCCTCGGATACGATTCGCGTGGGCAGCGATCGGCGGCGCGCCCGGTTCGAACCTTACCAGATTTTCCGCGTCCGGACCGGGGCCCGGTCGGAGGTGCCGGCCCTACCCGCGCCCCTGCATCCGGTGCCGGGGGTTTTCGTAATCGAAGGGGCCATCGCCTTTCATTCCGTGGCGACGCGCGGGCTGCTTCACAATGGATCGCCGGATCAAGTCCGGCGATGACAGGAAAATTTATGCGGCGTGCGCCCTCTCATTCCCCCAGCGTGACCGTCACCCGATGCTCGCCGCCGTCGAGCGGCAGATGCACGCGGCCGTCGACGAGTTCGAGCGGCGCATCGTCGAGCGTCGCCGCCGCAATGCGGCGCGAGACCTGCGCCGGATTGACGACGCGGATCTCGTAACGGGTCGGCGTCGCGCTATCTGAAGCCGTTGCCGCATCGGGCGGCAGCGCGTGGGGTAGTGTGTCGGCCGGCAGCGCATCGGCCGGCAGCGTGACGGTCGCCTCGTAGCCGGGCCAGGCGCGCGGGATGCAGGGATCGACGATCAGCGTCGCGCCCTCGCGGCGGATGCCGAGCAGATCCTCGATGCCGGCGCGCTGCATCAGCCCGGCCGAGCCGGTGTACCAGCTCCAGCCGCCGCGGCCGCGATGCGGCGGCACCGAATAGACATCGGCCGACAGCACATAGGGCTCGACGCGATAGCGCTCCATGCCCTCGGCCGAGCGCGCATGGTTGATCGGGTTGGCGAGATCGAGCAGCGCGAAAGCCCGGTCGCCGTCGCCCATCTGCGCGAAGGCGGAGGCCGCCCACATCACCGCATGGCTGTACTGGCCGCCATTCTCGCGCACGCCCGGCGGATAGCCGCGGATATAGCCGGGATCGAGTTCCGTCCTGTCGAACGGCGGCACGAACAATGCCGCGATGCGGTCGTCGTAATCGACCAGATGTTTTTCGAGCGAGGCCATCGCGATCGCGGCGCGCGCCGGATCGCCGTTCTTCGACAACACCGACCAGCTCTGCGCGATCGAATCGATCCGGCAGGCCTCCGACGTTTTCGAACCGAGCCAGGTGCCGTCGTCGAAGGTCGCACGGCGATACCATTCGCCGTCCCACGCCTCCTTCTCGATCGCCGCGCGCAGCACCTCGGCGTGCGCGCGCCACAGCCCGGCGCGGCCCGGATCGCGCGTATCGGCCAAAGCCGCGAACAGGTCGAGCGTGCGCAAAAGAATCCAGGCGAGCCACACGCTTTCGCCGCGGCCGCGTATGCCAACGCGGTTCATGCTGTCGTTCCAGTCGCCGCCGCCGATCAGCGGCAGGCCACGATCGCCGGCCAGAATGAGCACATGATCGAGCGCGCGCGCGCAATGCCGGAACAAAGACGCCGGCTCGTCGCCGATCATCGGCTGGAAGAACGCGTCATGCTGACCGGGTTCGAGCATCGGCCCTTCGAGGAACGGCACGATCTCGTCGAGGATCGCCTCGTCGCCCGAGACCCGGATATAGGTCGCGGTCGCGAAGCCGAGCCAGACGCGATCGTCGGAGATGCGCGTGCGCACGCCCTGCCCGGAATGCGGCAGCCACCAATGCTGCACGTCGCCCTCGACGAACTGGCGTCCGGCCGCGCGCAGGATATGGCGCCGCGTTTCCTGCGGCCGCGCGAAGGTCAGCGACATGCCGTCCTGCAGCTGGTCGCGGAAACCGTAGGCGCCGCTCGCCTGATAGAAGGCCGAGCGTGCCCAGAGCCGGCAGGCCAGCGTCTGATAGAGCAGCCAGCCGTTCAGCATGATGTCGAGCGCGCGGTCGGGGGTTTTCACCGTGACCGCGCCGAGCACGCTTCGCCAGTGTGCGGCGACTTCCTCCAGCACCGCATCGAGATCGGCTCGGCGATAGCGCCCGATCAGGGCCGCCGCCTGGTCGGCCGACGCGGTCTCGCCGAGCAGCCAGACGATCTCGATCCTTTCGCCGGGCGCAAGCTCGACGATCTGCTGCAGCGCGCTGCAGGGATCGAGCCCGGCGCCGATCGCACCCGACAATGTGCGGTTCTCGACCAAAGATGCCGGCGCCGTCGGCGTGCCATTGCGGCCGAGAAACTCGGTCCGGTCCGCCGTCCAGCCGGTCTGCTTTCCGGCAAGATCGGAAAATGCGACGCGGCCGGGAAAGGTCATGCTCCACGGATTGCGCGCGACCATCGCGCCGGTGCGCGCATCGATGCCGGTCACGATGAACGGTGCCGTCGCAGCGCGCTGGCTGCCGAGCACCCATTCCGCATAGGCGGTGACCGAGAGACGGCGGCTGTCGTTCGAGAGATTTTCGAGCGTCAGGCGTGCGATGCGCACGGGATCGGCCAGCGGTACATATTGCAGCAGCTCGCTCGCGATGCCGTGCGCCTCGTGTTCGAAGCGGCTGTAACCGAAACCGTGCCGCGCGACATAGCGCCCGCCGCCGCGGATCGGCTGCGCCGTCGCGCTCCACAACGCGCCGGTCGCCTCGTCGCGGATATAGAGCGCCTCGCCCGCCGGATCGCCGACCGGATCGTTCGACCAGGGCGTGAGCTGGTTTTCGCGGCTGTTTTCGGCCCAGCTATAGCCGCTGCCGTCGGCGGAAACCTGGAATCCGAACTCGGGATTCGAAACGACATTGATCCACGGTGCCGGCGTGGTGCGGCCGCCTTCGAGCACCGCGACATACTCGCTGCCGTCCTTGTCGAAACCGCCGATGCCGTTGAAGAACTCGAGTTCGGGCAAATCCGGTTCGAGCGGCGGCGGCAAAGCCGGCAGCGCCAGCGGCACCGGCTTCGCAACCGCATCGGTCTCGCGGCGCAGCGGCACCAGCGGCAGACGCGCGAGCTGGTCGGCGATCGGTCCGCGATGGGCGACCAATGCTACCCGCGCGACCGACTGCAGCAACGTGCGCGTTTCGAAATCCATCAGATCGGCGCGCAGCGTGTAGACCGAGCCTCTGGCATGCTCGCCGCCGAGACGCGGCCGCGACTGGCTGCTGCGCACCGCGGTCTCGATCGCGATCTGCAGCTCCTGCGTATAGGACGAGGCGCGCTCGTTGACGATGACGAGATCGACGCCGAGGCCCTTTATGCGCCAGTACTCGAGTGCGCGCAGCAGCTGGCTTACCTGGCCGATATCCTCGACATCGTCGATCCGCAGCAGCACGATCGGCAGATCGCCCGAGATTGCCAGCGGCCACAGGCGCGATTGCGCGTTCGCCCCGCGTACGATCGCATCGGGCGGCGCGCGGAAACGCAGATCCGCATAGAGGATCGGCGCCGCCAGCCGCTGATAGTCGGCCGCCTCGCGCGCATCGATATCGAGATAGCGCAGTTGCACCTGGGCCTGCGTCCAGGCGAGCGTGCGCGCGCGATCAAAGGCGCTGCGATCGTTGTGCTTGTCGATCAGGTCGAGCAGTTCGGTCCGCGAGGCGGCAACGATGGTCCAGAAGGCGATGCGCACGACCTTGCCGGGCGCGACGCGCACGCGATGGCGCAGCGCAAAGACCGGATCGAGCACGGTGCCGACATTGCCGCCAAGCGGCCTTCCGTCGACGACCGTGACCGCGGTCTCGACGGTATGGCAGCGGCCGAGGAAGCGCGCACGATCCGTCTCGTACTCGATCGCGCCGATGCGCTCGCCCTCGACGACGGTGAAATGCGCTGCCCAGAATTGCGGCTCGTCGGGCGAGCGCAGCCGCCGCGTCGCAACGATCGCATCGAATGCAGGAAGAAATTCGGTCTCCACGAACATCTTGCTGAAGACCGGATGCGCATTGTCGGAGGCCGGCGGCGCCAGCACCAGCTCGGCATAGGAAGTCACCTCGATCTCGCGCGGCCGCCGTCCGCTGTTGGTCAGCGACAGGCGCCGAACCTCGCCGTCGGCCTCGTCCGACACCACCACTTCCATCGCCGTGGTCAGGTTGCCGTCGCGCCGGACGAATTCCGCATGATCCTCGCCGAACATGACCTCTATCTGGTCGGCGGTGGCGCCGATCCGCTGTGCGCCCGGCGACCAGAGATGCCCGCGCTGCACGTCGCGCAGAAAGATGAGGGAACCCCAATCGTCGCGGGTCGGATCCTCGCGCCAGCGCGTCACCGCGATGTCGCGCCAGCGGCTGTAGCCGCTGCCGGTCGCGGTCAGCATCACGGCATAGCGGCCGTTCGAGAGCAGATGCGTGACCGGCGCGCCCTCGATCGGGCCGGTGAGCCGCCTGAGCGTCGGCACCACGTTCAGGCTGTCGATCGCCGAGACATGCACCTCGTCGACGCGCGGCCGCGCCACGGCGACATCGCGCGGCATGCGTTCCTGCAACAGGAGTTCGCTCGCCTGGATCATCGGCTCGCGATGGAAACGGCTGCGCATGCGCCCGTTCTGCAGCGCATTGGCGATGGCAACGATCGTCATGCCCTGGTGATGCGCCATGTAGGTCCGCACGATCGCCACCTCGGCGCCTTCGGGCAGGCGCGACGGCGTGTAATCGAGCGCCTCGTAGAAACCGTAGCGGCCGCGCGCGCCGATCGCGGCGAGGCGATCGAAATTCCGCATCGCGCCGTGCGGATCGACCATCGCGGCGAGACCCGTCGCATACGGCGCGATCACGATGTCTTCCGACAATCCCCGCTTCAGCCCGAGGCCGGGAATGCCAAAATTCGCATACTGATAGGTGAACTCCTTGTCGCGCGCGTTGTAAGCCGATTCCGACATGCCCCAGGGCACGCCGAGCGAACGGCCGTAGGATTGCTGGCGGCCCACGACCAGCCGGTTGGTCTGTTCGAGCAGGCTGCCGGCCGGGGCACGCATCACGAGCGAAGGCATCAGATACTCGAACATCGAACCCGACCAGGAGATCAGCGCCGACGCGGTGCCGACCGGTGTCGCCGCGCGGCCGAGATGCAGCCAGTGCTTGGTCGGTGCGTCGCCCTTGGCGATCGCGAACAGGCTGGCCAGCCGCGCCTCCGAGGCGAGCAGGTCGTAGCAGCTCGGATCGAGACCGTTTTCGCCGAGCGAGAATCCGAGCGACAGCAGCCTGCGCTCGGGATCGATCAGGAACGCGAAATCCATACCGAAGGCCATCGCGCGCGCGGTGTCGGCAAGCGCACGCAGACGCCCCTGCACGATTCGCGGCGCCTCGGCGATCTGTTCGCGATCGCGCGTCCGTTCGACCGCCAGCCGCCGCATCGCCTCGAGCCAGTAGAGAAGGTCGCCGGCCGTATCGTCGTCGATCCCTTCGACGAGCCGCCACGCGATGCCGGTGGCGTTGTCGATCCGCTGCAGCAGGTCAGGCAGCAAGGTTGCGCGCGTCGAGGCCTCATCGAGCTGTTCGGCGATCTCGTCGAGCATGGTCCGAAGTTTGCGTGCATTCGCCTCTGGCTCATCCTGCGACGCGGGCAGTGCCGCCAGCGCCGTGCGCGCGAGACGGAGATTGTCGGCCATGCCCGATCCGATTTCCGGCAGCGGCGCCGCATCCATCCATTCCTCGCAGGCATTGGCGATGGCGATCAGATGGCCGGCGAGATTGCCGCTGTCGACCGACGATATGTAACCGGGACCGAGCACCTGCAGATCGCGCGTCGCATACCAGTTGTAGAAATGACCGTTGAAGCGCGGCAGTTTCAGCATCGTGGCGAAGGTCGCCTCGAGCCGGTCGAGCGTTGCCATCGTCCCCGCCCAGCCGAAATCGCGCGCTGCCACGGCCGACAGCAGATAAAGCCCGATATTGGTCGGCGACGTACGGCGCGCGACGATCGGAGCCGGATCTTCCTGGAAATTATCCGGCGGCAGCATATGGTCGTCCGCCGTCACAAAGGTCTCGAAGAAGCGCCAGGTGCGCCGCGCAACGAGGCGGAGATCCTGCGCATCGGATTCCGAAATCAGGAGCTGCTGTGGAACGGCGGCCGAGCGGCTTGCCCAGAAGGCCAGCGCCGGTGCCGCCAGCCAGAGCAGGGCAAAGAGCAGGATCAGCGGCCACGAGGCCGGCGTCGCGGCAATCGTCACGCCCGCGACCGCAAGAGAAAGCAGCAGGCCACCGGCCATCTCGCGATAGAACCCGATGATGGTCGGCACCGGCATGCGTTTTGCCTGTGCCGCCGTCGTCCATTCGAGCAGATGGCGGCGCGTCACGAACAGCCGCAGCAGCGTGCGCAGGATCGCATCGCCCATGCGCCAGGCCTGGTCGGGCAGGAAGGCGAGCGTCAGCAGGACGCGCGCCGTGGCCATATGCAGATCGGTCGCGAGCCGGCCGATATGATGGCGCAGCAGCGTCCCCGGCCGCTGCGGCAGCACCGAGAAAAGCACCGGCAGCAGTGCCGGTATCGCTATGGCCGCGAACACCAGCAGCGAACCCGTGACCGCAAGCGGCGTCGCCAACAGCCAGCAGAGCGCGAGCGCGATCAGGCTCGACGGCGCCAATAGCGAGCGGCGCAGATTGTCGAGCATCTTGGCACGCCCGATCATCGGCACATGACGGCTGCGCCGCCCGATCACCCAGGACAGAAGCTGCCAGTCGCCGCGCGTCCAGCGATGCTGGCGCTTTGCGGCAACGTCGTAGCGCGAGGGAAATTCCTCGATCACCTCGACATCCGAGGCGAGGCCCGCGCGGGCGAAAATGCCTTCGAACAGATCGTGACTGAGCAGCGCGTTTTCCGGAACGCGGCCGTCGAGTGCCGCCTCGAACGCATCCACGTCGTAGATGCCCTTGCCGGTATAGGAACCCTCGCCGAACAGATCCTGATAGACATCCGACACGGCCGATGCATAGGGATCGACGCCGCCGGGCCCGGTGAAGATATCGAGATAATGCGACCCTTCCAGCCCGACCGGCAGCGAAGGCGTGACGCGCGGCTGCAGGATCGCATAACCGTCGACGACGCGGCGCTCCGTGTCGCTGAAATTCGGCCGGTTCAGCGGATGCGCCATCTTGCCGATCAGCCGGGCGGCGATGTCGCGCGGCAAGCGCGTGTCGGCATCGAGTGTGATGACGTAGCGCACGTCGCGCGGCAATTCGGGCATGTAGTTCGGGATGGCAACGAACGTCGTATCGTGCGCACCGCGCAGCAGCCGGTTGAGCTCGTGCAGCTTGCCGCGCTTGCGCTCCCAGCCCATCCAATTGTTTTCGTCCGGATTGAAGACGCGACGTCGGTAGAGCAGCAGAAACCGGTCGCCACCCGGGCCCGGACCGTATCGGTTGTTCAACTGCGCCATCGCATCGGCGGCAACCGCGAGGAACCGTGCATCGTCGGGCAGGATTTCGCGATCCGCATCGACCCCGTCGAGCAGCAGCGCAAAGCTGATATCCCCGCCGGCGCTCGCGAGATGATGAACCTCGAGCCGCTCGATCTGCTCGAGCAGTTCCGCCTCCTCGCCGAGCAGCGCGGGAACCGCAACCAGCGTCCGCAGCGACGACGGGACGCCCTTCGCGAGATCGATCCCGGGCAGGATGCGCGCACCGGCGCTCATGGTGATCGCGCGATTGACAAGCGTCGTCGCGACGTCGCTCGCCGGCAGGAAGGCGAACAGCGTAAACAGCAGCAGCCAGCCGATCCCGGCGCCGGCCAGCACATAGAAAGCAAACCCGAGCAGAACTGCCGTGACGATGAGCGTGACGCCGATATAGCCGCCGATGCCGACGCGCATGTTCCAGCGGCCGAGCCGCATCTGCCAGGGCGGGCGGAATCCGATTGCGTCTTCGAGCGCGCCGCGCCCGCCGCCGATCAGATGATGGCCGGGATCGCCGACCCGCTCCGCTTCGACGGCATCCGGGGCGGCAGCGGCCGCGATCCGCGCCGCCTTCAGCGCACGCTCGACGATTTCGAGTTCGGAGAGTTGCGAGCCGCGGGCCAGCAGCTCGATCGCGCTGCGATACATGTTGCGCGTCGGGAAATCCATCGCAGCGAAGGCACTGGCATCGCGCAGGCGCGCGTCGACCAGGCTGACGCTTTCGAGCATCTCGGCCCAGTCGATGTCGACGATCGCGCGCATGCTGGTGATGACATTGCGCACGCTGACATTCGAGGCGCCCTGACGGTGCTGCGCGTTCTGCACAACCTCGTCGATCGACACGCCTTGTCGCGCGAGCCGGTCCTCGAGCCAGCCCAGCGCCGGTGTCGTGCGCGGATCGAGGTCGCGCAGGCGCTTCGCGAGCTGGGCGGCAAAGATTTCCGACAGGGGGCCGGGATCGCGCGTCGCGATGTCGGCATCGAGCGCCGCGCGGCCGTGGCCCGGACGCAGGATGCGATCCGCCAGCGCGTCGGCGGCGGCTCGCTCTTCCTGCCCGTCGCGGATCTGAACCACGAGACGGCGCAAATTCTCGACCAGTACGATGCGCAGCGTGATCGCGACCGCCCATAGCTCACCGATGGTAAGCGGCTGTACCTGCTGATAGGCGGCAATGAAACGGCGCAGCGTTTCGGGATCGAGATGACTGTCGGTGTGGGCGACAAAGGCCCAGCCGATGCCGAAGACGCGTGGATAGCCGGCGAACGGCCCCTCGGCGACTTTCGGCAGCTGCCGGTAATAGCCGGGCGGAAGATCGTCGCGAACTTCGCGGATCTGTTCTTCGACGATGTGATAATTGTCGAGCAACCATTCCGCGGCCGGCACCATACCGCGCCCGCTTTCGAGTTCGGCCGCGCTCGCGCGATAGGCGGCAAGCAGGACCGCCGCATTGTCGTCGAGCCTGCGATGCAGCGAGAGCACGCGCGGCGGATCGGCCGTCACCGGCTGGGCAGCCGCGAGCGTCTCGGCATGCTGCTCCAGCCGCTCGACGCTGAAAAGCTCGTCCCGCACCGGCGCCCCGTCGTTCCAGGGCGGCATGGCGGTACGGTGCCCGAGCGTGAAACGACGGACGAAATTCATGAGCGCCTTTCGAAATAGCGATGACCGCGACAGGCGCCGCGTCGCTTCAGCCTATTTGGGAGCCATGGGACTTTATCCAAGGCTCTCGGCCAAAATCAATGGAAATTGCTGTGTAGAATGGCGGGTATCGGCGCGACTGAATCGTGCGCCGCGGCCCGGAGACACGGCGCGCGCTCCGAGGCTCCCATCGTCGGGCACAAAAAACACCCGCCAATGACCGAACGGCCATTGGCGGGATCGAAATTCAAGGGGAACCGGGCGATACCAGTAACGTCGATAGTGGTGTCGCGCCTGGCCGGTCGCAGGCCAGGCGATCTTGTCGAGTGTTACCGGGCCACGTGCCAGTTGCTGTGCGTGACGCCCTTCATGTCGCCGGGCGACCGGTCCTCGAAATAGGTGTAGAGCGGCTGACCGTTATCGGCCCACTGGTTGGTACCGTCGGCCCGCGCGATCAGGGTCAGATCGCCACCGGTTCGCATGGTGACGCTGCCCAGATAGGGCTTCCAGTATCGGGCACATTCGCCGTAACAGTTGGACTGATTCCGAACGTCGCTTTCGTAAGTGTAAAGTGTCAGGCCGCGGCTGGTCGAAAGGATGTCGCCGCTGCCGGTCTGGATGGTCTGAAACGCCGTGTTGTACGGCACCGTCGTCGCCTGGTAAGTCGGCTGATAGGTCGCCGCCTGATAGGTCGGCTGCACCGTCGCCGCCTGATAGGTCGGCTGCACCGTCGGCGCCTGATAGGTCGGTTGCGCCGTCTTCGCCTGGTAGGTCGGCTGGCTCGTCGAGATCTGGTAACCGTCGCGCACGACATTCCAGTTCTTGTGCGAGTTGCCCGCACCCTGCATTTCGCCGACCGTCGTGTCCTTGACGAACGTATAGAGCGGCCGGCCGTTATCGGCCCACTGCAACGAGCCGTCCTTGCGTTCGATCAGCGTAAGATTGCCGCTCGGACGGGAATTCGAGTTCCCGAGATAGGGCGGCCAGGTCTTGGCGCAATCGCCATAGCACTGGGACTGGTTACGCAGATCCTTGTCGTAGGTATAGAGCGTCATGCCACGACTGGTCGCGAGCACGCCGCCATCGCTGGTCGTGTTCACCCGGAACGCCGTATTGAACGCCGCAGCGGCCGGCTGATAGGTGGTCGCGGTCGGCTGATACACGACGCGCGACCCGTCACGCACCACATGCCAGACATTGTTGAAATTGTCGCCGCGATAGTCGCCCGGACCGACATCCTGGACGAAGGTGTAAAGCGGCCGTCCGTTCTGGGCCCACTGCTTCGTCCCGTCGCTGCGATTGATCAGCGTCAGGCTGCCGCCCGGTCGCGATGTGGCATTGGCGAGAAACGGCTTCCAGGTACGCGCGCAATCGCCATAGCAGTTCGACTGATTGAGCGTATCGCGATCGTAGGTATAGAGCGTCATGCCGTTATAAGTCGACAGCACGTTGCCGCTTCCGATCGGCGTCATCTTGAACGATGCGTTGTACGGAATCGACGACGGTTGCGTCGTCGGCTGGTATGTCGCCGTCTGATACATCGTCTGGGAGTTACTCCGGACCACATGCCAGACATTGTTGTATCCGTCGCCGCGGGTCTGGCCCGGACCCATATCCTGGACAGATGTGTAGAGTGGCCTGCCGTTGTCGGCCCATTGCATGGTGCCATCGCTGCGCGGAAAGAGCGTCAGGCTGCCGCTCGGCCGCGAATTCGAATTGCCGAGGAACGGTCGCCAGTTCCGGGCGCAGTCGTCGTAGCAGGCGGACCGGTTGCGTCCGTCGACGTCGTAGGTGTAGAGCGTCATGCCACTGTTGGTCGAGAGCAGGTTTCCGCTGCTGGTCGGCGTCACCGTGAACGACGTGTTGTAGTTGCCGGATGTCGCGGTCGGCACATAGGTCTGTGCATTCGCCGAGAAGGCGACGAACAATGCGACTCCGGAGACCGCCGCCATCTGGCGCCACGATCTTGAGAATTTTTTCATCGTATTTTCCTTTGCACTGTTTAAGGCGCTGAAAGGGGAAAGAGGGCAGCCTTTCGTCTTTGTACCTGCGCGTGGCGTGTGGCGATGTTCAAAGGGATACAGTCGCATCCACCGGCATGCGGCGTTCGGCAGACCGCTGCCTCCTCCCCGCCCCGGCCGGCACGGCCCCCGCTCCGGCTCATGTAATTTTTTCAGAAAACGGTCCTATCCGGCCGTTTTGGTGGCCGAAAATGTTCAATCCGGGACTCCCGCATGGCCGCCCTTCATCGAGACTGGAGTCCTAACCGGGGCGCGACGCCCGCCACAGCGATGCCCCGGAACCGCCAGCCTCGCCATAGGTTGAAACGGGAAACAGGGAGAAGAAAAATGAACCGCATTCATGCCGAACGCCCTTCTGCCAACCGCGTGGTCGCCGTGTTCGAGACCGGCACCGCCTTCTTTGAATTGCCGGTGGCCGCCACGCTCGAGGATCTCGCCGATCGACTCGTGTCGCTGAGCGAGTGGCATGGCGACACGTTGATCAGCGTCAACATCGAACTCAACCAGGCCGCTCAGTCATCGATAGCGGTCAGACATTGAACCAAAGACGGTCGCACCGGTCGCACGACTGGAAAGCCGACAGCTGCGAACGGGGATGCCCATGAACGATCAGACCCTCTTAAAGATGCCAATGCCGGCCCGTCGGATTCGAATCCGTGCCGTTGCCATGCAACTCATCGCCGACCTGGACGGTCGCTATGTGGAACTGCATGTCGTAACCGACAGCGGCCAGACGGTTGCCATTGCCTGCACCAACGATTCGATTTTCGCCGTGCAGCGGCATATCGAGCAGATGGCGGCGGAATGCCCCGAGATCGCGTCCTGGAGCGATCGGCCCTAGAGGCGCGCGCATTCGACCGCAGAACGCAGCCATTGGCCTGATCCTCGGCGGAGAACAGCGCCCGTTCCACGTTCCGACGGCAAAAGCGGTGCCACTTTTCACCGACATCGTTGTAATCGGTGCAAGTCATGCCCATGTCTCCTGACTGGAGCCGATGCCCGCATTCCTGCATCGCCGCTCTCATGCACATAATGGAGATGTTCTCATGCGCAACAAGCTTGCGACGGTTCTGGTCGCCCTTCTGATGCTGTCGGGCGGTGCCGTCCTGCTCAGCGCCTGCAACACCACCGCCGGTGCCGGCAAGGATATCGCCTCGGCCGGACGTGCGATTTCCGAAACTGCCGAGAACGCCCGCTGACGGTGGTTTCTGCCACACCGATCGCGATTGCAATCGCCTCGAGCCCAGGGAGACATCGAACGATGGACAAGGACCGCATCGCGGGATCGCTGAAACAGGCGACCGGCAGCGTCAAGGAAACCGCCGGCAAGGCAACCGGCGACCGGGCCCTTCAGGCGGAAGGTGCGGTGCAGAAAGTCGAAGGCAGGGCCCAGAAGCGGTTCGGCGGCTGGAAGGATAAGCTGCGGCCATACTTTCGATGGTAGTTCATTCGCTCCTGCTGGGCCTGATCCGGTTTGCTGCGCTACTTCTGCCGGACAGCAACATGCCGCTTCGCAATGGCCCCAACCGGTCGCGTTATAGCGGATTTGCCGCCCTGCCGGTAAAGTTCGGCGCCGGACTTTCCTGCACGCGCGAGCTTCCCTCGACCTGATTTTTGCGTCCCGCGCCCTTCAGGTGCACCTTAAAAAGAAAAATCGGATCGCCGCGTCGATCGAGATTGCGCCGGGACCCCGTGCAACGAGCAGGATCAGCAGCGCCGCCCACATCGTGTGGTCGACCCAGCTCGTCGGATAGACGAAAAGCTGGATCACGATCGTCATCGCCAGCAAAGGCAGGGCCGCAAGACGCGTCGCAAACCCGAGCACCAGAAGAACCGGACAGGCAAGCTCGAACAGGGTCGCCGCCTGTGCGGCGAACGCGGTCGGCAGCAACGGGACGCGATACTCCTCCTGGAACAGCATGAGCGTCGTCGGCCAGCTGTCGAGTTTGGTCAGCCCGGATCGAAAGAAGACCGCGCCGACCCCGATGCGCGCCAGCAGCAGCGGCACAGAGAGCGGAATACGTTCCGCCCATGCAATCGCGCGCTGCGCCGGACCGACCGACCCCATCGCCGTCGCAAGCCGTCTCTCGTCGATCGTCATCGGCGCTGCCCCCCGTTCTTCATCGGTCCGTACTTCGTCGGTCGATATTCGCGGCGACGTTCGTTGAGTCCGCGGGCGGTGCAAGTTGTTGCGTTGTTGCGTTGTTGCGGCCCCTCGCCAGGCTCGCGTTCTTACGACTCCTTCACCATGCCGCCGGCGATCTTTTCGCAGGTGCCGGCCGGAAGGTAGATCCACGCATCTTCCTGGCGATCCTGTGTCGCGGTGCCGGCGCAGGACGAGGTTGCGGTCTGGCAATCGTTCTTGCCCGCGGCGACGACGCCGTAGCATTTCTCGTTCTCGCCCTCGGCCAGCGCCGCGGTTGCGGCGACGGCAATCGGCAAGGCAAGAGCGGCGGCGAGCGCCGAGGCGATGAGCGATTTCGAGTTCATGCGTAGACCCTTTCGTTGTGGCGATAGGGCAGAGATCCGTGACCCGGAATGGCCCGGGATACCTGCCGATATCCAGAGGTTCGCCACGACCGATGGGAAGGTTACCCCCTAAGCGGTTACCCCAATCGGTTGCCCGAAATCGGTTGCGCGAAATCGGTTGCGCGAAATCGGTTGCGCGGGGCCGGATGCACCCTAGACTCCGGGCGCGTGCGCCTGAGTATTTTTTGGGCCTGCCCAATACCTGAATCGAGTGCCCGAACCGAGGGCCCGAACCGAGAGCCTGCCTTATGTCCTCCGACCCGCGCGGCCGGGTTGCGCCGCTCGCCACCGTGTTCCAGACCGACGCCGTTCCGGGCGCCGGAACGGCTCCGCGCGAAAGGGCCGGGCAGGATATGCCCGAGCGCGATGCGGCAAACCGTCGGGATCGCTACGAGTTCGACTGGTCGGTCCTGATGGCGCAGGCGCAGACCGGCGACGAGAGCGCCTATCGCTGCCTGCTCGAGGCAATCCTGCCCTATCTGCGCGCGATCGCCGCACGGGTTCACCGCAATCCGAGCGATGTCGAGGATGGGGTCCAGGACATCATGCTGACCCTGCACACGATCCGGCATACCTACGATCCGGCGCGACCGTTCGGCCCGTGGCTGGTTGCAATCGCCAACCGCCGGCTGATCGACCGGTTGCGCCGCCAGGGCCGCAACCGCGCGCGCGAGACGGCGCTCGACGGTCAGGACGAAACCTTTTCGGCACCCGAAGCGAACCTGTACGCAGACGTTATGGAGCGTCGCGCGCTGGAGGCGGCCGTCGCGGGCCTGCCGCCGCGCCAGCGCGAGGCCATAACCCTGCTGAAACTGCAGGAAATGTCGCTGAAAGAGGCCGCCGCTGCGAGCGGCATGTCGGTCGCCGCCCTGAAAGTCTCGGTGCATCGCGGCATCAGGACATTGCGAAAACTCTTGCCGACCCGGAGCGAGGAACAGTGATCACGACGCCACAGCTGATCGATTCCCTGGTCAGGGATCTGCCCCCGGTGCGGCCGTTGCGCCGGCCGGTGCTGCGCTGTGCGATGTGGCTCGCGCTGGCAGCGATCGTCGTCGGCGTCATCGCCCTCGTGCACGGCGTGCGGCCCGATCTCGCCGACAAGATCGCGCAGCCGGGCTATCTCGTCGCCATCGGTGCGGCGCTGGCAACCGGCATCCTTGCCGCGATCGCCGCCTTCCTGGTCAGCCTGCCGGATCGCTCGCGTCTCTGGCTGCTGCTGCCGGTACCGACGCTGCTGCTCTGGATGACGACGCTCGGGCACCAGTGCCTGACCGACTGGGTCGCCGCGACCCCGGATGGCGGCACCATGCCCGGTGCCACCGCCAAATGTTTCATGACCTTGGTGACGACCGGCCTGCCGCTGCAGATCGCCCTGCTCGTCATGCTCCGTTATGCAGCGCCGCTGCGACCGCTCTCGGTCGCCGTGACCGGCGCGCTGGCGGTCGCCGCCCTCACCGGTGCCGCGCTTCTGGTGCTGAACCGGGATCTCGACGCGACGGCGCTGGTGCTGATGTCGAATTTGGCGATGGCTGCCCTGATACTCGGGCTCGCGCGCCTGGCCGCGCCGAAATTCTTCGTCCGGGGCATGGATGCAGAGCGGCAAACGACCGGCCGCGCGGCCTAGCCCGGCCCGTCATTTTTCCCCGTTATCTTTGCGCCCGTATTATTGCATCCGTAACCTTTGCCGGGGCGTAACCTTCGTACCAAGTGGGGCGAACCTTGGAATTACTGCAATAACTTTGTCCAAGGGAGCTTCACCATGACTGCCATTCGCAAAACGACCGGCTTCGTTCTCGCCGCAGCAGCCGCCGCCATGTTCGCGGCCGGAACCATGACCCTCGCCCCGACGCCCGCGGCCGCCGAAGGCGTGAAATGCGCCGGCATCAACAGCTGCAAGGGCCACAGCGAGTGCGCGACCGCGTCGAGCTCGTGCAAGGGCCAGAATGCCTGCAAGGGCCAGGGCTGGACGTCGGCCGAGAGCGCCGACGCCTGCACCGAAGCCGGCGGCACGGTCGTCGAAGGCTAAGAACGACACGTTACTGTTACGAAGGCAGCGGGCGGGTTGCGCAAAACGCAGCCCGCCCGTTTGCTTCTGTCCCTGCGACGAGGATCAGGCCTGCGCCAGCTCCCACAGCCCCTGCCCGAGGGTGAGCGCGCCGAGCCCGATCAGGATGCGCAACACCCAGAGCCGGAACCTTGCCTCGTCCATATGGATGAAGCCGCGCGCGCCGATCGTCACGCCGATCAGCAGCGGGATCACGAACCAGAGCGCGAGCCGCACGCTGTCCCCGGTGATGAGACCGGCCGGCGCCATATAACCGAGCCCCATCAGATCGGTCGCGACGAAGAAGGCGATGATCGAGGCGCGACCGGCATGCGCCCCGGCCGGCGATCCGAAATAGAATAATACG
>JBBDWX010000193.1:0-20316 GCA_040902665.1 Dongiaceae bacterium
AAGACATGGTGTTCGTTTCCTGGGGCGGCGCCTATCAGGCCGCCCAGCGCGAGGCCTATGTGAAGCCATTCGCCAAGGAAACCGGCATCAACGTGATCGAGGAAGAGTACAGCGGTGAAGTCGCGAAGATCAAAGCGATGGTCGAAGCCAACGACGTCACGTGGGACGTGGTCGACGTCGATTTCAACACCGCCGTCTCGGGTTGCGACGATGGCATCTTCGAGGAGCTCGATTACTCGAAGATCGGTCAGGATCCGGAGCGGTTCGTCCCGAACGGTGCGCTCGAATGCGCCGTTGGCACGATCGTCTATTCGACGGTCTATGCCTTTGACGGCGACGTGATCACGGAGAATCAGCCGACGACGATTGCGGACCTTTATGACCTCGAGACCTGGCCGGGCAAACGCGCCCTGCAGAAGTCGGCTTTCGTGAACATGGAATGGGCGCTTCTGGCCGACGGCGTAGCCATGGAAGACGTCTACAGCACGCTCGAGACCGAAGAAGGCATCGCGCGCGCTTTCGCCAAGCTCGACACCATCAAGGATCAGGTCGTGTGGTGGGAAGCCGGCGCACAGCCGCCGCAGCTCCTCTCCGACGGCGAAGTCGTGATGGCCACGGGCTGGAACGGCCGCTTTTTCGATGCGGCCAAGAACGAAGGCAAGAACTTCGTCATGGTCTGGGATGCGCAGGGCTTCGACTTCGATTACTTCGCCATCCCGAAGGGCACGCCGCGTCTCGAAACGGCGTACCAGTTCCTGGCCTATGCGAGCGACCCGGAGATCATGGCGACGCAGTCGCAGTACATCTCGTACGGGCCGGTACATCAGGATGCGATCCAGTACATCAACCCCGACATCCTGAAGGACCTGCCGACGGCTCCCGAGAATTCCGGGAACGTCCTCTACGTCGACTCGTTCTGGTGGGCGGACCATCGCGAGGATCTCGAGAAGCGCTTTGCCGCCTGGCTGGCGCAATAAGCACCGTTTGTTGCGGGAGGGGCAGATTTGCCCCTCCCGATACTTTCATTCGTTTTTCGATAGCAAGACGGGTTGGGCATGGTCAGCGTTGCGGCAACTGACAATGTGATGCGGGCGGCCGACGGCACGCCGCTCAAGACCAAGCTCCGACAATCGGAGCGGATGCGCCAGTTCAAGGCCATAGGCCTTGTGGCGCCCCTCTTCCTTTTTATCATGCTGTCGTTCGTGGCGCCGATCGCCAACATGCTGTTCTACTCGGTCAACAATCCCGAACTCGTCCAGACGATGCCGCGAACGGCTGCGATCATCGAGGACTGGGACGGCGAGGATCTGCCCGACGAAGCTGTCTTCGAAGCCCTTGCCCTCGATATTAAGCAGGCCCGCGAGGAAAGGACGATCGGCCTGATCGCCAAGCGGCTGAACTACGAAATCCCGGCCATCCGCAGCAAGATCATGTCGACCGCGCGTTCTCTCGACGATGTCGATGAGGGTCCGTGGAAAGAACTGCTGATCGAACTCGAACCCGGTACCTGGGACGATATCACAACCTGGGCCGTTCTCGAGCGGGCGACCAAGCCCTATACCGATTTTTATTTTCTCGGCGCGCTCGACCGCAAGCGCGATGCGAACAACGACATTGTGCGGGTTCCGGACAATCAGTCGATCTTCGGCAAAGTTTACCTGCGCACATTCTACATCTCGACGATCGTGACGCTGCTCACGCTGTTCCTCGGGTTTCCGGTCGCCTATTTGCTGGCAACTCTGCCGACCCGATATGCCAACCTCCTGATGATTTTCGTGCTGCTGCCGTTCTGGACGTCGCTGCTGGTGCGAACCACGGCCTGGGTGGTGCTGCTGCAATCCGAAGGGATTATCAACAACGCGATGATCTGGCTGGGTTTGTTCGACGAGCGAATACAGCTCATCTACAACCGCTTCGGCACGATCATCGCGATGACGCATATCCAGTTGCCGTTCACGTTGCTGCCGATCTATAGCGTGATGAAGACTATTCCCTCGTCTCACGTCCGCGCGGCACGCTCGCTCGGCGCCGGCCCGTTCTATGCGTTCTGGCGGGTCTACTTCCCGCAGACGATCCCCGGGATTGCCGCCGGCTGCCTGCTCACATTCATCCTGTGCCTTGGTTACTACATCACGCCGGCCCTCGTCGGCGGACCGTCGGACCAGATGGTGAGCTATTTCGTGGCTTTCTATACGAACCAGGAACTCAACTGGGGCATGGCCGGCGCGCTCGGCGTCATTCTGCTGGTCATCACCTTCATCATATTCGTGCTCTACAACAAACTGGTCGGCATCGACCGGATGAAGCTCGGCTAGGAACGAAAAATGGCCGCTTCCCCCTACGCAACGCCGGCAGAGAAGGTCTGGCATTACATGCTGCGCATCATCTGCGCGGCGGTGTTCGTCTATCTGATCGCGCCGATTCTGGTGATCATGCCGCTCTCGTTCAATTCGGAGATGTTCTTCACCTATCCGATGCCGGGGCTGTCGTTGCGCTGGTACGAGGACTTCTTCTTCAACGAGCGCTGGTCGACGGCGCTCAAGAACAGCGCCATCATCGCGGTCTGCACGACCCTGGTCGCGACGGTGCTTGGAACGCTGGCTGCGCTCGGTCTCAGCCGCGCCAACTTTCCGGCCCGCGCCCTGATCATGGGCATTCTGATTTCGCCGATGGTCTGCCCGATCGTCATCACGGGCGTTGCGATCTTCTTTCTCTACTCCATGATCGGGCTTGCCAACTCTTATCCCGGCATCATCCTCGCCCATACCGTGCTGGCGACGCCCTTTGTGGTGATCACCGTGACGGCGACATTGATGGGCTTCGATCACACCCTGACGCGCGCGGCGGCGGGTCTCGGTGCCAACCCGGTGCGGACTTTCTTCAAGGTCACGCTGCCGCTGATCCTGCCGGGCGTACTGTCGGGCGCCTTGTTCGCGTTCGTCACGTCCTGGGACGAGGTCGTGGTCGTGCTGTTCATCGCCAGCCCGGAGCAGCGCACGCTGCCGAAGCAGATGTTCAGCGGCATCCGCGAAATCATCAGCCCGACGATCACGGCGGCGGCCACGGTGTTGATCATCATCTCGATCGTGCTGCTGACCACGGTCGAATTGTTGCGCCGGCGCAGCGAGCGCCTGCGCGGCATCCGCAACTAGCGGCACTCGTTCTCGGCGGGGTACCCGCCTGTCTGGCGCCTGCGGCGGCGGCGGATTATCCTTTGTGCCACCTCAACGGCCCGACCGCACCATGTACAAGGACCATAGCCTTATCCCCGCGGAGGCGACCCGCCTCGCCTCTCTCGGCATCCTGGCCGAGGGCGCGCGGCGCTATGCCGATCTGGCCGCCGAAGTCCGCCAGTTCATCGGGCGCATCGTCGGCCCGTCGCTCGACCTGCTCGGACCGCCGCTCGAGGTTTTGCGAATCGAGGGGCTGGTGGTTGCGACCGCCGACGGCAAGAACCAGGCCGATCCGATCCTGGCGCTGACCGACAAGGGCCGCATCGAGCTGATCCGTCTGCTCGGCGCCCATATTCGCGGCCCGTTGGGCGAGTTCAACAAGCTGGTGATCGCGCTCAAGCTGCGCTTCCTCGGATTTCTGACGGCGGCGGAACAGAAGGGGCAACTCGAACTGCTGCAGGAGGCCTGCGAGCGCGAGCTGGCCCGGCTTGTCGATCTGCGCGGTCGCTGCGATGACATGCCGGCGGCCCTGGTGGACTGGCTCGATCACGATATCGAACAGATCGAAGCGCGGCGGCGCTGGTTCGCAAAACGTGCCGCGACGATCCTGCCGTCCGGCTGACATTCCACCCGACAACAACAATGGATAGGCCAGTTGTTCCAGGCGTGCGAGCGGCGATGGCGCGGTCACCCGAGCAGACCGTCGGTGCCGCCACGCAGACTCCCCTGTCGCATCCCTTGCTCAAGCGTTTCCAGATCACGGTTTCGGCATTGCCGTTCGGGCTGTTTATCCTCGGTTGCGCAATCGACTATTTTGCCACGCGCGATCTGATCGACGGGCGGATTGTAGCGACCACTTCATTGCTGACGTCCTATGTCGAAACGGTACTTGCGCGCGCTCAGACTGGCGCGTCGGTTCTTGCTGCCTTTCTCGCGCAGGATGACAACAATGGCGATCCGGCCGAGTCCCTTGCTGCCAATCGGATAGCAAATGATCTCACATCCGACAGCGACGGCATAAGCAGTCTGATCGTCTTCGATACGAACGGAATCATCGTACTGAGCAGCGCGCCTCGCGGCGCCGATTGGAACTGGAAGCTGCTTGACGACATGGTAGCGGCCCATCGGGACATCGCAACATCGCCCGCGCCGGTGATTGGAGCCCCCTTTTTACGCGACAACCAACGCCAGTTTAATCTGAGCATGGCGGTATACAACCCAGACGGTACCGTTCGCTATGTCGTTGCTGCTGTCATCGAGGCCGATAGTTTGCTGGAAAAACTTGTAGACGCATCCAGCTACCGCGATTTCACCATCTCGCTGGTCGATCGGAACGGCCGTTTTCTGGCGCGACACCCGACACTCGGCACAGATCTGACGCCCATGGATAGCGAGCGCAGGCTCCAGATTGCAGGAGTCGAACCGAATATCGAAGCCAGTGCGTTTGTCGGCAGGCTGCAGTTCTCGCCAAACCTGCGGATTCTAAGTGTCCAGCAGACGGTCGATTTCAAAGTTTATGTCACCTATTCTGTGCCCTACTGGGAGGCGCTGGGACCCTGGCTGCATCGAAGTCTGATCGTCGGCGTCGTCTCTCTCATGGCATCCATTCTTTTATTGATCTTCATACGGCAGCTTCTGGCAACGACCCGCCGTCGGCTCCATGCGGAGCGGTCGCTTCGGCGATCGCTCGTACGCGAGCGCCGGGCAGAGAATCTTGCCATCCGGGGCCAAGAGCGCGAGATCGTCGTTCAAATGGCAGGTGGAATAGGTCACGAGTTCAATAATCTGATGGCGGCTGTGATCGGTCACGGCGAACGCCTATCCGAAGTTTCTCCAACCTCAGACGAGCGAGAGCGGCTGGCCCAATCGCTTATCCGCACCGCGGAGCGTGGCGGGATGCTCGCTCATGCGCTGTTGATCTATGCCGGCCGTGGTTTTCTGGACTTTCGGTCGGTCGATCTCGTTGACGTCGTATCGAGCGTCGTCGAGGCATTCCGGACTACAATTGGATCGGGCGTACAGATCGACCTGCGTGTGCCAGATGTCGCCCTGCACACGCGCGCCGATCCCGAGAAACTGGCGATCGCACTTGGCAATCTGTTGCAGAACGCCGTTCAGGCCCTGCCCGATGGAAAGGGTGGGATCGAGGTTCAAGTAACCCTGGATGAGAATCCGCCACACGACATCCGCAATCCTGCCGCGCTTCGCTATGCGGCCATATCGGTCACGGACGACGGTATCGGTATGGAGAAGGATACGCTCGATCGCGCCCGCGATCCGTTCTTTACGACGCGCGACGTAGGCCAGGGCGTCGGTCTCGGCCTTTCAATCGTGCATGGACTGGTGCAGTCCTCCGCTGGGCAATTGCGCATCGAAAGCACGCCGAATGCGGGGACCCGGGTGACGATATGGCTGCCGCTCGAGGAGCGATAGAATCCGGCAGTTTTGCGGCCACAATGCGAATTCGAGCGGATTCTGCGATATGTTCTATCCGGCACCCGAGTTCCGCTCGGATTCCGGCCCGCCCAGCGCTCAATACAGATGCTGGCCGCCGGTGACGAAAATCTCGGTACCGGTCACATAGCGAAAATCGTCGGTACAAAGTCGGTAGACCGCCGCCGCGACTTCTTCGGGCTGGCCCATGCGGTGCATCGGGATGCGCGGGATCAGGCTTTCATATTCCGGGCCGATCATGCCGGTCTCGATTTCGCCGGGCGCTACCGCATTGACCCGGACGCCGAGCTCCGCGAACTCGACCGCCATTTCGCGCGTAAGCGCGGAGAGCGCCGCCTTCGAAGTCGAATAGGCCGAGCCGGCAAAAGGATGGATCGCATGGCCCGCGATCGAGGTGATGTTGACGATCGCGCCCTTGCCTTGTGCGAGCGGCCCGGCGAGACCGCGCGCGAGCACCAGCGGCGCAAAGAAATTCAGCTCGAACACCTCGCGCCAGCCGGCGATTTCGCCGTTGAGGCAACCGAGGCGCTCGGCATGGTCGGCCTTGGGCGAGATTGCCGCGTTGTTGACCAGGGCGTCGACCGACGAACCGTCGAGTATTTCGATCGTTCGTTCCACAAACGCGCGAACGCTGGCCGGATCGGCAAGGTCGGCCGGAATATGATGCGTCCAGTTGGGATCGCGCTTGCAGGCCTCGGGCACGTCCTCCCGGGAGCAGGTGACGATGCGCCAGCCCTCGTCGCTGAAGCGCTTGACCGTGGCATGGCCGATACCGCGGCTCGCGCCGGTGAGGACCAGGCACCGCTTTACCTCGCTCATTTTCCGTCCCCGGCTCTTCCCTGAAAACACATCCGTGCAACACCGCGTTTCATGTCGGCTCAGTGATCCATCAGAATCGCAATGCCGCCATTGGCGATCACGTGATGGGTGGCGCCGCCAAGAATGAGCTCGCGCACACGGCTGTGACCGTAGGCGCCCATCGCCAACAGATCGCCGCCAAGCGCGACCGCGCGTTCGACCAGCAGTTTTCCCGTCGGGCCGCCCTCGTGGCCGATCCGGTCGGTGTCGGCGCTGATGCCATGCTTGTCGAGATAGGCCCTCAACGAATCGGCCGGCAGGCGTCGATCGTCTTCGCCGACCACGAGAATCGTCACGCGTCGCGCCAGCCGTAGCAGCGCCATACCGCCGGCAACGGCGCGCGTCGATTCGATCGAACCGTTCCAGGCGATGACCACATGCTCGCAGAGTGTCGACGGCGGTGCCGACGGCGCGATCAACACAGGCCGTGCGGTATCGAACAGGGCTGCGTCGAGCACCGCCGTCTGCGTCGGAACGTCGTCGCCGCCGGGGCGGCATACCGCAATCAGATCGGCCAGGCGGCCGCGGATTCCGACGACATCGGGCGCGGCGCCGGTCACGATCTCGAAACTGACATTGAGCCCCTTGCCCTCGCAACAGCGCTGAAAACCGGTACGGGCGATCTCGGCACGCTTGTCGGCGCTCTGTGCCAGGGAATCGATCATCTGCTCGACCAGCGCTCCCGACATCGCCTCGCCCACAACCGGAACCATCGATGCCGGATCCGGCCTCACATGAAGGACGTTGAGTTGCGCACCGACCTTTTTCGCAGCCATGACGGCCGTCGAAAGCGTCGTCTCGGTACAAGCACTCCCGTCTGCAACTGCGAGTATGACGTTCATTGCCATGATACCTCTCCTGTTTTTCTCTTTCGCCCGATCTTCAGATGCGTCGGGTCGGTTCCTGTTTCAATGCGGGTCACGAGAAGGTCGGACGTTCCTCCACCACTCCGGCCGGGTCCTGATGGGCGATGACTTCCGAGCCGGGGAAAGCCTCCGAAATACGCAACTCGGCTGCATCCGCAATTTCATGGGCCTGATGCAGGTTCAGGCGACCGTCCATTTCCAGATGAAGCTGGATAAAATGCTGCCGCCCCGCACTGCGCGTTCGCAGATCGTGAACAGCCAGAACGCGTTTGTCGCTGAGCGCCAGGGCCTTGATTGCCTCCCGATCCGCGTCCGGCAGTTCCCGATCCATCAACATATCGAGCGCACCCCGCGCGACGCCCCAGGCCATCCAGAGAATATACGCGGCAACACCGGTTGCGATGATCGGATCGGCATAGAGCCAGCCCAATTGTGCGGTCAGCAGAATTGCCACGATCACGGCGGCGTTGACCATCAGATCGCCCAGATAATGCGCCGAATCCGAATGGATGGCGAGCGATCGGGTTTTGCGCACGACGTGCCGTTGATACAGGACCAACCCGATCGTGGCGGCAATGGAGAACAGCATGACCGCGATGCCGAGCACGGAGTGGGATATCGGCTGCGGATCGCTGAATCGGCGGATAACCTCAAAGAGCAGGAATACGGCCGATCCTGTAATGAAGGCGGATTGAGCGAGAGCCGCCAGCGCCTCGACCTTGCCATGGCCGAACCGGTGTTCGCGATCGGCCGGGACCAGGGCATGACGCACGGCGAAGAGCGTTATCAGCGAAGCGACCGTGTCCAGCAGCGAATCCAGCAGCGTGGAGAGAATGCTGACCGATTCCGTGAGAAGCGACGCGATCGTCTTGATCGCAACCAATGTGAGTGCCGTCGCAAGCGAGGCGTAGGTCGCACGCCGCATCAGTCGTCCGGCGATCGCCTCGCCATCGGACTTGGCCGCCGACACGGTGTCATGCGTGGGCGCCGGGTTCGATTCTGTCATGGATAGAGATGGCCGGTGGACCAGCCCTCGCCGTCGCGCCGAAACACCAGCCGGTCATGCAGGCGGAAGGTCCGGTCTTCCCAGAATTCGATGCAGTCCGGCACCAGCAGGAAACCGGACCAGAATTCAGGGCGGGGGATGTTGCCGAGGCCGAACTTGGCCGTGAACTCAGCCACGCGTCGCTCGAGGGCAAACCGGCCCTCGAGCGGCTGCGACTGCTTCGAAGCCCAGGCGCCGATCTGGCTGGTGCGATGGCGCGTGGCGAAATAGCCATCCGCCGTCGCATCGCTCACGCGTTCGATCCGGCCCTCGACGCGGACCTGTCGCTTCTGCGATTTCCAGTGAAAGCACAGCGCCGCCACCGGGTTCGCGAGCAGCTCGCCGGCCTTTCGGCTGCCGAGATTGGTATAGAACGTGAAGCCGGCTGGCGTTGCGTCCTTGAGCAGGACCATGCGGACCGACGGCCGTCCATCGGCAGCGACGCTCGCGAGTGCCATCGCGTTCGGGTCGGCCGGCTCGGTCTTTGCCGCGGCGTCGAACCAGGCCTGAAACCGTTCAAACGGCTCGTTGAGGGGGGCCGTCGCCATCCTTGCTCCTGATCGTCGCCGTTTCGAAGAATTCGCCGGATTATAGCGCGATTTGCGCCCTGCCAAGGGCTACGGCAGGATGGCACGGGATCGCCCCTGCCAGCGGGGCTCACAGGCTCGTTCCGCAATGACCGAACGGGTCTGGGCCAAGACCGTCGGGACCATCGGCGTTGGCGCAAGGGCGGCGGCCGAACAGCAGCGACGCACGAACGGAAGGGCACCAGACCGGCAGCGATGCGCGATCCATACCGCATTCTTGGCGTTCGCTCGGACAGCGATCAGGCAACCCTGCGCCGCGCCTTCCACCGATTGGCCAAGCAGTATCATCCCGACCTGCATCCCGGCGACAGCTCGATCGAGCAGCGCTTCAAGGAGGTGTCGGCCGCCTATTCGCTCGTCTCCGACCCCGAGCGGCGGTTGCGTTACGATCGCGGCGAAGCGGAAAGGAACGAGCCGTGGGTGCCGCCCGAACCCGCCCAGCCTTTCGATCGCGAGTTCTTCCGCGAAGATCCCGACTGGTTTGAAACCGCAACGCCCGACCCCGAGCCGGAAGGCGACGTCGAGGACTGGTTCTCGCAGATCGGCCGAACGCGGCCGGCCCACGCGCCGGCGCGGATGCGCGGCGCCGATGTGACGCATCTGGTTCGCATCGGATTCGCCGAGGCCGCGCGCGGCGGGCGCAAGATGCTCCGATTTACCGACGGCACGCGGATCGAGTTCAATATTCCGCCGGGCACGGTCGATCGCGATATCGTCAAGCTGGACGGTCGTGGCCGACCAGGTTTCGGCGGCGCGCCGCCCGGCGATGCGTATCTCGATCTGCGCGTGGCGGAACATCCCGGCATGCGCCGCGAGGGATATGACATCCTCGTCGAGATTCCGATGACCGCCGAGCAATTCAGCACCGGTCTGCGCGTCACAATCCCGACGCTCGATGGTGAACGCCCGCTCAATATTCCGCCCGGACGGGAACCCAACGCAGAAATCCGGCTCGACGGCGCCGGAATCATCGACCCGTTCCGTCATCGACGGGGCGATCTGGTGATCCGGCTCGTGCCCCGCCCGGGTGCCGCGGCCGCCGCAACCGGCTAGCGGCCCGTCTGGCATCCCGTGGCGGCCAAGACGCGCCGAAATCTGCGGTTTCTTTGCCCAATCGACCCTTTGGTGTAGGATGCCCTCATTCCGCACGAGGGTTCCGGAAAATGAATAAATCACAAGGACTTATGGCCGGGAAACGCGGCCTGATCATGGGTGTCGCGAACGACCGGTCGATCGGCTGGGGCATTGCCCGCACGCTGGCCGATCACGGTGCGGAACTTGCTTTCACCTATCAGGGCGATGCACTCGGCAAGCGGGTCAGACCGCTCGCCGAAACGGTCGGATCCAAATTGTGCGTCGATTGCGATGTGACCGACGATGCCGCCATCGACCGCGCCTTCGGCGAGATCGATCGCGCCTGGGGCGGTCTCGATTTTCTCGTGCATGCGATTGCCTTCTCCGACAAGGAAGAACTCAAGGGCGAGTATCTCGACACGACGCGCGGCAACTTTCTCCACACGCTCGACATCTCCTGCTATTCGTTTACGGCTGTTGCCCAACGTGCGACACGCCTCATGAAGAGCGGCGGCAGCCTGGTGACGCTCACCTATTACGGCGCCGAGCGCGTGATGCCGCATTACAACGTGATGGGTGTTGCGAAGGCTGCGCTCGAGGCCAGCGTGCGTTATCTCGCGGCAGACCTGGGCGGCCGCAATATCCGGGTCAATGCAATCTCGGCCGGACCGATCAAGACGCTGGCTGCTTCGGGCATCGGCGATTTCCGTTACATCCTGAAATGGAACGAGCTGAACTCGCCGCTGAAACGCAACGTCACAATCGACCAGGTCGGCGGCGCCGGCCTCTATCTGGTGAGCGACCTCTCGTCCGGCGTTACCGGCGAGGTGCATCATGTCGACAGCGGTTACCATGTTGTCGGCATGCTGCGAACCGACGCAGCAGGCCCGGTCTCCGAGATGTTGAAGAACTTCGACGTCAAAACCTGAGATGTCGCACAACAGCTTCGGACATCTGTTTCGTTTCACGACCTGGGGCGAAAGCCACGGGCCGGCGATTGGCTGTGTGGTCGATGGAACCCCGCCCGGTATCGCGCTTGAGGAAGGCGACATCCAGCATTGGCTGGACCGGCGCCGGCCGGGGCAGTCGCGTTTTACCACGCAGCGGCGGGAATCGGACAAGGTGGAGATTCTGTCGGGCGTATTCGAGGGTCACAGCACGGGCACGCCGATCAGCCTGCTGATCCGCAATGAGGACGTTCGGTCAAAGGATTACAGCGACATCGCCGACAAGTTCCGGCCGGGCCATGCGGACTACACATACTGGGCCAAATACGGGCGGCGCGACTATCGCGGTGGTGGCCGTTCGTCGGCCCGCGAAACCGCGTCGCGTGTTGCTGCCGGTGGCATCGCGCGAAAAGTCCTCGCGCATGTGCTTGGCCACGAGGTTTCCATTCGCGGTGCGCTCATCGCCATCGGCGAAAAGCCGATCGAGCGCAGCAACTGGGATTGGGCCGCTGTCGACCAGAATCCGTTCTGGTCTCCCGATGCGGCAATCCTCCCTGTGTGGGAGGAATATCTCGATGGCGCGCGCAAGGCCGGTAATTCGCTGGGCGCCGTCATCGAGATCGTCGCTGCGGGCATTCCGGCCGGGCTTGGCGCGCCGATTTACGGCAAGCTCGACGCCGAGCTCGCCGCTGCGATGATGAGCATCAATGCCGTCAAAGGCGTCGAGATCGGCGCCGGATTCGCGTCGGCACGGCTGACCGGCGAAGAAAACGCGGACGAGATGCGCATGGAGAATGGCACCGTTCATTTCCTCTCAAATCGGGCCGGGGGCGTTCTGGGCGGTATCTCGTCCGGCCAGGAGATTGTGGTTCGCTTCGCCGTCAAGCCAACCAGTTCGATTCTGACATCGCGCCGGACGGTTACTGCCGCAGGCGACGATACCGAAATCGAAACAAAGGGACGGCACGATCCCTGTGTCGGGATTCGCGCGGTACCGGTCGGCGAGGCCATGATGGCCCTGGTTCTGGCCGATCATCTCCTGCGCCATCGCGGGCAGAGCGGCGAGTTGCCCGCGGGCCGCTGACCCTGGAAGCCCGGTCGCCCCACCGGCGCCGAAGGGGCGGCGACCGCACATCCGAAAGAAATTATGCGCCTGCTGCGGTGGATCGGATACGGCATCGTCGGGCTGCTCGCTTCGGTCGGCGCGCTGCTTGTGATCGCTGTTGTCGGGACAGCTCTGGCGTGGCGCAGTTTCGTGGGGCCGATGGAACCGGTGCCCGATCGGACGGTCCTTCGCCTTGACCTTCGAGCCGGTATCGTGGAGGTCGAGCCTTATTACATTCCGCTGATCGGCGATTTCGACCGGAGACTTTCGCTGCGCGAAATTGTCGAGACGATCCATACGGCCGCCGGCGATCGACGCGTGTCGGCGCTTGTCGTCCGCGTCAACGGCAGCGGACTCGGGATTGCCCAGATTCAGGAATTGCGCGACGCGATCGGAGCGTTCCGTGCCACCGGCAAGCGCACCGTGGCATTTGCGGAAACGTTCGGCGAGAACGGCAATGGTACCCTCGACTACTACGCCGCCAGCGCGTTCGACGAGATCTGGCTGCAGCCTTCCGGCGAAATCGACATCACCGGTATCTGGGTCGAGCAACCGTTCATGCGCGAATTGTTGACCGATCTTGGCATCCTGCCGGAATTCGCCGCGCGGGAAGACTATAAGTCGGCCGTGGAAATGTTTACCCGCGATTCCATGTCGCCGGCACATCGCCGCAATCTTGAGCAGCTCGTGCGCTCCTGGATGGACCAGATTACCGGCGACATCGCCGACGGCCGCGCGATGGATAGCGCCAGCGTACAGGATCTGATCGATCGCGCGCCGCACGGTGCCATGGCGGCGCTCGATGCCGGCCTGATCGACGGGCTCGCCTATCGGGATGAGATCGAAACCGAAATTCGCGATCGCGCCGGCGAAGGCGCACGGTTCTACGATCTCGCCGATTATGCCTGGCATGTCGACACACCGGACAATGCGCAGCCGGTTGCGCTCGTCTACGGCACCGGCCCGATCCAGCTCGGCGCCGGCGACCGGGGCTTCGGCGGATCGAACGCCATGGACGCCGATAAGATCGTTGCCGCAATCCGTGCGGCGCGCGAGGTGGCGGACGTGGCGGCCATTGTCCTGCGGATCGACAGCCCCGGCGGATCCTATGTGGCATCGGATACGATCTGGCGCGAAGTCGAGCGTACGCGCGCCGGGGGAATTCCCATCGTGGTGTCGATGGGCAACGTCGCAGCATCCGGCGGTTACTTCATCGCTGCGCCGGCCAGCGCCATCGTGGCCGATCGCGCCACGGTGACCGGTTCGATCGGCGTTGTCTCGGGCAAGTTCGTGCTGGACAATCTGTGGGCCGATATCGGGGTCGATTGGGATGCCATCGGTTTCGGCGTCAATGCCGGCTTCCGCAGCCCGAATCGACCGTTCACCGACCGACAATGGCAGCAGCTCGAGGCAACGCTGGACCGGATCTACGCCGATTTCATGCAGCGCGTGGCCGACGGACGGGGGCTCGATCGCGACAAAGTGCGCGCCGTCGCGCAAGGCCAGATCTGGAGCGGCGCCGATGCACTGGAGCATGGCCTGATCGACGAGCTGGGCGGGCTGCATCGCGCGATCGAGGTCGCGCTCGAAGCAGCCGGCCACTCGGCGGATACACCCTACGAACTGATCATCGTGCGCGGCGGCGGCCTCGGCATCGACAATACATTCGAGGAATCGGCAAGCCTGTGGGCCGATCTGCGCGCTGCCACGACGTTGCTCGCAGAGTTTTCGCGCTGGCTTGCGATCCGCCAGCAGATCGCCGATGGCCCGGCATTGCTTGCGGATCCGGCGCTTTCAGATTCGGTGCGCTAGTCGAAGCCGGCATTCAACCCTTCGATGCCGCGAGCAGAAACTCCCGATTGCCATCCGCCCCGGTAATCGGGCTGTCGACGATACCCGTCGCCTGCCAGCCGGGCTGTCCCGCAATCCATGCCCGAATTCGCTCGCACACAGCCTCGTGCAAGGCCGGGTCGCGCACGATGCCGCCTTTGCCGACCTGATCGGGGCCGACCTCGAATTGCGGCTTTATCAGCGCGATCAGCCGGCAGCCCGGCGCCGCAAACGACATCGGTGTCGGCAACACGGTTTCGAGCCCGATGAAGCTCGCATCGCACACGATGATCCCGATCGGCTCTGAAATCTGTGCGGTCGTCAGATGACGGGCGTTGATCCGTTCGAGCACCACGACCCGTGCGTCCTGGCGCAGCTTCCAGGCAAGCTGTCCGTGCCCGACATCGACGGCATAGATTCGCGCCGCACCGCGCGCGAGCAGCACATCCGTAAATCCGCCGGTCGAGGCACCGATATCGAGACAGATCGCACCCGCCGGATCGATCGCGAACGTCTCGAGCGCACGCTCGAGCTTGAGCCCGCCGCGCGACACCCAGGGGTGATCGGCGCCGCGCAGTTCCAGCGGACCATCCGGATCGACAAGCTGACCGGCTTTGTCGATGCGCTGTTCACCGGCAAAGATGGCGCCCGCCATGATGAGCGCAGCGGCGCGGCTGCGGCTCGGGGCGAGGCCGCGCTCGACCAGCAACTGATCGGCCCGGACCCGCTTGGCGCCCCGGCTCATGACGATGCCGGAATCGGCCGCCGCGAGCGCGTATGGAAGCGCCAGGTAAGCAGAACGGCTGCCGCCGCAAGCCCCATCGCGACGCCCCACCACAGGCCTGTCGCGCCCCAATCGAACACGAAGGCAAAGAGATAGCCGCTCCCGAGCCCGGTCAGCCAGTAGCCGACCGTTCCAATCAGAAACGGCACTTTCGTGTCCTGCAGGCCACGAAGCGCGCCCAAGGCGATGATCTGCGTACCGTCGACGATCTGAAAGACCGCGGCGATCAGGATCAGGCTGACGCCGAGCGTCTCGACGACCTCGCGTTGCGGATCGTCGGATCGCATGAAGAGCGATATGAACGTTTCCGGAAACAACCACATGACGACGGCCATCGTCGCCATATAGGCCATGCCGATGCCAATAGCGACGAAACCGGCACGCCGTGCGACAACGGGATCGCGCCAGCCGACACCATACGAAACGCGCACCGATACGGCCTGACTCATGGCCCAGGGAATCATGAAAACCATCGAGGCGACGGCGCCGGCGATCTGGTTGGCTGCAAGTGCGATCGTGCCGATCCAGCCCATCATCACGGAGATTGCCGCAAAGAAGAAGGCCTCGACCCCAGAGAGAGCGCCAACGGGAACGCCGAGGCGCATCATCCGCAGCAGCAGCGCGATCTCGATTCCCAGCAGATTGCGGAAAGGCCGATACGGCCGGAAAGCGCGGTCTCGCAGGATCTCCGCGGCGATTGCCAGCAACATGATCGTATTGGTGATCGTCGTGCCGAGCCCGGCGCCAAACACCTCGAGGCGCGGCAGGCCAAAATTGCCGAAAATCAGTCCATAGTTGATCAGGGCGTTGAGCGGCACAGCGGCGATGGCAATGATCATGACAGAACGCACTCTCGAAAGCGCGGACACAAAACAACGTGCAACCGTGAACAGGAGATACGGCAGCAGGCACCAGGACAGCGTCAGTGTGTATTCTCGCGACACCTCGATGGCGTCGACCGGCTGACCCAGCAGGACAAGCACATCCGGCACGAACCAGAGCCCGGCTGTCAGCGGAATGCCGAGCAGGACCGCAAACCAGATCCCGTTTCTCAGCGCCGACGAAACCCCGGCCACCTGATTCCTGGCATGTGCCTCGGCGGCGATGACCGATACGATCGAAACCGCGCCCATTCCGACAAGCAGCAGTGCAAAAAAGAAATTGACGGTAATCCCGACACCGGCCAGGGCGACGCTGCCGAGGCGGCCCACCATCATCGTGTCGGTAAACCCGATCGCCATCTCTGCAAAGGCACCGGCGGCAAGCGGACCCGTCAATTTAACGAGGTCGATGCCTTCTTCGCGCGCATCGGTGGGTTTACGAACATGCAGCGTTTCCGCCGGTGCGGTCCCCATGGTCATGGCATGTACAGGCCGCGTCAGGCGCGCGCCGGCTCCCGTTCGGCACGATGGAGTGCTGCGAGTGCCGTTGCGACGATGTGGCGGGCATTGAGCGCCGCCTCATCATACTGCAGTTCGGGTTTGTCCTGCTCGATGAAGCGGTCCGGGAGCGTCATCGGTCGCACCTTGATACCCTTTTCGATCAGACCCGTGGTCGCCAGACGCTGCAGCACCTGCGCCGCAAACCCGCCGATTGCGCCTTCTTCGATCGTGATCAGAACCTCGTGCTCCCGCGCGAGACGTTCGACCAGATCGGTATCGAGCGGTTTGGCAAATCTGGCATCGGCCACCGTCGCGGCGATTCCACGCGCGCCGAGTTCGTCCGCCGCCTTCAGACATTCGCCAAGCCGCGCACCGTAGCTGAGCAGCGCGACCGTCGTTCCTTCGCGCAGCACGCGACCCTTGCCGATCGGCAACGGCTCGCCGAGCGCCGGCAGGGCAATGCCGGTCCCCTCGCCGCGGGGAAAGCGCAGCGCCGAAGGCCCGTCGTCGATCGCGGCCTGCGTTGCGACCATGTGCACGAGCTCGGCTTCGTCGGCAGCCGCCATCAGCACAAAACCCGGCAGGCAACCGAGATAGGCGATGTCGTAGGCGCCAGCGTGGGTCGGCCCGTCGGCGCCGACCAGCCCGGCGCGATCGAGCACGAAACGGACTGGAAGGCGCTGGATTGCCACATCGTGCACGACCTGGTCATAGGCGCGCTGCAGGAATGTCGAATAGATCGCGGCGAATGGTTTATAGCCTTCGGCAGCGAGCCCGGCAGCGAACGTCACGCCATGCTGTTCGGCAATGCCGACGTCGAAGCCGCGATCCGGAAAGCGCTGGATGAATTTGTCGATACCCGTGCCCGATGGCATCGCAGCCGTGATTGCGATGATTTTCGGATCGCGTTCCGCTTCGGCGATCAGACTGTCGGCGAACACACTTGTATAGCTCGGAGCACCGGGCTTTCCCTTCGCCTGCGTTCCCGTCACGACATCGAACCTGCTGACGCCGTGGAACTTGTCGGGCGACGATTCCGCCGGCGAATAGCCGTGCCCCTTGTGGGTCACGATATGGACGAGGATCGGCCCATCGAGATCGGCGTCGCGCACATTGCGCAGGACCGGAAGCAGGTGCTCGAAATTGTGCCCGTCAATCGGCCCGACATAATAGAAACCCATCTCCTCGAACAACGTGCCACCGGTAACAAGGCCGCGCGCATATTCTTCAGCACGGCGCGCGAATTGTTCCATGCTCGGCCACAGCTTCTTTGCGACCTCCTTGCCGATATGTCGCAGGGATTGATACGACTTCGACGAGAGCAGCCGCGACAAATATGCGCTCATCGCACCGACCGGCGGCGCGATCGACATATCGTTGTCGTTGAGGATCACGATCAGCCGGCTGCGCATGGCGCCTGCATTGTTCATAGCCTCATAGGCCATGCCGGCGCTCATCGCACCGTCGCCGATGACCGCGATCACGCGATTGTCGCGCTTGTCCAGGTCGCGGGCGACTGCCATGCCGAGTGCCGCCGAGATCGAAGTCGAGCTGTGCGCGGCACCGAACGGGTCGTACTCGCTTTCGGCGCGCCTGGTGAAGCCGCTCAGGCCACCGCCCTGCCGCAGCGTACGGATGCGATCGCGGCGGCCGGTGAGGATCTTGTGCGGATAGGCCTGATGGCCGACATCCCAGATCAGCCGGTCGCGCGGCGTATCGAACAGATAATGCAAGGCCACGGTAAGTTCGACGACGCCGAGTCCGGCACCGAGATGACCACCCGTCACCGAGACCGAGTCGATCGTTTCGGCGCGCAGCTCGGCTGCGAGTTGCGGCAATTCGCCCGGATCGAGCGCACGCAAATCGGCCGGCGATCCGACCCGGTCGAGCAACGGTGTTTTACTGGTCTCGTTCATGCGCTGGTTCGGGGCAGGCTTTCGGGGCGGCTCTTGGCGCGGTCCATCGGGGCGCAGTCCAACGGGGTGCAGTTCATGGAAACGGGGCCCTGGCCGTTCGGGGGCGCATCAGGCCTGGCGCGACACGACATAGCCCGCCAGCGCCTTCAGCAGCATGGCCCGGTCGCCGAACAAATCTAGATGCCCGGCCGCACGCCGGGCAAGCGCTTCCGCCTCGGTACGAGCCTTGGCCGGTCCCATGATGGATATGAACGTGGCCTTGCGCTGGGCCGCATCCTGGCCGACCGATTTGCCGGTTTCGGCCTCGGAACCCTCGACATCCAGCAGATCGTCGGCAATCTGGAAGGCAAGCCCGATATCCTGCGCATAGGCACCGAGCGCATGGCGGCTCGCCGCCGGCGCATCGGTCAGGACAGCACCGGCCAGGCAAGCGAACTCGATCAGCGCACCCGTTTTAAGCCGTTGCAGCCGGATCACGTCGGCCAGGCTCGCCGATCGTTCCGGTGCCGCGATATCCAGCACCTGTCCGGTCACCATGCCGCCGACGCCGGCGGCGTGCGCCAGTTGGGCAACGAGCCCCAGCCGGACGCGCGCATCGGGGTGCGTTGCGCGGTTGGCCAGAATCTCGAACGCAAGAGCCTGCAAAGCATCGCCAGCGAGAATGGCCATGGCCTCACCGTATTGCCGATGGACGGCCGGCTGACCGCGCCGCAATGCCGCATCGTCCATTGCCGGCAGATCGTCGTGGATGAGACTGTAGCAGTGCAGGCATTCGACGGCGGCCGCAACGCGCAATCCCTGCTCGCGCGGCGCACCGCACAGCGCAGCGCTTTGCATCACCAGAAAGGGACGAATCCGTTTGCCGCCGCCAAGTACGCCATGTCGCATCGCTTCGGCGAGCCGACGCTCCGGCCCCGAGGCGAGTGGCAGTAACCTGTCGAGCATGCCGTTGATGGCGTCGGCACTTTCCGCAAGTGCAGTCGCGAGATCGGTCACGTTCTGTGGTACCTATTCGAGTTCGATCACTTCCGCCGTCACGGCGCCATCGGGCGCGATCACAATCTTGGCAATCCGCTCCTGTGCGTCGCGCAGTTTGCGTTCGCAATGCTCCTTGAGAGCGATGCCGCGCTTGTAGGTGTCGACGGCCTCGTCGAGCTTGCCCTCGCCCTTCTCCAGATCCTTGACCAGACCCTGCAGTTCGGCGAGCGCCTCTTCGAAGCTCATCGTACTGATATCCTTACGTTTTTTTGTCTCGGACATGGGCCGACTCCTGATCCTTCGGCGGGCGCGGGCGAAGCGGCGCAGATTATCCGCGCCAATGCGGCCCAGCAAGGGCGCCGCCGCGGCAACCGCGCGGCAATGCAGCGTCCTTTACGTTGTCGGACCCAACGATCAGGCCGCCATCAGCCGTTCGACATGGACGACCGCACTGCGTGCCAGCGCATCGAGATCGTAGCCGCCCTCGAGGGCCGATACGAGGCGGCCACCACAATGCTTCTTCGCGACGGCAACCAGCGCATCGGTCGCCCAGGCATAGTCGGCTTCCTTCAGCATGAGTTCGGCCAGCGGATCCGCTTCATGCGCATCGAAGCCGGCCGACACGATCAGCAGCTCCGGCGCGAATGCTTCCAGCGCCGGCAGCACGCGCCGTTCCATCGCCTTGCGAAAAGGATCCGAACCGGCTCGTGGCGGCAGCGGCGCATTGCAGATGTTGCCGACGCCCTGTTCGTCTTCGGCACCCGTACCGGGATAGAGCGGCATCTGATGCGTGGAGGCGTAGAACAGGCCGGCGTCGCGCTCGAAGATGTGTTGCGTGCCGTTGCCGTGATGAACGTCGAAATCCACGACCGCGATGCGGCGAAGGCCATACTTCGTCCTGGCATGATGCGCGCCGATGGCCACGTTGTTGAACAGGCAGAAACCCATCGCCCGGTCGGCTTCGGCATGATGCCCGGGCGGCCGCACCGCGCAGAACGCGTTTGCAACCTCGCCGGCCATCACCGCGTCGATCGCTGCGACGACTGCGCCGGCGGCGCGCAGCGCCGCCTCGGCCGAGCCCGGCGAAACGATCGTATCGGCATCGAGCGCGCCATAACCCTCGGCCGGAATACTGGCCAGCACATGATCGACATGGGCAGCGGGATGGACCTGCAGCAGATCCGCGCGGGTGGCGCGCGGTGCCTCGCGGCGATCGAGTCCGTCGAAGTCGGCCTCTGCCAGGGCCTCCAGGATCGCCTGCAGCCGTTCGATCCTTTCGGGATGACCCGGTCCGGTATCGTGCGCGAGGCAGGCGCT
>JBBDWX010000194.1:0-2922 GCA_040902665.1 Dongiaceae bacterium
CGGCCAGCCTGATGATGGCCGATCTTCTGAAAGAGGCCGGCCTGCCCGACGGCGTATTCAACGTCGTCAACGGCGACAAGGAAGCGGTCGACGCGCTCCTGGCGCATCCCGACATTCAGGCGATCAGCTTCGTCGGTTCGACGCCGGTCGCGGAATACATCTATCACACCGGCACCGCCGCCAATAAGCGCGTGCAGGCGCTCGGCGGCGCGAAGAATCACATGATCGTCATGCCCGATGCCGATCTCGACCAGACGACCGATGCGTTGATGGGCGCGGGCTACGGTTCGGCCGGCGAACGCTGCATGGCAATCTCGGTCGCGGTCGCCGTCGGCGATGTCGGCGACAAGCTGATCGAGCGGCTCGAACCGCGCATCCGCTCGCTTAAAGTCGGGCCCGGCACCGATCCCGAGGCCGAGATGGGGCCGCTGGTCTCGAAGCAGCATTACGAAAAGGTCAAAGGCTATGTCGATACCGGCGTCAAGGAAGGCGCCCGACTGGTCGTCGACGGGCGCGGCCTCAAGCTGCAGGGCTTCGAGAACGGCTATTATCTCGGCGGCTGCCTGTTCGACAACGTGACGCCGGACATGCGCATCTACAAGGAAGAGATCTTCGGGCCGGTGCTTTCGGTTGTGCGCGCACCCGATTACGACAGCGCGGTCAAGCTAGTGAACGACCATGAGTTCGGCAACGGCACCGCAATCTTCACCCGCGACGGCGATGCCGCGCGCGAGTTCGCCTCCAAGGTCCGGATTGGCATGGTCGGCATCAACGTGCCGATCCCGGTGCCCATGGCCTTCCACTCCTTCGGCGGCTGGAAGCGCTCGCTGTTCGGCGATCACAACATGCACGGCCCTGAGGGCGTGCGGTTTTACACGCGGCTGAAGACGGTAACGGCGCGCTGGCCGACCGGCATCCGTTCCGGCGCGGAATTCGTCATGCCGACGATGCGCTGATTCGCGCCCGCCCCGGCACCCGAATTCGCCCCGGAGTTCGAAACCCTTTATGACCGCTTCCTCGCCGTCGCCGGCCACGCCCGATCCGCGCACGCAGCTCATCGCGATGGGCGCGCTCATTCTCGTCTCCTGCCTCTGGGGCAGCATGGTGCCGGTCACGGCGCTGGCACTGGAGGGTTACGACGCGTTCCTGCTGTCGGCGATCCGCTATTCCTGCGGCGCCATCATTCTCGTGACAATGGTCGCGATCACCGATCCGATCGCTCGGCCGCTGCGCCTGCCGTGGCGGCGCATCGCACTCTGCGGCATGGCGGCGGGTCTGTTCGTCCTGATGATCACCGTTTCGCTGCTGTTCAGCGACCCGATCACCATTTCGGCGCTGATGGCGGCGGCACCTTTGGTCGCGGCGATCATGGCGCGGTTCGATTCCGGCGCCCGGATCGGATGGCCGGTCGCGGTCGGGATCGTGGCGGCCGTCACCGGCGGCGTGCTCGTGGCCATGGGCCAACCCGGTCCGCTGCGCCTGACCGGCGGCGAAACGCTGGTCATTTTCTCGATGGCGGTCTGGACCTGGTACTCGCTCCGGACGCAGGACTGGCTGGCGCCGATCGGCATGACGCAACTTCAGATCAGCGCGCTCAGCCTCGCCTGGGGCGCCATCCTGCTCTGGGTCGCCTACGCGATCGCGCTCGCCTTCGGCATCGTTTCGCTGCCCGTGGAATGGCCCGCCTCCAAGGCAACCGCCAGCATGATCTGGCTGACGCTGGGCCCGACCGCGGCCGCGATCACGCTGTGGAACTTCGCCAATTCCCGCGTCGGCGTGATTGTCGCCACACTGACCATCAACCTGGTGCCGGTGTTCTCCGTCCTGATCGCGGTTGCCTTCGGCTTCCTGCCGACGCCCTATCAGGTGATCGGCGGCCTGACCGTCCTGGCCGGTGTCGTCTGGATGCAGTTTTTCCAGATGCGGCGTGCCACCCGTTAGGTGGGCAACCGCACATACGCCTACTAACGGCCCACCCGATTGACCCTGCGCCGTTGCGGCCCCTAGGCTCGCCCCGGCAGCTCATCCGGGAGACAGGCATGGCAGCGGAAGCGACGGCACGGCGCGGCGGACGCGAGGCGCGACGGGCGGCACGTGCCGAGGCGCCGCTGGTGCAGCATCGCTACATCACGCGCGAAATTCCCCTTTACGAACTGCTCGATGCGGCCGGGCTCGAGACCATCCACGAACAATCGATGACCATCCTCGAGGAGATCGGGCTCGATTTCCGTGACGAGCCCGCGCTCGAACTGTGGCGGAAGGCCGGTGCCGACATCGACGGCGAGCGGGTGCGCATTCCGCGCGAACTGCTGATGGAGAAACTCTCGACCGTTCCGCCCGAGTACACCCAGCATGCGCGCAACCCGGAGCGCAATGTCGTCATCGGCGGCCGCAACACCGTGTTCGCGCCGACCTACGGTTCGCCCTTCGTGCGCGGTTTCGAGAACGAACGCCGCTACGGCACGCTGGAAGATTTGCAGAATTTCGTGAAGCTCACCTATATGACGCCGAACCTGCATCACTCGGGTGGCGTGATCTGCGAGCCGGTCGACGTGCCGGTGCCGAAGCGGCATCTCGATATCGTCTACACGCACATGAAATATTCCGACAAGCCGTTCATGGGCATCGTCACCGCGCCCGAGCGCGCGGTCGATTCGGTGGCGCTCGCGGAAATCCTGTTCGGCAAAGACTTCGTCGCGAAGAACACCGTCATCACCTCGGTGGTGAACTGCAACTCGCCGATGGTGTGGGATGCGACCATGCTGGGCGCGCTCACCGTTTACGCGAAGGCCGGCCAGGCGGTGCTCGTCACACCCTTTATCATGGCGGGCGCAATGGCCCCGGCCGCGACCTGCGGCTCGGTTGCCCAGCTCAATGCCGAAGTGCTCGCGGGCATCGCCTATACCCAGCTCGTGCGGCCCG
>JBBDWX010000195.1:0-20218 GCA_040902665.1 Dongiaceae bacterium
GCAGCCGTTATAAGCACGCGGCTTTCAGAAACTGGAGTTGCAGCAATGGCCGTCGAACGTACGCTCTCGATCATCAAGCCGGATGCCACCCGGCGGAACCTCACCGGCAAGATCAACGCCCGGTTCGAGGAAGCGGGGCTGCGGATCGTCGCCCAGAAGCGCATTCGCCTGTCGCGCGACCAGGCCGAGGCCTTCTATGAAGTGCATCGCGAACGGCCGTTCTACGACAGCCTGTGCAAGTTCATGACCAGCGGACCGGTCGTCGTTCAGGTGCTCGAAGGCGAGAATGCCGTGCAGCGCAATCGCGACATCATGGGCGCCACTGATCCGGCCAAAGCGGCGGCTGGCACAATCCGCAAGGATTTCGCCGAATCGGTCGAGGCGAATTCGGCCCACGGTTCGGATTCGGCCGAGAACGCCGCGAACGAGATCGCCTTCTTCTTCAAAGAGAACGAGATCGTCGGCTGACGACCGCCGGGCGCCCGCCTTCTAGAGCAGGAACAGCGCCATCAGGATCAGGGCGAGCGCTATCACGACCGACGAAATGGCCGAGAGTTTGACGAAGCTGCCATAGGTGGCGCGGTGATCGGTCAGCATCTGGTCGTTGTCGGCCATCTCGGTCCCTCAATTCGTGATCCACTCGGTTCGCGCATTTTCTAGCGCGGCTTGCCCTTTCGGGCAAGAATCCTCATGTCCCCGGCGGATTCAGAACGAAATCCGGTGTCGCCGCGATGGCCTCGACGACGGCGCGCTCGTCGATCACGGTAACACGCCCTTCCGCCACCAGGCGGAGCGCCAGCGGATAGGCCCGGTGCTCAGCCTCGAGCACCCGCCCGGCGAGCGTCTCCGCAGTATCGTCTGCTCGCACCGGGACCGCGGCCTGTACGATGATTGGTCCGGTATCGGTTTCGAATCGGACGAAATGGACACTGCAGCCCGCGAACTTCGCGCCGGCTGCGAGGGCGCGGGCATGTGTATCGAGCCCCGGAAAGGCCGGCAGGAGCGAAGGATGGATGTTGATCATGCGATCGCGCCAGACCGCGACGAACTCGCGCGTGAGCAGGCGCATGAATCCCGCAAGGCAGACAAAATTGACCCCGGCGTCGTGCAGCGCCCGATCGATCGCCGTATCGAACGAGGCGCGGTCGGGAAAGCCCCGATGGTCGACAATTTGAACCGGGATTCCCGCTCGTCGGGCGCGCAGGATACCGGCTGCGTCCAGGTTGTTTGAAATGACGGTTACGATATTGGCCGGCATGGCAGGGTCCCGGCAGGCATCGATCAGCGCCTGCAGGTTGCTGCCGCGGCCGGATATCAGCACGCCGACTTTCAGCGGCGATGTCGCCTTCAGGTCTGCCATGCCTCGAGGCCGCGCAGGTCGACCGCCGGGTCTGATTCGCCGCGTGCGACGATTTCGCCGATTTCAATCGCATCGATTCCGTGCCCGGCAAGCAATGCCGTCACCGTCGTCGCGTCGCCCGGTGCAACGACAGCGATCATGCCGATGCCGCAATTGAACGTGCGGGCGAGTTCCATGGGTTCGATGGCAGCGGTCTCCATCAGCCAGCGAAAGACCGGGGGCAGGCGCCAGGCGCCGGCATCGAGCCTGAATGCACAATTATCCGGAACGACGCGCGGCGGATTTTCGATGAGGCCGCCGCCGGTAATGTGGGCAAAGGCCTTAACCTTGCCGCTGCGACAGGCGGCGAGACCGGGGCGAACGTAGAGGCGGGTCGGTTCGAGCAACGCCTCGCCGAGCGATTGATTCGGCGCAAAAGGTGCGCGCTCGTCATAGGCAAGGCCGGATTGGGCGACCACACGTCGTACCAGCGAGAAACCGTTGGAATGCACGCCGCTCGATGTCAGGCCGAGGACGCGATCGCCGGGGCGAACATTCTCGCCGGTCAGGATTCCGTCGCGCTCGACGGCGCCAACCGCAAACCCCGCGAGGTCATAGTCGCCCTCCGCATACATGCCGGGCATCTCTGCGGTTTCGCCACCGATCAATGCGCAGCCGGCTTCGCGGCAGCCGGCGGCGATGCCGGCAACGATGCGGCGCCCGGCCTCGACCTCGAGTCGGCCGGTTGCAAAGTAGTCCAGAAAAAACAGCGGCTCGGCACCCTGGACGACGAGATCGTTGACGCACATCGCCACCAGATCGATGCCGATCGTATCGTGGCGCCCGGTCTCGATTGCAATCCGCAGCTTGGTTCCGACACCGTCGGTGGTGGCCAGGAGGAGGGGGTCGCGATACCCTGCAGCCTTCGGATCGAAGACGGCGCCGAAACCGCCCAGCGATGCAGTGCTGCCGCTGCGGGCGGTCGCCCGGGCCAGCGGTTTGATCGCATCGACGAGGGCATTGCCGGCGTCGATATCCACCCCCGCATCCCGGTAGGAGAGGCCCTTGCCTTCGCGCCGGCGGTTTATGGTCACCTCCCTGAGGATCGGGTATAAGGCTCCGAACGCAAGCCCGGCGTTGCCGGCCGTTTCCAGCGGCGGGCCGCGGGAAACATAGCCGATCGCGGACGCTTTGCAATGCCACGTACCCTGATTCGAAACGCCCTGCTGATTGCCTGTGTCGCCGGTGTCGGCGCTCTCGCGGTGTCGATTCAGCCGGCGGCACAGGAACTCCTGACCGTGAGTGGCGTCGAAGTCGATGTTACAGCGGACAACGCCGCCGCCGCGCGCCATTCGGCGATCACCCTGGGCCAACGCAAGGCATTCGAAAAACTGCTCGGACAGCTCGTCGATTCGTCATCGGCGGCGTCTCTGCCGTCTGCATCCGACGACCAGATCGGTGCCATGGTCGCGGACATCGAGATCGAATCCGAACGGACTTCCGCTGTGCGCTATATCGGTGTGCTGACCTATCGGTTCTACGCTGAACCGGTGCAAAGTTTCCTGTCCGGCAGCGGCGCGCGTTACACGGCGACACCGAGCCCGCCGGTCCTCGTACTGCCGGTACTGATCGAGGGCGATGCCCAGATATTGTGGGGTGAGCAGAACGGCTGGCTGGTGGCCTGGAGCGGCTACACCGGTGGCGGCCTGGTTCCGATTCGCGTGCCGCTCGGCGATCTCGAAGACCTGGCCGCGATCGACGCGCAGCGGGCGCTGGCCGGCGATCTTGCCGCGCTCGATGCACTAGCACGTCGCTATGGTGCGGCAGACGTGGTGGTCACAGAAGCGCAGCTCTTACCCAGTGCGGGCACAGGTGGCGCGCAGGATGCAAGCGTCCAACTGACCAGCAAACGCTATGGCCCGACCGGTCTGACCGATACATTTGTCGATGGCGTTGCTGGCAGCAGTGCGGATGTTTCTTCGTTGTTCGCAAGCGCGGTTGCGGCAGTCGATGTTCAGCTCCAGGAAAACTGGAAGCAGCAGGTGATCCCCAGTACTGGTGCAACCGGCGTCTCCAGCCGGCTCGAAGTAACTGCACCTTTGCGTGGGCTCGACGAGTGGCTTGAGATGCAGCGCCGGCTTGCACAAGTACCGCCGGTTCAAACGGTAGAAATGCGTTACCTCGCATTGAGCGAAGCGCGCTTCGACCTGGTTTACGGCGGCGATCAGATGAGTCTCGAACGCGCGCTGGCGGGGCGGGGGCTCGCTTTGGCGGCGGACACCGGAAACTGGACACTCAGATTGAGCGGTGGCTTTACGCCCACTCTGGTGCCGCCAGAGCCGGTTGCCGACGAGGCGCAGAGCGACGCCGCTATGCCGGCCGATCCGGCGACCGGTACCGGCTCCACCGATCCGACCCTGCAACCTTGAGATTCCTTTCGGGGTCGGCCTTGCTGCCGCTTGTTCCGAACCTGATCACGCTGGCGCGGCTGTTCTCCGTGCCGCTGATGGTCTGGCTTATTCTCGACAGCCATTTCGGCTGGGCATTTTGGCTCTTCGTTGCGGCTGGCGTGAGCGACGCGCTCGATGGATTTCTGGCACGCAAGCTCCAGATCAGATCCACTGTCGGCGCCTTTCTAGACCCGCTCGCAGACAAGGCGTTGCTGGTCGGCGTTTATGTCACTCTCGGGCACATGGGTCTGGTTGACGAGTGGCTGGTGATAATCGTCGTATTTCGCGACATCATCATTGTCGGTGGCGCCATCCTCTATCAGACGCTTACGCAGTCGCTGAAAATGCAGCCTTTGTTCATCAGCAAGATCAATACTGTCGCCCAGATCGGGCTTGCAGCGCTCCTGCTGGCTCGCCTCGGTGCCGGCTTCGAGGATTATGGGCTGACCGAATACCTGATCTACGCCGTTGCCGCGACGACGGTCGTTTCGGGTCTTGCCTATGTTCTGGTCTGGGGCCGGCGCCTCGTCGGCATGGAGCCAGTCCCATGAAAGATATGAGAATCGAACGACGTATACTCTGGTCATTGGCCATTCTCCTTGCAGTCGGGTGTATTCTGTACCTGCTGCGCGGCGTGCTCTTGCCTTTCGTCGCCGGCATGGCGATCGCCTATTGTCTCGATCCGGTCTGCGACCGCATCGAGCGGATGGGACTTTCGCGTACCTGGGCGACTGCCATCGTCACAGTGGCGTTTGGCGTCATCGTGCTGGTTCTGATCGCGGTCCTGGCTCCGCTGCTTTATGAGCAGTTCGTGGCGCTCGTCGAGAATCTGCCCAGGTATGTCGAACTCATTGCGGGCGAACTCGACCCGCTGCTTGCGGAGATTCGGCAAAGCGTGCCGGGCGTATCGCCGTCCGATCTCGGCAGCGTGGCCGGGACGATCAGCAGTGCAATGGTATGGATCGGTGGCGCCCTGGGCGGCATCCTGAGCGGCAGCCTGGCGTTCTTCAATGTCGTGTCGCTGATTTTCATTACACCGATCGTGACATTTTATCTGTTGCGTGACTGGGATGCGCTGGTTGCCAAAATCGACAGTTGGCTGCCGCCGCGCTATGCACCGACAATTCACCAGCAAATGCGCGAGATCGATCGGACGCTCGCCGGCTTCGCACGCGGGCAGGCAACGATCTGTCTGTTTCTGGCGGTCTTCTACGGCGTCGGTCTTACGGCGATCGGCCTCGATTTCGGCTTGGCGATCGGCGTGTTCGCCGGTGTCCTGTCATTCATTCCCTATGTCGGCAGCATCGTCGGTCTGATCGTTTCCGTCGGGCTTGCCTACGTGCAGTTCGATGACTGGGTCTGGGTGGCCGTTACCGCCGGCATCTTCTTTGCCGGACAGGCGATCGAGGGAAACATCCTGCAGCCCAAATTGCTGGGCGACAATGTGGGGCTGCATCCGGTCTGGGTGATCTTCGCCCTGTTGGCAGGTGGCGCGCTATTCGGTTTCCTGGGGCTGCTGCTGGCCGTGCCGGTCATGGCGGTGATCGGCGTCGTGTCGCGCTTCGCGCTCGGATGTTATCTGTCCAGCCGCATTTACGATCCGGATGCCGCCGACAGGCCGCCGGGCCCGCCGACCCCCGGTCTTTAGGTGCCGTCCGGCAATGATCGTGCGATGACCGGCAGTCGCGGCCAATTGCCCTTCGATTTTGCACATCGCCCGGATTTCTCGGCGGATGCATTCATCGTCGCAGCGAGCAATATGGCGGCCCATGCGTGGGTCGGACGCTGGCCCGAGTGGCCCGCACCGGGACTGGCTGTCCATGGGTCGGCCGGTAGCGGCAAGACCCATCTCGGTGCGATCTGGCAGGGGCGCAGCGAAGCGGCCAGGATCGAGCCGGCCGCTCTGGAACCCGAACGGGTGCCGATCTTGCTGGGCGGTGCCCGGGCTGCCCTGATCGACTGGCCGGCCGATGTAATGCTTTCGGCTCCCGGGGAGCAGGCGCTCGTACATCTTTACAATTTGCTGGCGGAGCAGGGCGGCCATCTGTTGGTGCTTGCCCGTACGCCGCCGGCCCGCTGGCCGATCCGCCTCGCGGATCTGCGCTCTCGTCTGGCCGCGCTGCCGGCAGTGCGCATCGATCCGCCGGACGACGCGCTCTTGACGGCACTGTTCGCAAAACTCCTGGCCGATCGCCAGCTCGAGGCCACGCCGGATGCGATCGCATATCTGACGGCGCGCATGGAGCGGTCGTTCTCCGCGGTGCAATCGCTGGTCGCCGAACTCGACCGTCGGGCCTTGGCGGCGGGCCGCCGGATCACAATCGCTCTCGCCCGCGAAGCGCTGTCGGAGGACGGTACGGCGGTGCCCGGCGGCACCTAGCGCCGGTTTGTCACGATTGTGTCATGGTACTTTAATCGAACCGACGCTTTTCTGTCCGACGTCCATCCGCTATGAGCCTGGTGGCGCAGGGGGGCGACCGAGCGGCGCATGTCCCGGGAATTCGAACTGAAATTGCATCTGCCGGAAAGGCGGGCCGCGGCGTTTCGCCGCGAACCGCTACTGGTCCGGCACGCTCGCGCGCCGGTCAGGGTCCGCAGCCTCCACAGCATTTACTTCGATACGTCGGAACGCGATCTCGCGAAGCGGGGCGTTGCGCTGCGGGTTCGTCGGATCGGCCGTCGTTGGGTTCAGACGATCAAGCTGCCCGAAGCAATCGCCAGCGCCCAGGTGCATGAGGAAATCGAAACCGATGTTCCCGGCGCACTGCCGGAACTCGGGCGCCGCGAACTCGATAGCCTTGCGCGATCCTGCGGCATGCCAATCGACCCGGCAGATTTGCAGCCGGTTTTCGAAACACGGATTCGACGCACGATCTGGGCATTGCGGTTTGAGAAAACCGACATCGAGCTTGTTTACGATCGCGGCCATGTCGATGCGAACGGGATGAGCGAAACGATCTCGGAAGTGGAACTGGAACTCGAGAACGGCAATCCGTTGCAGCTTTACAGGCTCGCGCTGAAGCTGATCGAAGCGCATCCGCTGACGATCGAGCCGCGCACCAAGGCCGCGCGCGGGTTTGCGCTGGCGGATAGCTGGCGACCGGAACCGGTGAAGGCCGCGCCGTTGATCCTCGATGCCGACATGACCGTGCGCGAAGGTCTGGCGGCCATGATCGAGAACTGCCTCCAGCTCTATCACCGGAACAGCCTCGTACTGCGCCATGGAGACGACCCCGAAGGCATCCATCAGATGCGTGTCGCGCTGCGCCGATTGCGTGCACTTGTGGGGGCCTGTCGCGATGTATTGCAGGCTGAGCTGTTCGACCATCTGACGTCTGAATTGCGCTGGCTGCAGCAGCAGCTTGGCCCGGCGCGGGACTGGGATGTGTTCATCGCAGAGACTCTCGAACCGATGTTGCCCCGGTTCCCCGGCGACCGCGACCTTCCGGCGTTGCGGTCCGTCGCGATAGCACGGCGGGACGCTGCCTATCGCCATGCGCTGGAAACCGTGGACGGCAAGCAACATTGTGAAATCATGTTGCGGATCGGGGCCATGCTGGCGTCCGAGGATTGGCTCGCCGTCGGCGGCAATCTGCCGCTCGGCGATTTCGCTCGTGACCGCCTTCACACCCGCTATCGGCGGCTGGGCCGCTTCGGCAAGGCCGACGGCCTTACCCTGACGGCGCTGCACGAACTGCGCATTGCGGCGAAGAAAATGCGCTATATGGCGGAGTTTCTGCGATCGATGTTTCCGCGCAAGGCCAGCAAGACATTTCTGGCGGCGCTGGCCGATCTTCAGGACGATCTGGGCTCGATCAACGATGCGGTGGTCACGGAGCATCTGCTCGACGATGCAGAACCCCTGCTGGCACGGGATCTCGGCGAAATACGGGTGGCGCGTGCTCGCTCGCTGATAGCGGGTTGGCAGGCACAACGAGTCGAGCACGACCTGATACGATTTCGCAAAGTGTGGAACCGATTCCGCAAATGCCCGATTTTCTGGCCGAAACCTCCGAAGTTGCCGGCCGATCCGATCGAAGCGAATCCGCTCCCGCCGGAGCCGGACAATCCCGGTTAGTCGAGATCGCGTGGCGCCACGAATCGGATCAACAAGCCGCCGCCATCCGCTATCGCGCGCCAGCCGTCGATATCGAGATCGAGAACCGCGAATCCGCCCGTCGGGAATTTGCTGCGCAATCGCCGCAATGCCTCCCCGCCACCGCCTCCGAGCCGGACGGCGAGGGCCTGGAGGCCCGGGTTGTGGCCGATCACCATCACATCGTCCGCGGCTTCGGGGAGGACCGCCAGCAGCCGCAGGATTGTCTCGGGCTCGGCCAGATAGAGCGCTGGCTCAAAGCGGATTTCGGGCGGCGGCGTCCATGCTGCCAGGGCCAGCTCGCAGGTCTCGCGCGTCCGGCGCGCGCTCGAGCACAATACCAGACGCGGCCGAAACCCCTCGCTCTGGATGTACCGCCCGATGGCCGGTGCGGCACGGCGGCCGCGTTTCGAGAGCGATCGCCCGAAATCGGAACCTTCCGGGTCCTCCCAGCTCGATTTGGCGTGCCGCAGCAGGTAAAGCCGTTTCATCCGCCATTCCTTCCCGGATCCGCCGGTCGGTGCCAGGGGGCCGCGACAGGTCGGAGCGACATGATAAAGTACATGGTATGACATTAATGTTGGTTGCGCGGCCGAATGCCGGGGCCGCCGGCGATTGGGTTCGCGGGAGCGAAAAATGAACGAGATGGCCATACCCGATCGGGCGATCGGCGCAGCCGATGAAAGCCGGTTCATCAACCGGGAGCTTTCCTGGCTTGCGTTCAACGAGCGCGTCCTCGAGGAGGCTTTCAACGAACGCCATCCGTTGCTCGAGCGATTGCGCTTCCTGTCGATTTCGGCGAGCAATCTCGACGAATTTTACATGGTTCGGGTCGCCGGATTGCGCGGGCAGGTGGCTGCGGGGATCTCGACGCCGAGCGAAGACGGGCTGGCCCCTTCCCAGCAGCTCACTGCCATTAATGCGCGATCGGGCGACTTGCTGCGAACTCAGCAGGAATGCTGGCGCACGCTGCGGATCGAGATGCGCGATGCCGGCATTGCATTGATCGATCCTGCCGAGTTGACCGATGTCGAACGTCAATGGGTCGATGGCTATTTTCAGGACGAGATCTTTCCGGTCCTGACTCCGATGGCTGTGGACCCGGCCCATCCGTTTCCGTTCATCCCCAATCTGGGTTTCTGCATCGTGCTCGAATTGCGCGGTCGGGACGACGCCCGTCAGATGCGCGCCCTGCTGCCGTTGCCCGCGCTCATTACGCGCTTCATCCGATTACCCGGCGATCGCATTCGGTTTGTGTCGCTCGAGGATCTCGTTGCGCTTTATTTCGATCGGCTGTTCCCGGGCTTCGATGTGATCGCGCACGGGCATTTCCGCCTGATCCGGGACAGCGAAATCGAGATCGAGGAAGAGGCCGAAGACCTGGTTCGCCTGTTCGAAAGCGCATTGAAACGGCGCCGTCGCGGGAATGTTATCCGTCTCAAGGTCAATGCCGGTATGCCGGAAGAGCTGCTTGCTTTCGTGATCGACGAACTCGATGTGCCGCGCAGCGATGTTTTCGTGGTCGATGGCCTGCTCGGCCTTGCCAGCATATCCAAGCTCATTGTCGACGAAAGATCCGATCTGAAATTTCCGCCGTTCAACGCCCGGTTTCCCGAGCGCATTCGCGATATGGGCGGCGACTGTTTCGCGGCGATCCGCCAGAAGGACATCGTCGTTCACCACCCCTATGAGAGCTTTGACGTGGTCGTCCAGTTCGTACGCCAGGCGGCACGCGATCCGTCGGTCGTTGCGATCAAGCAGACGCTCTATCGGACCAGCGACGATTCGCCGGTCGTGAAGGCACTGATAGAGGCGGCCGAAGCGGGCAAGTCGGTCACCGCCCTGGTCGAGCTCAAGGCGCGGTTCGACGAGGAAGCGAATATCCGCTGGGCGCGCGACCTCGAACGCGCGGGCGTGCAGGTGGTGTACGGGTTCCTCGAGCTCAAGACCCACTCGAAGATTTCGCTGGTCGTGCGCCGCGAAGGCTCGGCGCTGCGTTCCTATGTTCACTTCGGCACCGGGAACTATCATCCGATCACCGCGAAAATCTATACGGATCTTTCGTTCTTCACGTGCGACCCGGCGCACTGTCTGGATGCGGCGCGGATGTTCAACTACATGACCGGATACGCACGGCCGGAGCGGATGGAAAAGCTGGCGATTGCGCCGCTGACATTGCGGCCGACCCTGCTCGGGCTGATCCGCGAGGAAATCGATCACGCGAAGGCCGGCCGCCCGGCGGCAATCTGGGCCAAGATGAACGCCCTGGTCGATGCCGACATCATCGATGCGCTTTACGAAGCCTCGCGGGCGGGTGTGTCGATCGAACTCGTCGTGCGCGGCGTCTGCTGCCTTCGCCCCGGAGTGCCGGGGCTCTCCGAGAACATCCATGTGAAGAGCATCATCGGGCGTTTCCTCGAACATTCCCGGATTGTCTGTTTCGGCGCGGGCAGTCGGCTGCCGTCGCGCAAAGCCAAGGTCTACATCTCGTCTGCGGACTGGATGCCGCGCAATTTCGATCGCCGCCTCGAGGTCCTGCTTCCGATCGAGAATCCGACGGTGCATCAGCAGATCGTCGATCAGATCATGATCGCCAATCTCAAGGACAATCTGCAAAGCTGGGTGTTGCTGCCGGATGGTTCGTATCGCCGGCTGGATCCCGAGCCGGAGCCGTTCAGCGCGCATACCTATTTCATGACCAATCCGAGCCTCTCCGGCCGCGGCAGTGCGCTCAAGCGCTCGCGGCAGGTTCCGAGCAGCCTCGAGCTGGCGCGCGGCTGACGGGGTCCGACGCGAAAGATGCCGCCAGCCCGGAAGCGCAGCAGCAACGATCGCATCGGCGTCGTCGACATTGGATCGAACTCGATCCGCCTCGTCGTGTTCGACGGTCAAACCCGTGCCGCGCAGGTTGTCTTCAATGAGAAGGTGCTGTGCGGCCTTGGCCGCGGGCTCGACGAAGGCGGCCGGCTGCATGAGGAAGGCGTCGAACAGGCGCTTGCCAATCTCAACCGGTTCGTGCGGCTGGCGCGCGCGATGGCGGTTGGGGAACTGCATCTGCTGGCAACGGCGGCTGTGCGCGATGCCTCCAACGGACCGGAGTTTTGCCGGCAGGTCGAAATGCAATGCGGTGCGCCGGTGCGCGTGTTGAGCGGCGAGGAGGAAGCGAAGTTTTCCGCATCCGGCGTGGTCGCCGGCACCTCCGAAGCCGACGGCATGATGGGCGACCTCGGCGGCGGCAGCCTCGAACTGGTTCGGCTCACCGGGGGCAAGATCGGTACCTATGGTACGCTGCCGCTGGGGCCGGTGCGGCTGATCGGCAGTGCGCTCGGCGATCGAGAAGGCGCACGCAAGATCATCGACCAGCATCTCGCTTCGTTGCCCTGGCTTAACGAGATCGCGGGCAAACGATTCTATGCGGTCGGTGGCGCGTGGCGGAATCTTGCGCGCATCCACATGGAGCAGACGCATTATCCGCTGCATATCATTCATCAATACCGGTTGAGCCGCAGCGAGGGCGAAAACCTGGCGCGCGTTGTCGGCCGGCTCGGGCGGCGCAGCCTCGCGACCATCCGCGGCGTCTCGCGCAAGCGCGTCGAAACGCTGCCCTTTGCGGCCCTCCTGCTGGAGCGACTGTTGCGTCATGCAACCCCTTCAGAAGTCGTCTTTTCGGCTTATGGCCTGCGCGAGGGCTTCCTCTTCAATCGCCTGACGCGCACCGAACAGCGCAAGGATCCGCTGATCGCCTATGCGCGCGAACTCGGCGCCCGCGAGAGTCGGTTCGGCGATCCGGGTAATCTTGCCGAATGGATCGACCCGATTCTACCGCCCGCCGACCTCCTGTCGGAACGGCTGGTGCGGGCGATCTGCCATATGAGCGATATCGGCTGGCGCGAGCATCCCGACTATCGCGCCGAACATAGCTTCTACCGGATACTGCATCTGCCGGCCGTCGGCTGGAACCATCGCGACCGTATCTTTGCGGCGACCGCGATCGCCAATCGCTATGGCGGCGAGATGGCGGAGAACAGTGCGGTCGACCGGCTGCTCGATGGCGACGGGCGGCGCCAGGCGATCGCACTCGGCCTGGCGCTGCGATTGGCGTTCTCGATCAGCGGCGGCGGCGCAACCGGGCTGCTGAAGAACGCCGCCCTGCGACTGGAACCGGAGCGTCTCGCGCTCGTCCTGCCGGCGGGCGAGGTGACGCTCTACGGCGAGGCCGTCAAGCGCCGGCTGGAAGCGCTCGGCCGCGCTTTGGATCGGCCGGTGACCTTTGTCGCGACCGACGGCGCGCGGTCCGGTGGTCGCTGAGGAGAAGCGATCCGCAACCGGAGCGAATTGCGGTGGCGGACTTGACTCTCTAATCGACGGCGATTTCGACGATTTCGTCGATCAGCGTCCGGTCGGTGCCGTCGATCGAACGGATCACCCGATACTCGCCGCGATAGACGCCCGGCTCGAGCTGACGCCCGTTCAGCTTGTCGCCGACAAAGCCGAAGGCCAGCACCCGATCCCTCTCGGCAAAGCGCTCGGTTTCCGCGATGACCCGTTCCCCGGGGCCGACCAGCCGCACCATCTCGCGATCGCCCTCAGCGATGCCGAACATATGATACCAGAAGGCGATCACCTCGCCGTCGCGCGGCAGTCGGTCGCGTGGATAGCGACCTTCCTCGGCATCCTTGACGTTCGGCAGGACATCGGCGAAACCCGCGGTCAGCAGCGCACTCGGCCGGTACTCGAGCGCAGCCAGCGCCTCGGGCGTCCACAGCGTGCCGCTGGTATCGCCGCAGGCGTGATCGTTGCCCGGTCCGGTGAAGGGGTCGATGTTCTTGTTGTCGTGCTTCACCATGAAATGCACATGGGGAAATGTCGTCAGGCCCGAGAGCCCGACCATCCCGATCGGCTGGCCGGCGGTCACCTGGTCGCCTTCGCGCACCAGGACGCTGTTCTTCAGCATATGGCCGTAGGCCGACTCCCAGCCGTTGCCGTGATCGACGATGACGGTGTTGCCGAGGCCGTATTTGCTGATCTCTTCGCGGCTGTCGGTGTTGTCGACCACGGAGACATCCTCGACGCCATCGCGCGTCGCCTTGACCGTGCCGTCGGCCGCCGCCAGCACCAGCACGCCCTCGCGCATGGCGACATAGTCGCGCACCCGCATGTCGATCCCGCGGTGATCGTCGCCGGTCAGGAAACCGCATTCGTGATCGCGCACGCCCGGGCCGCCGTCATGGTCGAAATAGCGCAGCACCCAGCAATCGGTGCCCATCACGCATTGCAGGGGCAGCTGAAATCGGGGCGCCTCCTGGGCGGCAGCATTGCCGGTAAACCCGGCATCGATGAGAAGGGCGACGAGGAAGGCGGGGAGAAGCAGAAAACGGCCGGCCCGGTTGGTCCTGCCGGCCCGGTTGGTCCTGAAAGAGGCAGCGGCAGAATCGGATCTCATGGGCGGACCACTCCGTCCTTCTGTTTGGCAAGATCGATGGTGCGAATGCGGTGCCCCACCACCGCCAGTGCCAGCGTGCCCTTCTTGAGCGCCAGTGCATCGGCGCCAAAGATTTCGCGCCGCCATCCCTGCAGCGCCGGCACATCGGCTGCGTCGTCTGCTGCGATCCGTTCGAGATCGGCGGAATTCGCTATCAGCTTCTGCGCCACTTCGTTGGTCTCGCAACGCATCTTGAGCAGTACCTTGAGCAGATCGACCAGCGGCCCGAAACCGTTGGCGCCGACCGGACGCGGCGCGATTTGCGGGCATTCGCTTTCCGGCAGGGCTTCGGCCTCCGCGATCGCGGCCATGAGCGCTGCGCCCGATGCGCTCTCCGCAAAACCGCGCGGCAGGCCGCGGGCGCGCGACAGGGCCTCGGCGGTGGTCGGGGCCTGGGCGGCGATATCGAGCAGCGTATCGTCGCGCAGCACGCGGTTGCGCGGCAGGTTGCGGCGGTCGGCCTCGTTTTCGCGCCAGCCGGCGACGGCACGCAGCAGGGCGAGGTAGCGCGGCTTGTTGGTGCGGGGCCGAAGCCGCATCCACGCGCCCTCGGGATCGACCCGGTAGGTGTCGGGATCGGTCAGGATCGCCATCTCGTCTTCGACCCATTCGGTGCGCCCGGCGGCGGCCAGCTTCTTGTGCAGCCGCTCGTAGACTTTGCGCAGGGGGATGACGTCGCTCATCGCGTACTCGATCTGGCGGTCCGACAGTGGCCGGTGCGACCAGTTGGTGAAACGCTGGGTCTTGTCGATATGGGCGCCGGCCAGCTTGTTCGCCAGCGTCTCGTAACTTGCAGCCTCGCCAAAGCCGAGCACCATGGCCATGACCTGGGTATCCGCCACCGGCTGCGGCACCTGACCCGCCATCTGGAAGAAGATCTCGAAGTCCTGGCGCGCCGCGTGGAAAACCTTGATCGTCGCCGGGTCGGCCATCAGATCGAACAGCGGTTGCAGGTCGATGCCCTCGGCAAGGGGGTCGATTGCTGCCGCCGTCTCGGGCCCGGCGATCTGGACCAGGCAGAGCTGCGGTCGATAGGTGCGCTCGCGCATGAATTCGGTATCGACGGCGATGAACGCAGCGCCGCGCTGTTGGGCGCAGAATTCGGCGAGGGCGACGCTGTCCCGGATAGGGGTCATTGTGCCTTCCCTTACACGATTTGGACGGGTGGCGGAAGGCGGCCGGGAAGCGCACCTTGCCTTGACAGGGCCCCGGTTTCCGTGCCTTTTCGCGCCGGTTTCTTGCGGGGAATTGCATGCATCGCTATCGGACGCATAACTGCGGCGCGCTGCGGGCGGGTCATGTCGGCGAGACGGTTCGGCTTTCCGGCTGGATTCATCGCCGGCGCGACCACGGCAACCTCCTGTTCATCGATTTGCGCGATCATTTCGGAGTTACGCAATGCGTCCTCGATTCGTCGAACCCTGCCTTCGGCGCGGTGGGCGAAACCCGGCTCGAAAGCGTCGTCACGGTCACGGGTAAGATCGTCGCGCGCTCGCCGGAAACCGTGAATGCCAGGCTTCCGACCGGCGAAGTCGAACTGCAGGTGGCCGAGTTCCACCTTGAGGCGACGTCCGACATGCTGCCGCTTCAGGTCAACAGCGACGAGGATAGCGGCGAGGACATCCGGCTGCGCTATCGCTTCCTCGACCTGCGGCGCGAGCGCGTGCACGCCAACATCATGCTGCGCAACCGGGTGATCGCATCGGTCCGCCGCCGCATGCAGGACGCCGGCTTCGCCGAATTCCAGACGCCGATCCTGACCGCGAGCTCGCCCGAGGGCGCGCGCGACTATCTGGTGCCGAGTCGCATCCATCCCGGCAAATTCTACGCACTGCCGCAGGCGCCGCAGATGTTCAAGCAGATGCTGATGGTCGCCGGCTTCGACCGCTATTTCCAGATCGCGCCCTGTTTCCGTGACGAGGATGCGCGCGCCGACCGCTCGCCGGGCGAGTTCTATCAGCTCGATTTCGAGATGTCGTTCGTGACCCAGGACGATGTGTTCGAGGCGATCGAGCCGGTGCTGCACGGCCTGTTCGAGGAATTCGCCAACGGCCGCAGCGTGTCGCCGGCACCGTTCCCGCGTATTGCCTTCGACGAGGCGATGCTGCGCTACGGTTCCGACAAGCCCGATCTGCGCAACCCGCTGCGCATATCCGACGTCACGGAGCCATTCCGCGGCGGCGGGTTTGGTATTTTTGCGAAGCAGATCGAAACCGGCGCCGTCGTGCGCGCGATTCCGGCGCCGGGCGCTGCCGCAAGGCCGCGCAGCTTCTTCGACAAGCTCAATGACTGGGCCCGCGAAGAAGGCCAGGCCGGGCTCGGTTACATCATTTACGGCGAGGACGGGCCCAAGGGGCCGATTGCGAAGAATCTCGATGCGGCGCGGCTCGATGCGATCCGCGCTGCAGCGGACCTCTCGGCCGGCGATGCGGTCTTCTTTGCCTGCGGGCCGGCGGCCAGTGCCGCGAAGTTTGCCGGCATCGTGCGCACGAAGCTCGGCGAGGAACTCGGTCTGATCGAACAGAACGCGTTCCGCTTCTGCTGGATCGTCGATTTCCCGATGTACGAGCTGAACGACGACACGAAGAAGGTCGAATTCAGCCACAACCCGTTCTCGATGCCGCAGGGCGGGCTCGATGCCCTCGAGAAACAGGACCCGCTGACGATCAAGGCCTATCAATACGATATCGTCTGCAACGGCGTGGAGCTGTCCTCCGGCGCGATCCGGAACCACAAGCCCGAGATCATGTACAAGGCGTTCGAGATTGCCGGTTACGATGCCTCGGAAGTGGAGGCGCGGTTCGGTGGCATGCTGGCTGCGCTCAAATTCGGTGCGCCGCCGCATGGCGGTTCGGCACCGGGCATCGATCGCATCGTGATGCTGCTGGCCGACGAGCCGAATATCCGCGAGGTGATCGCCTTCCCGATGAACCAGCAGGCGATGGATCTGATGATGCTGGCACCCGCCGAAGTGCCACCGGAGCGGCTCCGGGAACTGCACATCAGGCTTGAGCTGCCGAAGCCCAAAGCGCGCTGAGCGCGCCGCTTGCGGCAATTGCGCCGGTCCCGGCGCGCCCCTAGACTCCGCCCCGGCTGCGTCGAAAAAAGGACAGAAAGCTTGGCAATTCCGGCCGAAGACGGGTTCCGACTGCCCGCCCCCTGGGGGCCGCATCTGCGTTGCTGGATGGCGTGGCCGGCCCGCGAGGAAAGCTGGGGCGAGGATCGCGAAGCCGCCCGCGAGGCCTATGCCGAGATCGCCGGCGCGATCGCCCGGTTCGAGCCGGTCACCTTCATCGCCAAGCCGAAAAATGTCGCCGAAGTCTCGATCGCGACCGGCGAAAACATATCGACATTTTCGCTGCAGCACGATGACGCGATCCTCGGCCATAACGGCCCGGTCTTCGTCGTCAATCGGGACGGCATTGTTGCCGGTGTCGACTGGCAGTGGAATGGCTGGGGCGGTCGCTACATCGATCACGAACGCGATGCGGCCGTGGCGGCGCTCGTCCTCGAACATCTCAAGATGCGCCGTTATGAACCGCCGCTGGTGCTCGACGGCGGTGCGATCGTCGGCGACGGTGAGGGCACGCTGATCGCGAGCGAGCGGGTCATCCTCGATCCCGCCCGCAATGTCGGTCTGAGCCGCGGCGATGCCGAGATTGTGCTGCGCGATTATCTCGGCATCGAGAAAGTGATCTGGCTGCCCGACGGTCTTGCCTGGCATGGCGCGTCGGGTCATGTCGAAACCGTGGCCTGTTTCGCGAAACCCGGCCTCGTTCTGGCGCTCGGCTGCAGCGACAGCAGCGATCCGAACTTTGCGCTGCTGCAGGAAAATCTGGCGCAGCTTCGTGCCGCGCACGATGCGGCCGGGCGCACGCTCGAAGTGGTCGAGATCGAACAGCCGCGCGCCCGGACCGGCCGCGACGGCAACCGGCTGCCGCTCTCCTATGTCAGCCTCTATGTGGCGAATGGCGGCGTGGTGATGCCGGCCTTCGAGGACCCGCAGGACAAACGCGCCTATGAGGCGGTGTCGCGCGCCTTCGCCGGCCGCGACGTGATCCAGGTGCCGGCCGGCGACATCGCCGACGGCGGCTCCGGCCTGCACGCGATCACGCTCGCCCAGCCCGACGGTCCGCCCGCCGCGCCGTAGGTGCTTTCATCCGGTCCGGGGGTAACTTTTCACCACAGCGGCACAGAGATCAGCGAGAGATTTCCTTCTCTGTGGTCTCTGTGTCTCTGTGGTTAACAAGCAATCGTCCGCTTTGAATGCGCTCATCCTGAGCTCGTCGAAGGATGAGGGCCTCATGGTTCACCCTTCGACAAGCTCAGGAGGCTCACCATGAGGCCGCTTAGATTGTTGAACAGATCCCTCACACCACGCGGTTGGGCGGCGCCTTGCCGGCGAAATAGGCATCCATGTTCTCGAGCGCCTTGAAACCCATCGCGTTGCGCGTCTCGGTCGTGGCACTGCCGAGATGCGGCAGCAGGAATGCGTTCTCGAGATCGCGATATTTCGGGTTGATGTTCGGCTCCCCGGTATAGACGTCGATCCCCGCTGCGAACAACTTGCCCGACTTGAGTGCCGCGATCAGCGCCTCGTCGTCGACGACCGGGCCGCGCGCCGAATTCACGACGATGGCGCCGTCGGGCAGCATCGCAATCCGCGCCGCGTTGAGAAAGCCGGTCGTTTCCTTGGTGGCCGGACAGTTGATCGAGAAGATGTTCGAGACCTTCAGCAGATCCTCGGCATTCTCGTGGAACGTGGCGCCCTGTTCGAGATCGACCGGCAGGCGCGAGCGGTTGTTGTAATGGATCTCCATGTCGAAGGCGCGGGCGCGCTTGGCGAGCGCCTGGCCGATCCGGCCCATGCCGTAGATGCCGAGGCGGTTGCCCGTCACATGCACGCCCAGCATGCCGGTCGGCGCCCAGGCGCCCCAGGTCTTGTTGCGCACCATGCGCTCGCCCTCGGAGGCGCGCCGGGCGGCGCCGAGGATCAGCAGCATCGCGATGTCGGCGGTCGCATCGGTCAGCACGTCGGGCGTGTTGGTCACGACCATGCCGCGCGCCTTGGCCGCGTTGATGTCGATATGCTCGTAGCCGACCGAGAATGTGGCGATGATCTTGACGCTGTCGGGCAGCTTGCCGATGACCTCGGCGGTCACCTTGTCGGTCGGGCAGGGCAGCAGCGCATCGGCGCCGGCGCAACCGGCCACGACCTCGTCGCCGCCGGGCAGATGGTCGTCTTCATTGAGCCGCGGCTCGTAATCGCGCTTCAGGCGCTCGGTGACGGCATCGGGCACCTTGCGGGTGACGAACACGACGGGCTTCCTGGCCATTCCATACCCCTTTGTCTTTAACCTTCTGCGTTTCTATCCTGCGGCCCGCCGAACCCATATGCTGGGCACTCGCGCATGACCGGTCCCCGGCTGTCCCGCCGGACGGTGCGGCCGCCCCAGATAATGGAAATTGCCGATGATGTCATTGTTCTTGAACCGTCGCCGTTCCGCCTCCTGCCGACCGTCTTCCGGTCTGCAATTGGTCCTGGCTGTGGCGATCATGGCGATTCCGGCGTTCGTGCGGGCGGAGCCGGCGTCGCCGGTGATCCCGCATCGCGCCGCCTACGAGCTGCGGCTCGCCACTGGCGGCGAGGCGCAGTTCATCGACATCAGCGGCGATATGGCGTTCGAGTGGGCCGATTCCTGCGATGGGTGGAGCGTCACCCAGCGCACGCGCATGCATTTCGAGTATCGGGCCGGGCTCAGCATCGAACTCGGCTGGAGCCTGACCAGTTGGGAATCGAAAGACGGGATGCAGTACCGCTTTCAGCTCAAGCAGTACGAGAACGGCGAGGTGACCGAAGAACTGCGCGGCGATGCGACGCTCGATGCCGCCAGCGACGGCGCGATGGCCGGCGGCACTGCGCATTACACCAGGCCCGAAATCAACGAGGTCATCCTGCCGGCGGGCACGGTGTTTCCGACCGTGCACAGTCTCGAGATCATTGCGGCCGCCCGGCAGGGCATGGAGCGGCTCTGGGCGCAGCTCTTCGACGGCACGACGGAAGAGGGGCTCTACGAGGTCGGTGCCGTGATCCTGCCGCGCGCGGCCGATTTGCCGATCGCCGAGGCGCTCGATCCGGCGCTGGTCGACGGCCACGAGGGCTGGCGCGTGGATCTCGCCTTCTATGATCATCAAAGCCCCGACAGCATCCCGACGCACGAACAGACGATCTGGCTGTTCGACAACGGCATCGTCGACCGCATGACGCTCGACTATGGCGACTTCCAGGTCGACGGCATCCTCACCCGCTTTGAGCCGCTGCCGGAACCGGTGTGTTGAGGTTTCCTTTTCTGCGACGACCGCTTACGACCGCTTCCCGCTGATCCCCCTTCCTTTCTTGATCGCGCCCGCGCCGTGCTTGTCGCGCAGTGCGTCGATCGCCTGCTCGATCTTGCGCGCCTTCACCCGCCCGGCATCGAACAGATCGCCGTCGTCCGGCAGGTTTTCGCTCGCCGGGCCGATCTCCGTGAGCCCGCTCATGCCGACGCCGATCAGCCGATAGGCCGTGCCGGTCGCCTCGTCGAGCACAGCGGTGCGCGCCGCGCGGTAGATTTCTTCCGCCATGTTGGTCGGCGGCGCGGTCGTGCGGCTGCGCGTCAATATGCGGAAATCCGCTGTCTTGAGCTTCAGCGTCATGGTGCGGCCGACGAAGCCGCTGCGTTTCATGCGCCCGGACAACTCCTCGCAGAGCGGCCAGAGATTTTCGAGCAGCCGTTCGCCCTCGGCGATGTCGGTATCGAACGTGGTCTCGCAGGAAATGCTCTTGGTCTCGCTCTCCGGCTCGACCGTCC
>JBBDWX010000196.1:0-2875 GCA_040902665.1 Dongiaceae bacterium
GCTATCCGCTGGTCGACGGGCAGGGCAATTTCGGCAATGTCGACGGCGATAACGCGGCCGCGATGCGCTACACCGAGGCGCGGCTGACGGCGGTCGCGGCCCTGCTGCTCGACGGCATCGACGAGGACGCGGTCGATTTCCGCCCGACCTACGATGGCGAAGGCGAGGAGCCCGTCGTCCTGCCGGCCGCCTTTCCGAACCTGCTCGCGAACGGCGCGCAGGGCATCGCCGTCGGTATGGCGACCTCGATCCCGCCGCACAATGCCGCCGAGATCTGCGATGCGCTGCTGCATCTCATCAGGTTTCCCAAGGCGACCGTCGGCAAACTGATCGATCTGATGCCCGGCCCCGATTTCCCGACCGGCGGCATTCTGGTCGAACAGCGAGCGACCATCGAGGAAGCCTATCGCACCGGCCGCGGCTCGCTCCGCCTGCGCGCGCGCTGGGAAGTCGAGAAGATGAAGGGCGGCATCTGGCAGATCGTCATCGTCGAGATTCCCTTCCAGGTGCCGAAGGCGCGGCTGGTCGAGAAGATCGCCGAGCTGATGCAGGAGAAGAAACTGCCGATCCTCGAGGATGTGCGCGACGAATCGACCAGCGACGTGCGCCTCGTGCTCGAACCGAAAAGCCGCAATGTCGATCCCGACGCGCTGATGGAGACTTTGTTCCGCCTGACCGAGCTGGAATCGCGCGTTGCGCTCAACATGAACGTGCTCGATGCCGCGGGCATGCCGCGCGTCATGGGCCTGCCCGAATTGTTGCGCGCCTGGCTCGATCATCGCCGCGTCGTTTTGCAGCGCGTCGGCAAACATCGCCTCGCGCGGATCGACCACCGGCTCGAGGTGCTCGACGGGCTGCTGATCGCCTATCTCAACATCGATGCGATCATCAAGCTGATCCGCAGCGAGGACGAGCCCAAGCCGAAGATGATGAAGCGCTGGAAGCTCACCGATATACAGGCCGAGGCGATCCTCAATATGCGGCTGCGCGCATTGCGCAAGCTCGAGGAAATCGAGATCCGCACCGAGCACAAGGCGCTGCAGGGCCGCAAGCGCGATCTCAACGCCCTGCTCAGAAGCGAAGACAAACAGTGGCAGACGATCGCCGCCGAAATCGCCGAGGTGAAGAAGACCTTCGGCCCGAAGACCCCGCTCGGGGCGCGCCGCAGCAGCTTCGGCGATGCACCGTCGGCCGTCGTTATTCCGCTCGAAACCATGATCGAGCGCGAGCCGGTCACGATCGTCTGTTCGCAGAAGGGCTGGATCCGCTCGATCCGGGGTCATGTCGAGACGGCGGCCGAGCTCAAGTTCAAGGAAGGCGACCGGCTGCGCTTCGTGCTGCATGCCGAGACGACCGACAGGCTGCTGCTGTTCGCGACCAACGGCCGCTTTTATACGCTCGGTGTCGACAAATTGCCCGGCGGGCGCGGTCACGGCGAGCCGATCCGGTTGATGATCGATCTCGGCAACGATCAGGATGTCGTCGCACTGATGGTCTACGAGCCCGAACGCAAACTTGTCGTCGCCTCTTCCGACGGGCGCGGCTTCGTCGTGCAGCAGGAAGCGGTCATGGCGCAGACCCGCGCCGGCCGGCAGGTGCTCAATCTCGCGAAGGGCCGGGAGGCCGCCGCCTGTGCCCCGATCGAGGGCGATCATGTCGCGGTCATCGGCGAGAACCGCAAGCTGATCCTGTTCCCGCTGTCGGAACTGCCGGAAATGACGCGCGGCCGCGGCGTCATCCTGCAGCGCTACAAGGATGGCGGGCTCGCCGACATCAAGACCTACGTGAAGAAGGAAGGCCTTTCCTGGAAGACCGGCGATCGCACCCGCACCGAGACCGATCTGCGCGCGTGGATCGGCAAGCGCGGCCAGTCCGGCCGACTGCCGCCGCAGGGCTTCAGCAAATCGGGCCGGTTCGGGTAATCTCGTTCATGGCAAAACTCTGGAAGAAGGGCCGCGGCAAGCTCGGATTTCTCGATCCGCTGCTCGGCAACTGGGAAACCGAAACGGTATCCGACAACGGGCCGGTCAAATGCCTGCGCCGGTTCGATCCGGTGCTGCATGAGAATTACGTGCGGCTCACCGCCTACTGGACGATCGGTATGCCGCCCAAACGCGGCGCAAAGTCTGCCGGCAAGGATGGCGACAAGGATGGCGACGGGGAAAAGAGCAAATCCGGTTACACCTATAAGGAGATCGCGCTGATCGGTGCCGGCGGCGAAAAGACCGTGCGCTTCTGGTCGTTCACGTCCGATGGCAAGCACACGCATGGCGTCGCCGCCGACGTGACCGATCTGCATCCCGAGGCGGTCGGGTTCGAGGCGACGGTGATGGGCCAGCATGCGCGCCAGGCCTACTGGCCGAAGGAGAATGGCGAGATGGTCTGGGTCGTCGAGGCGAAAATGAAAAAGGGCTGGAACCGCTTCGTCGAGCATTGGTACACGCGCCTGCCGCCGGTCGCGGACCAGGCCGGGTAAGGTCGCCGTGTCGCGCGCCGTCAGCCGTATCGAAGATCAGCCCGGTCTCGGCCGCCTCGAGATCTGGGATCTGCCGACCGATTGCGCGTTTCTCGAGCGGATCCTGCGCGATCTGTTCGAGAATCACTGGCACGAGATCATCTTCGGCCCGCTGATCGAGGGCGCCGCCTGGGAGCTGTCGGTCGATCGCGCGCCGCGCCATATCGGCCTGCTCGACGGCTATCTCACCGTCGATCTGGGGCGCATGCATTTCCATCTCTGCATCGGCGAAACGCACGGCAACCCGGATGCGCCGACCCCGCCCGACCTCGCCAAACGCCGCCGCAACGCCGAAACGGTGCTGATGCGCCGCATGAACCGCGACGGCACGCCCGATACCTGGGCGCTGCGCATGCGCAA
>JBBDWX010000197.1:0-2875 GCA_040902665.1 Dongiaceae bacterium
CGCCCGAGGTGCGGCCTTCGCCGCCGCCATGCGGGTGATCGATCGGGTTCATCGCGACGCCACGCACATGCGGCCGACGACCCATCCAGCGGCTGCGCCCCGCCTTGCCCAGGCTTTCGTTCTGTCGGTCCGGATTCGAGACCGCACCGATCGTCGCCATGCATTCGCCGCGCACCTTGCGAACTTCGCCCGAGGTCATACGCAGCAGCGCATAACCCTGGTCGCGTCCGACGAGCTGCACATACGTGCCGGCCGACCGCGCAAACTGGCCGCCGGCGCCGGGGCGAAGCTCCACATTGTGGACGATCGTCCCGACCGGAATGCTCTTCAGCGGCATCGCATTGCCGGGCTTGATATCGGCGCGTTCGCCCGACATCACCTTGTCGCCGGCCTTGAGCCGCTGCGGCGCCAGAATGTAACTCTGCTCGCCATCCTCGTAGCGGATCAGGGCAATGAATGCCGTCCGATTCGGATCGTACTCCAGCCGCTCCACGGTCGCCGTCATGTCGTACTTGCGGCGCTTGAAATCGACCTTGCGATAGCGACGCTTGTGACCGCCACCACGCTGATAGGCCGTGGTGTGGCCATGGTTGTTGCGGCCGCCGGTGCTGCTCAGGCCTTCGGTGAGTGCCTTGACCGGCTTGCCCTTGTGCAGCTCGCCGCGGTCCACGAGGACCAGCTGGCGGGTGCCGGGCGTGACCGGCCTGTGTGTTTTCAGTGCCATCGTACCAATCTCTCCGTCACACGCCCGTCGTCACGTCGATGCTCTGGCCTTCCGCCAAAGTCACCATGGCCTTCTTGGTGTCCGACCGGCGCCCGAGCTGCCCGCGAAAGCGCTTGAGCTTGCCTTTGGAGCGGATCGTATTCACCGCAAGCACCTTCACGCTGAAGATGCCTTCGACCGCCGCCTTGATCTCCGGCTTGCTGGCGTCGAGCGGCACGCGGAAGACCACCTGGTTGAACTGCGACGCCATGGTCGATTTTTCAGTCACAACCGGCGATCGCACCAGGTCGTACATCCGTTCCTTCGAGAGCGTCACTGTCGTCTTCTTCATCGCACGCTCCCTACTTCAACCGCGATTCGAGATGCTCGACCGCGGCCCGGCTCAACACCAGCGTGTCGTGGCGCAGGATGTCATACACATTGACGCCCTGCTGCGGCAGCAGATCGATCCCCGGCAGATTGGCGATCGCCTGCTGCAGATTCGTATCGACTTCCGGTCCGTCAATCAGCAGCGCCGTACCCCAACCGAGCTTTGCGAACTGATCGGCAATCGTGCGGGTCTTGCCATCGGCGCTCTTCAGCGCATCGACCACGACCAGCTTGCCGTCAGCCTGTTTGGCAGACAGCGCCGTCTTCAGCGCGAGCCGCCGTACTTTCTTTGTCAGACCGTGCTCGTGCGAACGCACGACCGGGCCGAATATCACTGCACCGCCCCGGAACTGCGGCGAGCGCAGGCTGCCCTGACGGGCATGGCCGGTGCCTTTCTGCTTCCAGGGCTTGCGGGTGGTGCCCCTGATATCGCTGATGCCCTTGGTCTTGTGCGTACCCGCGCGCCGCTTCGCGAGCTGCCAGTTGACCATGCGCGCCAGGATATCGCGACGAACCGTCACGCCGAACACGTCGTCCGACAGATCGATATCGCCGACCTTCTTGCTTTCGAGCGATGTGACCTCGCACTTCATCGCCGTTATTCCTTCCCGCTTTCTTCGCCCGCCGCCGCCGTATCGGCAACATCGGCCGGCGCATCGGCCGGCGCCTCGGCTTCGACCGTCGCAGCCCCGCCGCGCAAAGCTGCCGGGAACGGCAGATCCTTCGGTGCAGCGCGCTTGACGGCATCGCGCACCAGCACGAAACCGCCTTCGGCGCCCGGCACTGCGCCGCGCACCAGAAGCAGGCCGCGCTCCATGTCGGTGCTGACGATGCGCAGATTCTGGATCGTGATGCGCGTATCGCCCATATGGCCCGCCATCTTCTTGTTCTTGAAGACGCGGCCGGGATCCTGCCGGTTGCCGGTCGATCCATGGCTGCGGTGCGAGACCGAAACGCCGTGCGTCGCACGCAGACCGCCGAAATTCCACCGCTTCATCGAACCGGCGAAGCCCTTACCGATGCTGGTGCCGGTCACGTCGACAAACTGGCCGGGAACGAAATGTTCGACCGTCAGTTCTGCTCCGACCGGCAGCAGCGCATCCTCGCTGACGCGAAACTCGGCCAGCTTGGTCTTCGGTTCGACCTTTGCCTTGGCAAAATGCCCGCGCATCGGCTTCGTCACGTTACGCACCTTGCGCGTACCGACGCCGAGCTGAACCGCGTTATAGCCCTTGCCATCGCCGCCGGCCTTGCGGACTTCGACCACCTGGCAGTTTTCGACCTTGAGCACGGTGACCGGCACATGTTCGCCCGCGTCGTTGAAGACGCGGGTCATGCCCAGCTTCTGTGCAATGAGACCCGAACGCATGACCTGGTCCTCAACCCTTCAACTTGATCTCGACGTCGACACCGGCGGCGAGTTCGAGCTTCATCAGCGCGTCCACCGTTTGCGGCGTCGGGTCCACGATATCGAGCAACCGCTTGTGAGTGCGGATCTCGAACTGTTCCCGGCTCTTCTTGTCGACGTGCGGGCCGCGCAAAACGGTAAACCGCTCGAAACGCGTCGGCAGGGGAATCGGGCCTCGAACCCGTGCCCCGGTGCGCTTCGCCGTATTCACGATCTCGCCGGTCGACTGATCGAGGACGCGGTGGTCGAATGCTTTCAAACGAATGCGAATGTTCTGGTTATCCATGGTCCACGTCCTCGTTGATACCGGTCGTTCCGATTACTCGATGATCGAAGCGACGACGCCGGCGCCGACGGTGCGGCCGCCTTCGCGG
>JBBDWX010000198.1:0-2855 GCA_040902665.1 Dongiaceae bacterium
CGCCGACGACAAGGGCGTGTTCGTGCTGCTGGATCCGATGTCGCCCTCGCGCCTGTTCGGCGCGTTCCCGCCGGGGGTCGAGGTGCAACGGATGGGCCTCGCCGAGGCGGTGGCCGCAGTGCGCGGATTTCTCGGTGGAGAACCGGCTTTCGAGTCCTGAAAACGAAAACGGCCGGCAAAAATGCCGGCCGCTTCCTTGGTCGCCTTGTCCCCGGGCGTATTGAATCCCGTTATCCGCGGCCCCCCTCGGCCCTATGCGGACAGGAGGGAAACCTACGCGCCCCGGGCCCGATTCGCAGCCCCTGAATGGCCTCCTAGTGTTGAATCGGCCACGCCTGTGGCAAAGAGGCAACGGCTGCCGGGCGGCGGGGAAGCCAGGACGCGCGATTCCGGGCCCGAAAAGCAGACGGCCGGTGCGAGGCACCGGCCGTTCCACAAACCGCGATGCGCCTCAGCGCGTCATTCGATGCCGCCGAAATTCACGATCAGGTTCAGCAAAACGCTGTGATTGTAGTAGGCGTCGTAGTCGTAATCGGTGGCAGCCGGATAGGTGTCTTCGAGCTCGAAGCCCGTGGTTCCGAAGAAACGGTAGCCGAGCCCCATCGTAAACGTCTCGTTGATGGCGTAGTTCACGCCGGTCCCCAACTGATAGGCAAAGGCGAGATCCGAATCGTCGCTATGCACGCCGGCGCCGGAAAACTTCCAATCGTTGGACGTTACCCAGGCCGCACCGATGCCACCGCCCAGATAGGGCATCAATCCGGTTCCGGTATCGAAATCGTACCAGAAATTCGTCATCAGCGAGTAGACATCGATGTCGCCATTGATCGAACTTCCGCTGCCGGCGCCCCAGGTTATCGAATCGAGTTCGTTCGACCGATAACCGAACTCGAGTTCGGCCCTGCCGCCGAAATCGAATTTGTAGCCGCCGGCAAAGCCGAGGACGAACCCGGTATCGCTATCGAGGTCGGCTGTATATGGCGTACCCGAGTAGGTGTAATCGCCCTTGACGTCCTGGGTCCAGCCGAAGCCGCCCATGACACCGACATAGAAGCCGTCCGCAGCCGCGTCGGCCGGCATCTGCACAGCCGCGATCGTTGCCGCGGCGGCCGTCGCCAGAAGAAGTTTGCGCATGAAAATCCCCCGAGTTTCCGTTCGGATCGAGCCATAGCATATCTCGCTAATCCCCCAATACGGGGATTTAGGAGGTGCCAAAGGATGCGCGCACTTTGTGGCGCCGCCGCCACAGGGCCTGGGTTGTCGTCCCCGCGACCCGGTGGGTGGGTCCGGGTGAGGCGGGCGCGGGTTGAGGCAGGTGCAGGCTGAAACGCCACCCGCCAGCCTAATGACGCGGCGGATCGTCAGGCGGGTTTGTGCGCGGCGAGATCGCCGAGCCCGTCGAGCAACGGACCAAGCTGGGGTTCGTACCGGCGCCAGCGTTCGACCGAGCGGCCGTAGATCGGCTGGCGCACCTGCCAGAGCGAGATGGTCTGCACAGACCGGTCGGTGCGATGGAACTCGAGGCAGCGATCGTCCCAGTCGAGCCCGGCGAATTCGACCAAAGCGCGGCTGCGTGCTTCCGGTTCGGCGACGGTTTCCTCGTATGCGAACTCGAGCATCGGCAAGCGCAGCACCGCGCGCCAGTGCGCCATCAACCGCTCGTAGGCACGGTAATAACGGGCGAGATAGCCGAGATCGCGCGAGTAGCCGTGCGAGTCGGCAAACTCGTTCATGAAACAGGAGACGCAGGTGTCGACCGGGTTACGCCGGCAATGGACGAAGCGCGCATTCGGAAACAGAATCTGGATCAACCCCAGATGCAGGAAATTATGCGGCATCTTGTCGGTCACGCGGCGCGCAGTCGGGGATCGTTCGGCAAGCAGATCGCGGTAGATCGCGGCGAGCCTTGCAACGGCCGGCGCATCGAGATGCGCTGCCCCTTCGGGATAGCCTTCGTTGCCGGCAAAATCGCGCAACCGGCCGCTGATCTTCCGGATCGTCGTCAGCTCGCCCGCTCCGTAGACATCGGGATGGCTGGCCAGGATCTGTTCGGTCAGCGTCGTGCCCGAACGCGGCATGCCGACGATGAAGATCGGCCGGTCGGTCGGATCGCCCGCACCCGCAAACCGATCGAACAGCGCCGGCGTGAAGGTCGTAACGATCCGGTCGACAAGGCGATCGTGCTGGTCGGGATCGAAGTCGGCGGATTCCAGCCGTTTGCCGGCGATGAAATGCTCCATGGCGCGGTCGTAGCGCCCCAGATCGTTCATGATCTTGCCGGCGGCATAATGCAGGCGGACCCGTTCCTGTGTTCCGATCGTGCGGCCCGCCAGCAAAGCTTCGACGGAAGCCGGTTCCGGATCGGCTTCCTCGAATCGTCTGACCTTGGCCAGAACCGTATAGGCGTGAATCTCATTCGGATGCGCTTTCAGCACGTCGCGGAGGACGGCGACGGCCTCGTCCAGCGACCCGGATTCGGCCAGCGCCCAGGCGAGGCCGATCAGCGCCGCCGGCCGCCGTTCGCCGAGCAGCGCCTGGCGGTAGCATTCGATCGCCTCGTCCGGTTTGCCGAGATTTCGCAACGTGCGACCGAGATTGATCAGCGCGTCATTGAAATCGGATTTAATGCGCAGGGCCTTGCGCAAGACCCGCTCCGCATCGTCGTAGCGGGTGGCATGGAAATAGGTCAGGCCAAGATTATTCAGGATCGCCGGGTCGTTGCGCCGTCGGGCCGCAGCCTGTTCGATGAACGACAGCGCCGACGTGATGCGGCCTTTCTCCGCATAAAGCGTGCCCAACAGATTGAGCGCATCGGGCTGATCGGGCATCTGCGCAAGGACCTGCCGGTAGACCCG
>JBBDWX010000199.1:0-2840 GCA_040902665.1 Dongiaceae bacterium
CCAGAGCCGGGTGAGCTGGTCGTGATAATGGGAGAGGATCCAGTCGCGCATGAAGCGGGTCGGCGCCGAAAGCCGGAGCTCGCCATCGGTCAGCCCGGACAAGGTCAGCGGTTTGAGCCAGCTTCGATAGGCCGCATCGCCCAGCTCGCTGCGCAGGCGGCCCCGAACGCGGGCCCAGGCGGCCGTCAGGTGGCTGTCGGTGGCAGCTGTCATCCCGGGCGCCTCCGTCATTCCTGGACCCAGGGCAGGCCCTCGGCCTTCCAGCCGGCCTTGGTACCGCGATGGCGTTGCTCGTCGGTCCCGCCCTCGAACCCGGTGCGCACGTTATAGCAACGGCGATAGCCCGCCTCGGTCATTGCCACGGCCGCATCGCGCGAGCGTGCGCCGGAGCGGCAGATGAACAGCAGCGGACGATCCGGTTCGGGATACGCCCCGCCGAGTTCGGGCACGAACTGCTCGTTGCGGTTCATGGCCGGAAAAACCTGCCAGGACAAAAACACCGTCTGCTTCCCGATCGGCGTCAGATCGGGCGCGCCCACGAACGACCATTCGGGTCGCGTGCGCACGTCGACCAGAACAGCATCGGGCTCGTTCTCGAGCAGCGTCCAGGCCTCGGCGGGCGACAGATCGCCGGCATAGGTCATGGCTTGCGCCTTCCCCTCCGCGTCCGCCGCAGCGGACAATACAACCCCTCGCGGACGACCGTGCCTGTCGTCCGCGAATTCCTTTTATCGTCCGGTGTCGACCCGGCGCGCCCGCTCGGTTTGATTTTTTGTCGTGCGGTACGGTCCGGTTTGCTGACCGCGCTGAAGTGCAACTCCTCGCCCAAGTTGCTGCTTCATCGCATACGCCTCCCTGTCGACTGCGAAACCGACTCTAACCACGAGCCGGGGGACTCGCAACAAGGAGTACGTCCGGATTCGGCATCAGGCGGAGATGCGTCGCAATGCGATGCACACATGCCACAGCACCGCCGCGAAGCGGGCGGGCATGCAACGAACGATCGAAGGAAAAGGCTAGAGGGCCTTGATGCGCTTGGACAGTCGCGAAACTTTCCGCGACGCCGCATTGCGATGGACAATGCCCTTCGTTACGCCGCGCTGCAACTCGGGCTCTGCCGCGCGCAGTGCCGAAGCGGCCGCAGCCTTGTCGCCGCTGGCAATCGCCGTCTCCACCTTCTTCACGAAGGTGCGGACGCGGCTCGTGCGCGCGTCGTTCACGTCCGTGCGGCGCTCGGTCTGGCGAATGCGTTTCTTGGCGGACTTGTGGTGCGCCATGGTTTCTTCTCTCGTGTTTCGGAAAATGTGGCGGCGGGTTATATCCCCGTTGCGCCCGGAGCGTCAAGGAGCCCCGGAAACAAGCGGAAATCGGATATCCTAGCGGTCCTTGAAATCGGGCTGGCGCTTCTCTGCGAAGGCGGCCATGCCCTCCTTCTGATCTTCGGTTGCAAAGGCGGCATGGAACAGCCGCCGCTCGAAACGCAACCCCTCGGCCAGCGAGGTCTCGAAGGACCGGTTGACGGCCTCTTTGGCCATCAGCACGACCGGCGTCGACATGCCGGCAATCCGCTCGGCAATCTTCATTGCGGTCGGCATGAGTTCGCCGGCCGGCACCACGCGCGAGACGAGACCCGCCTGCTCCGCCTCGCTTGCGTCCATCTGGCGACCGGTCAGCACCATATCCATCGCCTTCGCCTTGCCGATTGCATGCGTGAGGCGCTGCGTTCCGCCGGCGCCGGGCAGAACGCCGAGCGTAATCTCGGGCTGGCCGAATTTTGCATTGTCCGCGGCAACGATGATGTCGCAGGCCATGGCCACTTCGCAGCCGCCGCCCAATGCGTAACCGGCAACCGCGGCTACGATCGGCTTGCGGCATTTCGCCACGCATTCCCAATTGCGGGTGATGAAGTCCGAGACATAGACGTCGACGAAACTGCGATCCTTCATTTCCTTGATGTCGGCGCCAGCGGCGAAGGCTTTCTCGTTGCCGGTGAGCACGATCGCCCCGATATCGGCATCGTCCTGCAGATTGTCGAGCGCGCGGCCGAGTTCGTGCATCATGGCATCGCACAATGCATTCAACGCCTTCGGACGATTGAATTGCACGACACCGACGCGGCCCTTCTTTTCGACGATGATATGTTCGTAGGCCATGCGGGCTCCTTGGCGGTTCGGGTTCGGCCCCGGGCTGTCAGGGCCGGCTTTGTCCGGGATGAAACTTATTCCTGGGGTGCGAGCTGGAAGCGGACGGTCAGCGGCTCGGCGCCCTCGACGAATTCGATCGTCAGGGTTTCGCCCTCGCGCTGCCAGGTCTGGTCCGCAGCCGTTTCCGCGACCGGTTCCCAGCCGAGTGCGGGCAGGGCGCTCTCATAGAAGGCGAGAACGGCCTCGAGCTCGATTGCACCGCCGGCATAGGCCTCGACCAACCGGCCCGAGGCAGTATCGAAGGCGAAACCCGACCCGTTGATCGGTTCGAGCTCCGCCATCAAGGGCAGATCCTCGATCCCCGGTACGAAATCGCCGGCGCGGACGGGCCCGCCAGCGAACCCCGCGAGGGCGAACGCGAGCGCGAGGCATCCCGCCGCAAGCCGGCGGCGGAGCGGTGCAGGGCACCCGATCGGTCGGACTGGAAGCATGGCCGGGTTCTAGCTCACCGCTGGTGGCGCGGACAATAGTAGGTCGAGCGTCCGGCCTGGAGGATGCGCCTGATGCCGGGGCAGGCCCGACCGCAATTGCGGCAGCTTTTCCCCTCGCGCTCATAGACGACCCAGCGATGCTGGAAATAGCCGAGCTCGCCCGAGGTCTGCACATAGTCGCGCAGCGACGAGCCGCCGGCATCGA
>JBBDWX010000200.1:0-10034 GCA_040902665.1 Dongiaceae bacterium
CTCCTGACGCCGCGGCTCGCCCAGCGTTCGCCGCGATGGAGCAGCCAGATCGAGATTATGGTGATCGTCAGATAAAGCAGCGAGGCCGCAAAATAGAAGGTGAACGGCATGCGCACGGCGCGCGCCGCGATATCGGTCATGCGCATCAGCTCGGGCAACTGGATGACCGACATCAGCGACGTCGCCTTGATCAGCACCATCCAGACATTGCCGAGGCCCGGCAGCGCGAAGCGCAGCATCTGCGGCAGCACGACACGGACGAACGCCACCTGGCGGTTCATGCCATAGGCCTTGGCCGCCTCGATCTGGCCGCGATCGACCGCGAGATAGGCGCCGCGAAAAACTTCGGTCGCAAAGGCGCCGTAAATCAGACCCAGCGTGATCGTGCCCGCGGTGAACCGGTCGATATCGATGATCACCTGTTCGCCCATGATCGCGGTCAGCGATTTCTGCAGCAGCAGGGTGATGCCGTAATAAGTGAGCAGGATGAGAACGAGTTCAGGCACGCCGCGCACGACGGTCGTGTAGGCGCCCGCCACGGTTCGTGCCACGCGACTGCCGGAGAGCTTACCCCACGCGCCCAGCAACCCCATCAGGATCACGAACGGAATGCAGGAAACGCCGACGATCAATGTCGTCGTGACGCCTTCGCAGAACACCCAGCCATAGCCCTGAAGCTGCGGCAGCGGAATGTTTCCGTAGAGTTTACAGAAGGTGATTTCGTCCATGACCCGCGGCTATCCCATCCCGTAAACGAACGGCGCCGCCGTCCCCTTGCGGAGGCGACGGCGGCGCCGCAGGTCGAAATTACATCGCCGGCAAATCTTCGCCGTAGACGTTGTAGTCGAAGTAATGATCGTTGATGGCCTGGTACGTGCCATCGCTCAGGATCTGAACGAGCGCCGCATCCAGCGCATCGCGCAGTGCGTCCTCACCTTTGCGAACGGCAATACCGGCACCCGCACCGTGGATTTCCGGATCGTTATAGTCGGCGCCGACGAACTCACAGCATGCGCCGACATCCGTCTGCAGGAAGCCGAAATCGAGCGCCACCGAGTCGGCCATCACCAGGTCGACGCGGCCCGAGATGAGGTCGGCATTCGCCTCGTCCTGGGTCGCATAGGTGACGACTTCGGCGCCCGGCCAGATCATGCGCACGAAATCCTCGTGGATCGTCGCGCCCTGCACGCCGACCTTCGCACCGTCGAGGCCGCTGCCTTCGGTGAAGTCGAAGTCGGTGCCCAGATTCGCAACGAACTTCGCCGGAGTGTTGTAGTACTTCTCGGTGAAGTCCACGACTTCCATGCGCTTCTCGGTGATCGACATCGAGGCGATGATCGCGTCGTACTTGTTGGTGTTCAGGCCATCGATGATGCCGTCCCAATCCTGCACGACGAATTCGCATTCGAAGTTTGCCGCAACGCAGAGCGCATTGGCGATGTCGACATCGAAGCCGACCAGAACGCCGTTCTCGTCGATCGAGTTGAACGGCGGATAGGCGCCTTCGGTGCCGATGCGGACCTTCTGCATTTCCGCATCTGCCGCGGTCGACATCGCCGCGATGGCGAATGCTGCGACCGCAAGTGTCAGAAGTTTCTTCATACTTTTATAACTCCCTGGGTTGACGAATGAGTCAGTAGTTGCTGGCAAGAAACTGCCGGCAGCGTTCGGACTTCGGATTGCCGAAGACCTGTGCGGGGGGACCCTGCTCCTCGATCCGTCCCGCATGGAGGAAGATCACATCGTTCGCGACCTCCTTCGCGAAGCCCATCTCGTGCGTCACGACGACCATCGTGCGCCCCTCTTCGGCAAGCTGTCGCATGACGCGCAGCACCTCGCCGACGAGCTCGGGATCGAGAGCCGATGTCGGCTCGTCGAACAGCATGACATCCGGATCCATGGCGAGCGCGCGCGCGATCGCCGCGCGCTGCTGCTGGCCGCCGGACAGATGCGCCGGGTAATAGTCGAACTTGTCGCCGATCCCGACCTTGGCGAGAATCTGGCGCGCATACTCGACCGCTTCATTCTTCGGCCGTTTCAGAACATGGACCGGCGCCTCGATGACGTTCTCGAGCACCGTCATGTGCGACCAGAGATTGAAACTCTGGAACACCATGCCGAGGCGCGTGCGAATGCGGTCGACCTGTTTCTGGTCTTCCGGAACGGCGTGCCCGTTGCGCGTCGGCTTCATGCGGATCAGTTCGCCCGAGACGAACACTTTTCCCGAGTCCGGCGTTTCGAGCAGGTTGATGCAACGCAGCAGCGTGCTCTTGCCCGATCCACTTGCGCCGATCATGGCAATCACGTCGCCAACCTGTGCCGTCACCGAAACGCCCTTCAGGACTTCGAGATCGCCAAAGCGCTTGTGCAGATCGTCGACGACGAGGGCGGGTGTCGTTTCACCCATGCGGTCTCTCCGACCGTAATATTTGTTTTGCACTCCCTGTGCATCCCGAGCCTAGGCGGGAAGCGTGGGGCTTGCCAACCCCAAACTGGCTCACAAATGGTTGTGTTTCCGGGCGTTAGGCGGCGCGGCGCGGTTTCGCCTGCTGCCCTTAGAGCGCGGCCAGTTCGGCCTCGATCTGCGCCCGCTGCGGCGCATCCGGCGGCAGAACGGCCAGCAGCCGCTCCCAATGCAGCCGCGCCCGGTCGGCATCGCCCGCCCGCGCACGCTCCAGCCCCGCGAGATAGAGCCCGGTCGGATCGTCGGGCCGCAGCGCCAGCACCCGGGCAAGCGGATCCGCGATCGCAGCCGGCAGCGGTCCGGTTTCGCCTTCGGGCACCGTCGCCAGAATCGCGAGCGCGTAATCGAGTTGCAGTTCGCCATCATCGGGCGCGAGGGCGGCGGCGCGCGCGTAAGCGACGGCCGACTTTTGCCATTCACCGAGGACCGACCAGGAATGAGCGAGACGGCGCCATCCTTCGAGATCGTCGGGCGCATCTTCGAGTCGGGCGGCCAGACCTTCGACCATCGAGAGAATGAACGCGGCCTCGTCCTCGCCTTCGGGGATGGCCGGCAATGTCTCGGGCATCGTACGGATGCTCGCAGGATCGAGGCCGAGGCTGGTCGCAATCTCGGCAACGATCGCCGCGAGCGAGGCGCGCGGCGGCGCATCCGGCGGCAACCGCATCTCGAGCGCAACCAGCTGCTGCAATGCCGGCTCGGCGCGACCGAGCTGCAATTCGCGGATCGCGAGCCAGTACGCGGCCGGAATATCCTCGGGATCGGCGGCGAGCGCGCGACGGAATGCCGTCTCGGCCGCAGGCGGCACGCGGCCGCCATCGAGCAATGTCAGCGCCACGCCGTAGCGCGATTGCGTGAGGCGGTCGTCGGCGCCCTGCGCGATCGCCTGTTCGAGCGCATCGAACGAAGGCTCGAACCGGCCGAGTTCGATCAGCCGATGGCCGAGCGCCGCCCAGACATCGCGTTGCGAGGGGTTCTCGTCGAGCGAGGCTTCGAGCGCGGCAATCTCCGCCTCGACGATCGCGACACGCGCGGGATCGAGCGATGGCGGTGCGGCATCGGCGCTCTGCGAGGGCAGATCGCGCGCGGCGAGCGGCAGATCGCCGAGTTCGGGGCGGCCGAGTTCGAGGTAGATGCCGAGCGCAATCGCCAGCGCAAGAATGCCGAGCACGATCGCGAAGCGGCGGCGCTGCGCCGGCGGCTGCACGCGATATTGCGCCGCTACCGGCATGGCGAGCAGGCGGCGTTCGATTTCGAGCCGGGCCGTGCGCGCCGATTCGGCATCGATCGCGCCGCGTGCGAGATCGGCATCGAGTTCGGCCAGCTGGTCGCGATAGACCGCGAGTTCGGGCTGCGCGGTTTCGATGGCGGGCGCGATGCGCCAGAGCGGGCGCAGCAGGAGCCCGAGCACGATCGCCGTCATGAAGCCGATCGCGAGCCAGATCATTGTGCGTCCCGCTTCTCGGCCGGGCCGGTCAGCGCGTCGAGCCGGTCGCGTTCGGCTGCGGAGAGCGGCACGGGGCCCGGCGCGGTACGCCGGCCGCGCAGGTAAAAGAAGGCAATGAAACCGCCGACGATAAGAATCGCGGCGGGGGCGAACCAGAGCGCCCAGGTCGCAGGTTTGACCGGCGGCTGCAGCAGCACGAAATCGCCGTAGCGCGCCGCGATATAATCGAACACCTGCCCGTCGCTGTCGCCCGCGAGCAGCCGCTCGCGCACGACCAGCCGCAGATCGCGCGCGAAATCGGCGTTGGAATCCTCGATCGATTCGTTCTGGCACACAAGGCAGCGCAGTTCGCGACCGATCTCGCGTGCGCGCGTCTCGAGCACGGGGTCATCGAGCATTTCGGCCGGCTCGACCCCAAGCGCGGGGGTGGTTGCCAGCATCAGCAACAGGAAAAGAATTCGTTTCATTCGCGTAAGGTCGTCAGAAGCGGCAGCAAAATGTTCTCGATCGTCATCGGATCGAGCGGTCCGGCGAAACGAAAGCGGATGCGGCCTTCGCGGTCGATCACATAAGTCTCCGGCACGCCATAGACGCCGAAATCGATCGCGGTGCGGCTGTCGGGATCGACCGCGACCACCGCATAGGGATTGCCGAGATCGTCGAGCCAGCGCCGGATCGCCGCGGGTTCGTCCTTGTAGACGATCCCGTAGATCGGAAGATTCTGTTCCTGTGCGAGCTGTTGCAGCAAAGGATGTTCGACGCGGCAGGGCAGGCACCAGCTCGCGAAGAAATTGACCAGCGCGATCTGGCCGGCGATCGCCACATTGTCGAGAACTGGCGCAGCCGGATCGAGCGGATCGAGGGCGAAAGCGGGCGCGGGCCGGTCGATCAGCGCCGAGGGCACCGCGCTCGGATCGCGCGCCGGATCGAGGCCCGCAACAAAATACGCCGCAATCACGCCGAACAGGGCCAAGGGCAGGATAAAGATCAGGCGGCGCATGGTTGGTGCAATCCCGTCAGCCGGCTTCGCTGGCGGCAACGCGACGCATCGGCGCGGGCGCGCCGACGCGCAAACGCCGGTCGGTCAGCGAGACGAGGCCGCCCGCGACCATGATCGTGAGCCCACCCCAAATCCACGGCACCAAAGGTTCGTGATAGATGCGCACCGTCCAGCCGCCTTCGCCGTCCGGATCGCCGAGCACGGCATAATGATCGGCAAGCCCGGTGGTACGGATCGCGGCTTCGGTCGTCGGCATGCGCTGTACGCGATAGAAGCGTTTCTCCGGCGTCATCAGGGCGACGACCTCGTTGCCATCGAGCAGGCTGATCTGCGCGCGATAGGCCCAGTAGTTCGGCCCCTCGATTCGTGTCACTGCATCGAGCCGGTAATCGTAGCCGCCGGCCGCGATCGAACCGCCCGATTCGAGGATCGCGATATGCTCTTCCTTCCACGCCGACGAGCCGGTCATGCCGACGATCGCGATCGCCATGCCGAGATGGGCGAGCGTCATGCCGAACGTGCCGCGCGGCAGATGGACGAGACGCATCAGCGTGTCGCGCGGCGCGATACGGCCGAGACCGATGCGGCCAAAAAATTCCACGAGCGTCGCGCCGGCGATCCAGACTGCGAGCGCGATGCCGATGCCGGCCATGAACGGTCCGTCGCTTTTCCACCACCAGACGGCAATGCCGGCGATCAGCGCACAGACGCCCGCGATCACCAGACGCGACAGCGCACCGGCAAGATCGCCACGCTTCCAGGCGAGCAGCGGGCCGACACCCATCGCCAGCAACAGCGGCAGCATCAGCGGCACGAAGGTCGCGATGTAGTAAGGCGGGCCGACCGACACGGTGCCGAGGCCGAGCGCATCGAGAAACAGCGGATAGAAGGTACCGAGAAAAACGGTGGCCGCCGCCGTCACCAGCAGCAGGTTGTTCAACAGCAGCGCGCCCTCGCGACTGACCGGGCGGAACACGCCGCCGGCACCCAGCGTCGGCGCGCGCCAGGCATAGAGCGCGAGCGCGCCGCCGATCGCGATGATGAGCAACAGCAGGATGAAGAGGCCGCGCGTCGGATCGGTCGCGAAGGCATGGACCGAGGTGAGAATGCCCGAGCGCACCAGGAAGGTGCCGATCAGGCTCATCGCAAAGGTGAGAATCGCAAGCAGCACGGTCCAGCTCTTGAGCGCGTCGCGCTTTTCCGCGACCAGCGCCGAGTGCAGCAGGGCGGTGCCGAGCAGCCACGGCATGAAGGATGCGTTCTCGACGGGATCCCAGTACCACCAGCCGCCCCAGCCGAGCTCGTAATAGGCCCACCAGGAACCGAGCCCGATGCCGGCAGTGAGCGCCGTCCAGGCGGCGAGCGTCCAGGGACGAACCCAGCGTGCCCAGGCGGCATCGATGCGGCCTTCGATCAGCGCCGCGACCGCGAACGAGAAGGTCATCGAGAAGCCGACATAGCCGAGATAGAGCAGCGGCGGATGAAAGGCGAGACCGGGATCCTGCAACAGCGGATTGAGATCGCCGCCGGCAACCGGCGCCGGATCGAAACGCGCGAACGGGTTTGACGCGAACAGGGTGAACAGCAGAAACCCGAAGGCGATCATCGCCTGCACCGCAAGCACGCGCGCCTTCAATGTCGCCGGCAGGTTGCGCCCGAAGAGCGCGACCGCGGCGCCGAAGATCGCGAGCATCAGAACCCAGAGCACAAGCGAGCCTTCGTGATTGCCCCAGACGCCGGCGATTTTGTAGAGCAGCGGCTTCGAGACATGCGAGTTGTCGGCGACATTCGCGACCGAAAAATCCGACACGATGTAGGCGCGCATCAGCGCCAGGAACGCGACCGTGACCAAAGCCAGCAGCAGCAAGGATGCCGGCACGGCGACCGCCATCCATCCCGGCTCGCGCCGCGCGGCACCGGCCAGCGGCACGCTCGCCTGCACCAGCGAGACCAGCAGCGCCAGAACCAGCGCGTAATGGCCGAGTTCGACGATCACGGCTGGGCTTCCCCTTCGTCCTGCCCCGTTTCACCCTGCCCCGGTTCGCCTTGCCAGTAACCGGATTCGCGGATCGCCGCGGCCACTTCGGGCGGCATGTAGTTCTCGTCGTGTTTGGCGAGCACCTCGCGCGCCGTCACTTCGCCGTTGGTGCCGAGCCAGCCTTCGACGACCACGCCCTGCCCTTCGCTGAAGAGATCGGGCAGCACGCCCTCATAGACGACCGGCACCGCCGTCGCGAGATCGGTAATGCGAAACGTGACGATCGCCGTGCCGGCGCTGCGCACGACGCTGCCCTCTTCCACCAGACCGCCGACGCGGATCGGCCGGTCGGGCGGCGGCGGCGATGCCACGATCTCGCTCGGCGACATGAAAAAGACGAGACTGTCGTCGAGCGCCGAGACGACGAGCCCGGTCGCACTCGCCAGCAACGCAATGCCGCCGGCCAGAATCGCAAGCCGCTTGTGCTTGCGTTTCATCGCGCGGATTCCCGCTCGCTTTCGAATTGTGCAAGGTCGCGGCGCAGCCGGCGCAGCCGGAGGACACTCGCGATCGTCAGCGCGACGAGAATCACGGCGGTGGCCAGATAAGACGGCCAGATAAAGCCCCCATAGCCGTCCATCGCGAAATAGGTCTGCAGATCGTTCACATCGGTTCCCTGTGTGTCCGTTCAGCGCATCGCGCGGTCGATCTGCCGCGCGCGCAGTCGGGCGGCCAGCAGCTCCGCCTTCATCCGCACCAGCAGCAGCGTCACGAAGAACAGCAGATAGGCCGCCGCCATCGCAAACAGCGGTCCGAGCATGGCCGGGTCGATGGTCGGTCCGTCCATGCGGAACACGCTCGCCGGCTGATGCAGCGTGTTCCACCAGTCGACCGAGAACTTGACGATCGGCAGGTTGACCGCACCGACGATCGCCAACACCGATGCCGCACGCGCGCCGCGCTGCGGATCGTCGAACGCATGCGAGAGCGCGATATGGCCGAGATAGAGAAAGAAGAGGATCAAAACCGAGGTCAGGCGCGCATCCCACACCCACCAGGTGCCCCACATCGGCTTGCCCCAGAGCGAACCGGTGACCAGCGCGATCAGCGTGAAGCCGGCACCCAGAGGTGCTGCCGCGCGTGCGGCGATGTCGGCGAGCGGATGACGCCAGACCAGGGCAATGGCGCTGGCAACCGCGAGCGTCGCGTAGGTCGCAAGCGCCATCCAGGCGGCCGGCACATGCACATACATAATCCGCACTGTCTCGCTCTGAATGTAATCGGCCGGCGACGCGACGAGACTCCAGACGAGCCCGAGCGCGAACGCCGCGACCGTCGCGAGCGCGAGCCACGGCAGCAGCGGATCGGCGATGCGCTGGAAGCGGGCGGGATTGGCGAAACGATGCATGGTCACGATCGGCCCTGCCTGTTACCGGGCAACTGGCGCCGCGGCGGAGATTTGGAGAATTTCGGGCATTGGCGGCGGCGCTCCCGGCTCCGGCGAGACCGATAAAGCAGCCCACCTGCATGACCGCAAGAGGGCCGGTCGCCGCAGGGTGCGCACGAGGAAACGCGGCTTTCCATCTCAATCCAGCGCCAGGCGCAACGCCGCTGCCGCCGCCCAGGGCGCGAGCGCCAACGCAGCGAGAGCAAGCGCGCCGAGCAGCATCAGATGCGGCGCGACGGCCAGGCCGGCAAGTGCGGAATCGACCGCGGCGCCGCCGAACACCAGCGCCGGAATATAGAGCGGCAGCACGAGCAGCGGCAGGATCGCCGTGCTGCGCCGTGCGCCGAGCGCCAACGCGGCACCGACCGCACCGATCAAACTCAAAAGCGGGCCGCCGAGCGCAAGGCCCGCGACCAGTGCGGCGATGCCCGCGCCCGGCAGGCCGAAACTCAGCGCGAGCACGGGCGCCACGACCAGCAACGGCAGGCCGTGCGTCGCCCAATGGGCGAGCGCCTTGGCGAGGCAGGTTGCGGCGAGCGGCAGGTCGATCAAGGCGAGCTGCTCGAGCGTGCCGTCGTCGAAATCGCTCTGGAACAGGCGGTCGAGCGAGAGCAATGCCGCGAACAGCGCCATCGCCCAGAGAATGCCGGGTGCGACGGTTGCCAGCAGAACCGGATCGGGGCCGAGTGCGATCGGGAAGATCGCGCCGCCCAGAACGAAGAACAGCAAGGCGAGCAGCGCTTCGCCCGGCTGGCGCAGCACCAGCCGAATCTCGCGACCGAACAAGGCGAGAAAGACGCTCATCGCAAGTCGCCCGAACGCGCGGCTTCGAGCGCGGCGCGGTGCGCGATATCGAGATCGAGCCGCTGTGAAGCGGGCAGATCGAGCCCGCCATGGCTGGCGACGATCGCGATGCCGCCGCCAGCGCGGTGCTGCGCGATGGCATCGGCGAGCCTCGCCGTCGCCGCGGCATCGAGCCCGGCCTGCGGTTCGTCGAGCAGCCAGAGCGGACGTTCGACGAGCAGCAATCGCGAAAGCGCGAGGCGGCGGCGCTGTCCTGCCGAAAGATAGCGCGCCGGCAGATCGGCGAGGCGATCGAGATCGAAACCGGCGAGCGCCGTCATGCCGGCCTCAGGCGGTGCGCGATAGAGCGTGGCCCAGCCCTCGATATTTTCGGCGACGCTCATGCCGGGCTTGACCGCATCGCGGTGGCCGATGAAAGCGAGCCGCGCGCGATGCGCCTCGGGATCGGCGGCGACCGGTGCATCGTTCCAGTAAAATGCGCCGGCTTCGGCCGGCAGCAATCCGGCCAGGAGACGGAGCAGGCTCGATTTGCCCGAGCCGTTCGCGCCGGCCAGCAGCAGCGCCGCACCCGAACCGAGCGCGAAATCGATCCCGGCAAAGACCGGCCGCTCGCCGCGCCAGCAGGAAATATGCTCGGCGCGCAGCAGGATCGGGGTCAAGGGCGGCGGAGTATCGGTCATGCGGCCGGACGCACTCCAGGCATTAAGGCCGCCAGCGGCGCGGCCGGGGCGACCCTAACGCAACCGCGCGGTTATCGGGAATGCGCGGATCGGCCTCGTGCCGATCCGGGTGGCGGGAATGCGCGCGCGGCGCAAAGCCGCAGCCGTGAGCGATCCGTACGATCTGGTTTTCGACAGGAGGGCCAGGGAGAAAGTGCGCCGGAAAAGGCGGCGC
>JBBDWX010000200.1:10044-19719 GCA_040902665.1 Dongiaceae bacterium
GTCGGGGGGGTGGGGGGCGGAAACGCGGCGCCAGTGTCTGATGGCCGCCCGGGGGAAGCTGATGCGACCATCAATGCCAGCCGTTTGGGGGCCATGGGGTGAGGCGGCTGGCAACCTCCAGAGAGGGTTGCTCTCTGTGCCTATGAAAATGATGCCGGTCTATGGCCGCATTGGGCCCCGATTAAGGCGAAATTGTGATATTTGCACCGCCGCCGCCCGGAAATCCGGCCCCAGGGGCCGGTTTTGCGCCATGATCTCTGCTATAGAGGCCGCGCTGGGAAGGCCGCGCCGGCCGAGGCCGCCCGACAGCCAACCCGGCTTGCCGACAACCGCCGACCTGCCACCAACCGACCTGCTGATTCCTGGGAGACCCGACCGCGATGACCGCCCCCGCAAGTTCGAAGGCCGCCAAAATGCCCGACAGTTTCGCCGACAGTTTCAAATCCTGCCGCCGTTTCACGGTGGGTACGCGCAGCTATCGCTACATGAACCTGAAGGAGGCCGAGAAGAACGGGCTCAAGGGCATCGCGCGCCTGCCCTTCTCGCTCAAGCTGCTGCTGGAAAACCTGTTGCGGCACGAGGACGGACGCAGCGTCACGAAGGACGATATCAAGGCGGTCGCTGCGTGGCTCCTGAAGCGTCGCTCCGACCGCGAGATCGCGTTCCGTCCGGCGCGCGTATTGATGCAGGATTTCACCGGCGTTCCCGCCGTCGTCGATCTCGCCGCGATGCGCGATGCGATGGCGCGCATGGGTCGCGATCCAAAGAAGATCAATCCGCTCTCGCCGGTCGATCTGGTGATCGACCATTCGGTGATGGTCGATGCATTCGGCAACAAGAGTGCGTTCAAGGCCAATGTCGAACACGAATATGCGCGCAACGGCGAACGCTATGCGTTCCTGCGCTGGGGTGCGACCGCGTTCGACAATTTCCAGGTGGTGCCGCCGGGCACCGGCATCTGCCATCAGGTGAATCTCGAATATCTCGCGAAGGTGGTCTGGTCGCACAAGGATGCGGACGGCTGGTGGGCCTATCCCGACACGCTGGTCGGCACCGACAGCCATACCACGATGGTGAACGGTCTCGCCGTGCTCGGCTGGGGCGTCGGCGGCATCGAGGCGGAGGCTGCGATGCTTGGCCAGCCGATCTCGATGGTGATTCCCGAAGCGATCGGCTTCAGGCTCGAAGGCGCGCTCGCGGAAGGCGCGACTGCAACCGATCTGGTGCTGACCGTCACCGAAATGCTGCGCCGCAAGGGCGTCGTCGGCAAGTTCGTCGAGTTCTACGGACCCGGCGTCGCAGCACTGACGCTGGCCGATCGCGCGACCATCGCCAATATGGCGCCGGAATATGGCGCAACCTGCGGCATCTTCCCGATCGATGCCGAAACGATCCGCTATCTGAAGGCGACCGGCCGCAGCGCCGGCACCGCAGCGTTGGTCGAGGCCTATGCGAAGCGGCAGGGTCTCTGGCATGGGCCAAAAACGCCGGATCCGATCTTCACCGACACGCTCGAACTCGATATTGCGTCGGTCGAACCGAGCATCGCGGGGCCCAGGCGGCCGCAGGATCGCGTCGCTTTGTCGAATGCCGCACCCGCCTTCAAGCAGGCGCTCTGCGACACGTTCAAGCGCCCGGCCGATGCCAAGCGCATCGCCGTCGGCGGCACGAATTACGATCTCGGCGACGGCGATATCGTGATCGCCGCGATCACCAGTTGCACCAACACGTCGAACCCGAGCGTGATGCTGGGGGCCGGTCTCGTTGCCGAGAAGGCCGTCGCGCGCGGTCTCACGGTGAAACCCTGGGTCAAGACTTCACTCGCACCGGGTAGCCAGGTGGTGACCGACTATCTCGCCAAGGCCGGCCTCAACAAGGCGCTCGACAAGCTCGGCTTCAATCTCGTCGGCTATGGCTGCACGACCTGCATCGGCAATTCGGGACCGTTGCCCGAACCGATCGCCGACGCGGTCACGCGCGGCGATCTGGTCGCCGCCGCCGTGCTCTCGGGCAATCGCAATTTCGAGGGACGGATCAATTCGCATGTCCGCGCCAACTATCTCGCCTCGCCGATGCTGGTCGTCGCCTATGCGATCGCCGGCAGCATGAAGGTCGACCTCGCCAGGGATCCGCTCGGCGACGATCGCAACGGCAAGCCGGTCTATCTGCGCGACATCTGGCCGACCAACCGCGAGATCGAGGCGGCGATCCGGCGCGCGGTCAACGCGACCATGTTCCGCACCCGCTATGCCGATGTGTTCAAGGGCGATGCGCGCTGGCGCAAGACGCCGACCGGTAAGGGGCTGACCTACGACTGGCAGCCAGATTCGACCTATGTGCGCAATCCGCCTTACTTCGAAGGTATGACGGCACAACCGGCGCCGCTCGCCGATGTGAGCGGCGCGCGGCCGCTTGCGATCCTCGGCGACAGCATCACGACCGACCATATATCGCCGGCCGGCGCGATCAAGAAGGACAGCCCGGCCGGACGCTATCTGATCGAGCACGATGTCGGGGTTGCCGATTTCAATTCCTACGGCGCACGGCGCGGCAATCACGAGGTGATGATGCGCGGCACGTTCGCGAACATCCGGCTGCGCAACGAGATGCTGCCCGGCACCGAAGGCGGCATCACGAAACACATGCCCTCGGGCAAGACGATGGCGATCTACGATGCGGCGATGAGCTATCAGGCAGAAGGCGTTCCGCTGGTCGTCGTCGCGGGTAAGGAATACGGCTCCGGCTCGTCGCGCGACTGGGCGGCCAAGGGCACGCTTCTGCTCGGCGTCCGCGCGGTCATCGCCGAAAGCTACGAGCGCATCCACCGCTCCAACCTGATCGGCATGAGCGTATTGCCGTTACAGTTCCCCGACGGCACCGATCGCCTGACGCTGAAGCTCGACGGCAGCGAGCGCTTCGATATCGGCGGCATCGCGCAGGGGCTGGCGCCACGCTCGCAACTGCCGGTGACGATCCACCGAGCCGACGGAAGCCGGGTGACGATCACGGCGCTGTGTCGGATCGATACGCTCGACGAGCTCGATTATTACCGCCATGGCGGCATTCTCAGCTATGTGCTGCGCCGGCTGATAGCCGACGCGGCGTAAGTCGCGGCCTGTATTGGGGCCTGTACTGGGGCTTAACCCGCGCGGCGGCACCGAGAGTCGCCATGCGAGTACGGGGTAAATGGGCATCCGGGGGCATCAACCGGAATTGACCCGGTGTGATGCGCCCCGCTTGCCGTGCTGGATTAGAGTCGGAGCCATGAAAAGAAACCGCCGACGCCTGTTGCATGACCTTGCGCGCAAATCGCTCACCGCCGCAGCGACGATCGCTGTGCTCGCCGGCGGCGCAGTCCCCGCGCACACGATGGAGCCGGTGACCGATGCCGCGCCGGTGGTGATCGAACTCTATACTTCGCAGGGCTGTTCCTCCTGCCCGCCGGCCGATGCCTATCTCGGCGAACTGGCGCAGCGCCGCGATGTGCTGGCACTCGCCTTCCATGTCGACTACTGGAACTATATCGGCTGGGCGGATCCGTTCTCCTCGCCCGAGGCGACCGCGCGCCAGCGCGCCTATGCCCGCTTCCTCAACGAGCGCGCGATCTATACGCCGCAGATGGTGGTCGACGGCGCGGCGCACGAGGTCGGTTCGAACCGCGCGGCGGTCGCCGCCGCGATCAAGGCCGCCGCCCTGCAGCCGAAAACCTCGCTGCTACTGGTGAACGACGACAGCGGCGGCTATCGGATCGTCATCGGCGAAGCCGAAGACGCCGATGCCTCGCCGGACGAGCCGGCCATCGTGTGGCTGGTCGAATACGACCAGACGCATGTGACATCGGTCAAGCGCGGCGAGAACACCGGCAAGACCCTGACCGAATACAATATCGTCCGCGCCTTCCGCCCGATCGGCGAGTGGGACGGCAGCGCGACCGAGATCGCGTTGCCACCGGCCGAAACCGACGCAGAGGCCTGCGCGGTCATCGTGCAGGCGGACCCGGTCGGCCCGGTTTATGCCGCGGCCGCGTTCGCGCTGGAGTGAGCGTCGGCGATACGCGCGATCATTCCGGCAGCCCCGCCTTGCGAATGGCATCGACGAACAAGTCGAGATGCTCCAGGCGCTGCAATGGCATCCAGACCCCGAGATTGGAGAGCCTGAGTTCGGGTTCGAGACTGCGCAGCCGCGCGAGAGCCTGCGCGGCCTGCAGCGGTTGGCCCATCAAGGTACGCGCCGCGACCAGGACACCGAATGGCAGGGCCAGATTCGGATTCGACTGGATCGACATTTCCGCCCATTTCGAGGCCTCGGCGTTGCGCCCGGCAAAGAAATGCGCATAGGCGGTCGCTCCCTGCATCGCAACCATCTGCGGATCGTGCGGGCTCAGCCGCATCGCACGCGCAACATGCTCAATTCCGGTCTCGGGATCGCCGAGCCAGATACTGGTCCAGCCGCTGAACAGCCAGGCCCAGGCGAGGTTCGGGTTAAGCTGCAGCGCGCGGTCGATCAGCACCCTGCCATGGGCGGGATTGCAGACGACGTAGGACATCGCCATGCCGGCGGTGCAGAGCGCCATAGCATCGTCCTGGCCAAGTTCGGCCGCACGGCGCGCCGCGCGCTCTGCCTCGGTTGCTTCGCGGGCCCCGTCGGTCGACCATCCGCAGGCCTTGCGCTGCGAATAGCAGCGCGCCGCAAGGCCCCAGGCGGCGGCAAAATTCGGATCGAGCTCGACGGCATGGCAGAAATGCGCGAGCGCCTCGGCATTGGCCTCGCGGGTCCAGCGATGGGCGACCGCAATGCCCCGCAGATAATAATCGTAGGCATCGAGGCTTTCGGTCGGCTTGTGCTTCGAGCGCTCGAGTTCAGCCTGTTCCATTTTCGGCGCGATCGCATTCACCACGCTCGCCGTCACCCGGTCCTGGAGATCGAATACGTCCTCGAGCGCGCCGTCGAACCGGTCGGCCCAGAGATGGGCGCCGGTCGCAGCGTCGATGAGCTGGCCGGTGACGCGTACCTTGTTGCCGGCCTTGCGCACGCTGCCTTCCAGAACGTAGCGCACGCCGAGTTCGCGGCCGATCTGCTTCACGTCGACGGCGCGGCCCTTGTAAGTGAAGCTCGAGTTCCGCGCGATCACGAACAGCCAACGCAAATGCGACAGCGCGGTGATGATCTCCTCGGCGGTTCCGTCGGCGAAATATTCCTGTTCCGGATCGCCCGACATGTTCTGGAACGACAGCACGGCAATCGACGGCCTGTCGGGCAGCGCGAGGATCGGGCGCTGCTCCGGCTGTATACCGTCGACCCGGATGCGATAGATACTGATGGGCTCGGCAATGTTCTTCAGCCGCTCCTCGCCACGCGATTCGAACACGAGTGCAACCTTCTGACGGACCTGATCGACGACGGTGCGCGAGACGCAGATGCCACCCGCTTCGGCGGCTTCCTGCAGGCGCGCCGCAACGTTGACGGCATCGCCATGGCAGTCTTCGCCTTCGACGATCACGTCGCCGACATGAACCCCGATGCGCAGATCGATCCGTTTGCCGTCCGGAATATCCCGGTTGCGCTGCGCCATCCCGGTCTGAATGGCAGCGGCGCACTCGACCGCATCGACGACGCTGCCGAACTCGACAAGGTATCCGTCACCGGTCAGCTTGAAGATCCGGCCGCGATGGCTCGCAACGACCGGTTCAGCGAGCTCCCTGCGGTGCGCGCGCAGCCGCTCAAACGTGCCGGCCTCGTCCCGCTCCATCATGCCGCTGTAGCCGACCACGTCGGCGACGAGAATGGCGGCGAGCCTGCGTTCCATGCGCGTTCCCCCGGGGAGCGCCAGTCTAGGCGCGGCCGGGTGTTTGATCCATGGGGATCACTCAGCCGTTCGGCGTCGCCGAGCGGCGGCATTCGCGACAGGGTCCGGCGTTCCGGCCGATGGGCTTCGGCCGGTGACGCAAGCGCGGTTTCTTGTCGCTTTCCCCGGCATAAGATAGCGTTAGATAGCGTTCATGGGGCGGTTCGCTTTCGCAAAAGGCGGTGTGCGAGCGGCAATGGCCCGACGGGCGATTGCATCGATCGGGGGCAGGGACATGATCCAGCGGTTGGCGAAGATCCTTCTCGTGCTGCTGATGGCGATTTACCTGCTGCTGGTCGGCATCGACAATCTGCTCGATTACGGCTCGAACTTCGCCTTCGTGCAGCATGTCATGTCGATGGATCTGATCGCACCGGACAACCCGCTGATCGGGCGCGCGATCACGAACCCGACGGCGCATCACGTTGTCTATGCGCTGATCATCGCAGCCGAGATCGGCGCGGGCCTGCTCTGCGTCGTCGGTGCGCTACGGCTTTTTGCCGCGCGACACGCGCCGGCTGCCCGGTTCGCCGCGCGCAAGGCCCTCGCCGTCGCCGGCCTCATGCTGGCGATCGCGCTCTATTTCTGCGGCTTCATGACGATCGCCGCCGAATGGTTCCAGATGTGGCAGGCCTCGTCGTTCAACGGCCAGCAGGCGGCGTTCCGCCTGATCGTCTGTTTCGGGATCGCGCTGATCTTTCTCTGCCTGCCCGAGCACGAACTCGACGAGACCGGGCGACCGCGTTGATCCGACATCCACCCGATAAATCGCGCCGGAAGAAGCCGGACCGGCCGTTGCCTTCCAGCGGGATGGTCGTTGCGAATCGTCGGAGATCGCCCGCGTGACCCGGATGCGTCTCGCCGTCGGTTTCTTCGGCCATAAATGCTGTCGCAATCTCAGTTTCCATGCTGCCGTTCTGCAGGTCTATCTGCTGGCGGAGGGCGTCGCGATCGAGACGATCTTCTTCGCCTACGGCGTCTGGAGCATCGCGAAGATGGTCTTCGAAGTGCCGACCGGCATTTTCGCCGATCGGTTCGGGCGCCGCCGCAGCCTGTTCGCCGGCATCTTCTTCCGCTCGCTCGGGCTGCTCTGGCTCTTTGCCGACCCCAGCGCGGCGAGCGTCATCGGCGCGTTCATCCTGATGAGTCTCGGCAGTGCCTTTCTCAGCGGATCCGATTCGGCCCTCGTTTTCGATGCCCTGCGCGATGGCAACGAAGCGGTGAGCTATCGCGGGTTCGAGTCGCGCGGCTATATGGTCGAACTGGCCGTCTACGGCGCGGCCGCGGCACTCGGATCGTTCGTCGCAGAGTATATCGATCTCGCCTTGCCGGTGCTGCTCAGCGCCATCGGCAGCGTCATCGGGATCGTCTTCGTGATGCTGCTGCCGCGGGACAAAGGCGAGCCCCGCGCCGCCACGCGCGCGCAATCGCCGCTGCTGCAGTTCCTTGTGGTGATGCGCGAAATCCTGCGCCATCCTTCGCTGCGTGCCGCCGCGGTCGCATTCGTCGCTTTCAACGTGCTGGTCGATGCGGGCATTCTGCTCTATCAGCCGCTGCTGATCGAACAGGGCGTCGCCACAATATGGTTCGGCATCGGAATGGGCCTGATCGTGGTTGTCGACATGGCGGCGGTATGGATCGGCAACCGGCCGCCGCTCTCAGGTCTGTCGCGCGGCGCGTCGGCGCTGCTGGTCAATCTGGTGTTTGCCGGGTTCGTCCTCTGTTGCCTCGTCGCCGGCTGGCTGCCGGCACCGTTCGCACTCCTGCTGGTTGCGATCGGCTATGCGCTCTACGGCGCGGCCGACGGGCTGCAATATCCGCTGGTGCGGGTCTGGGCGAACGAAGCCTTCGCCGGCGCCGAACGCGCAACGATGCTCTCCGTGCTCTCGGCCGCTTCGTTGATCGTGATGGGTGCGATGCACAGCCTCAACGGCGTTCTGATCGGCATCGGCGGCACGCAGCTCGCTTTCGCTGCCGTGCTCGCGATCTGGGCCGCCGGTGCGATCGGCTGCTGGTCCGCAGCCCGGCGCATTCCTGCACCCTAGCCGCCCAGCGCCTTCGTCATCACGCTCGTCATGCGCTTCGCGAACGCAACCGGATCGGCCGGCTCCTCGCCCTGTGCGAGCCGCGCCTGATCGAGCAGAAGGAAAGCCGCATCGTCGAGCGCGGCCTTCTCGCCGCTCTTCAGCGCGCCGGCCAAGGCCGCGATCAGCGCGTGATCGGGATTGATCTCGAGTATGCGCTTCGATTCGGCATCGAGCTGCTTGTGGGCGCGCAGGATGCGCTCGAGCCGCATGTCGAGAGCGCCGTCGGCCGCGACGAGGCAGGCCGGGCTGTCGGTCAGCCGCCCGGTCGTACGCACGTCCTTGACCGCGTCGTCGAGCGTGAGCCGCAGCCAGGCGACCAGCGCATCGAGTGCGCCCGGTTCCGTCGCTGCCGGTTTCGCGGCGGACTTCTCGGGCGCTGCGATGCGATCGAGATCGGTTGCACCCTTCGTCACCGAGCGGAACGGCTTCTGCGCATAGCTGCCGATTGCCGGCAGCCAGAATTCGTCGACCGCATCGGTCAGCAGCAGAACCTCAACGCCGCGCGCGCGAAAACCCTCGAGCTGCGGGCTGCGCGAGGCGGCCTCGAGATTGTCGCCGGTGATGTAATAGATCGCGTCCTGACCGTCCTTCATCCGCGCGACATACTCGTCGAGCGTCGCCAGATTGTCGGAGGCCGTCGTGCGATAGCGGGTCAGCGGCAGAATGCGATCGCGCTCGGCCGGTTCCTCATAGAGCCCTTCCTTGAGGACGGCGCCGAACGAATCCCAGAACGTCGCATATTCACCGGGCGCGGCCTTCGCCTTTTTCGTGAGCTCGGCGAGCACGCGCTTGACCAGCCCGCTGCGGATCTTCGCCAGCACCGGGTTCGACTGCAGCATCTCGCGGCTGATATTGAGCGGCAGATCTTCCGAATCGACGATGCCGCGCACGAATCGCAGCCAGGGCGGCAGCAGGATCTCGCAATCGTCGGTCACGAAAACGCGGCGCACATAGAGTTTCACGCATTGCCGGCGCTCGGGATTGAACAGGTCGAACGGCCGCGCGGTCGGCACGAACAGCAACCCGGCATAGGAAAGCATGCCCTCGGTGCGGAAATGCATGACGATCCACGGCTCGTCGAAGGCATGGCCGTGATGGCGGTAGAACGCGGTGTATTCCTCGGGCGTGACCGCCTCGCGCGGTTTCAGCCACAAGGCCGAGCCGGCATTGATCGTCGCGGTCGTGCCCGATCCGGCATCGAGCTCGACCGGCACGCCGATATGGTTCGAATATTTTTCGACGATTGCCCGGAGCCGTGCGGGATCGAGATATTCGTCTTCGCCCTCGGCGAGATGAAGGATGACGCTTGTGCCGCGCGCGGCGTCCGGCTCGGGCTGCAACGTGAATTCGCCCTTGCCAACCGAGGACCAGCGGAAACCGCCTTTTTCGTCGGCGCGGCGCGTCACCACCTCGACCCGCTCGGCGACCATGAATGCCGCGTAAAATCCGACACCGAACTGGCCGATCAGGGCGGGCGCGTCTTCCTTGCCGTCGGCGGCGAAGGCCGCAGTGCCGGATCGGGCGATGGTGCCGAGATTCTCGATCAGCTCGGTGCGCGCCATACCGATGCCGTTATCGGCGACGGTCAATGACCGCGCCGGCTTGTCGATCGAGATGCGGATACGGAATTCGGGATCGCCGGCGATCAGGCCGGAATCGGTCAGCGCCAGATAGCGCAGCTTGTCGCAGGCATCGGCCGCATTCGAGACCAGTTCGCGCAGGAAGACGGATTTGTCGGAGTAG
>JBBDWX010000201.1:0-19703 GCA_040902665.1 Dongiaceae bacterium
TGGTCATTCCGGAAGGCTGCTCGATGACATCGAGTATCCCGAGTTTCCGCCCGAGACCGGTGTCGCGATCGCCGAGCGGCTTGCACGCAGATCGTTCGAATATGAAGGCACCCATTTTTCGGCTGGCGATCGGGTGCGACTTTATCTGCAAAGCCTGAACTACGATACATCACAGTCGAATCAGAAACTCATCTTCGGTGCCGGACCGCATTCCTGCCTCGGTCGTCATATGTCGCTGGATGTCTGGCCGGCAATCACCGGCTGGTTGAAATCGTCGCCACGGGTGCTTTCTGGCGTAGAATGCTCGTATTCGGACAATCAGATATTTGTCATGCCGGAGCGGCTGTTTCTAAGGTTCAAGCCATGAGCGCCTCCTCATATCGTGAAACGATCGTTGCAATCCTTGTCGAGCTGGGTGAGCTGGAGGGCACGAAGCAAACCAATCTGCTCGCGGAGCCCGAGCAGGACCTTGAATTCGTTGCCATCGCAATGGACAGCCTTACGGCGCTCGACCTCTGCGTCAATCTGGAAGATGCAACGGGCCGCATCGTGGAACCGGCCGATCTCGTTGCCTATCCGTCGATCAATCGGCTGGCATCGTATCTCGACGGCGGCGGCGGGGCGCACTGAATGGGGTGTACGCACGAGAGCGCCTGCCGACGCGTGGCGCGGCCGCTGGCATGAAGCCCCGTCAGGAAGCCGTGACTATTCGCTTTGGGCCGCTGGTCCGGCGGCTGAACGTTCGAATCTGGAGCGTTCCAAACGAACGCGGCCGTGTCATCTGTTTGCACGGAATGGGGGCTAACGGCGGCGAGTTCGCCGCTCTCGCCGAACGACTGAACCGCGCCGGTTTCGAGGCGATTTGCCCTGACTGGCTCGGTCATGGCGACAGCCAGTTTCTCTGGCAGGCGGGTGGGTACCGCTGGGAGACTTATGTCAGCAGTCTTGCCGCCATTTGCCGGCAATATGCAACCGGCGCCGAGCATATGCTCGGCGTGTCATGGGGCGGCATGATGCTGTTGCTCTACTTGATGTACGCGCGGATGCGGCCACGGTCGGTCGTCTTTGTGGACACCCCGCTTGCCGATCATGAGGCACTGACCCGCCATCATCAGTCGCTGCTCGAACAGGCAGAAGCCCGATTCGATTCCGTCGAAGCAGCCGAGGCATATCTGTTCGAGCGGCGACCGGCGCTCGCCTGCGTGCCGCCGCATCTGACGGAATATTATCGCAATGCAAGATTCTATCGCCAGGCGGGCAGGATTGCGATGAAGTATGATGGGAAAGCGATCGCAGCGATGGGCAGTTATCTCGGCAAGAAGTTCGACTATCTGGGAGCGCTGCCGCGCCTGCAGTGCAATGCGTTGTTTATCTATGGCGAATCCAGCCCGTATTGCAATCCGGTCCTGTTCGACTCGGTGTGCGCGGAGAATCCGAACATTGCCTATTCGGACGCTCTTGCGGGTGGGCATCCGCCTGCGTTGCTGGAGGACGCCCAGCTTGCCCCGATCGAAGCCTTTCTGTCGGCCGGATCGGCGACGCTCGCAGCTCCGTCATAAAATGGCTATCGGCGGCGTTGCTGGCCCGGGCTTCGCGCGTTAGCCTCGGTTATGTGCTGCGGGGAGTAACTGCATGGTCGAGTTCAGGCAAATCGGACCCGGCTTTGTCGCCGAAGTGACTGGCTTCGATGGCGCTCGCGCGCCGGACCCGGCGACAGTAACCGACATCCGAATGGCGCTGTATCGCTTCCGGGTGTTGGTGTTCCGCGATCAGAATCTGACGCCGGCGCAGTACGAATCGTTCGGACGGCTGTGGGGCGAGCCGTTCCTCGAGCCCTACGACAATCTGGTGCTCCCCGGGCACCCTGCGATCATGCAGGTTGGCAATGTCGGAAAAGCGCTTGAACCCGAGGAGTATCGTAACGGCGCAGCCTTCTGGCACACCGATCGCGGTTATGCCGACGATCCGAACGCCGTTACGATTCTATATTGTATCCATGCGCCCGCTAGCGGTGGCGCGACATTGATCACGGACCTGGTGCAGGCCTATGCGGCGCTCGATGAAGCGACCGTACAGGAAATCGACGGGTTGCATGCGTTTCACAGCTATGGCGGCGGCGACGATCGCGAGGAATGGGAACACGCTGTGCATCCAATGTCGCCGGAGCAGGCAGCCCTTCTGCCGCCGCCCGGTCGGCACCCGATTGCGCGCCGTCATAGCGTCACGGGCCATACCGGGCTCTACGCCATCGCCGGCTCGGCGATCGATATGGACACTCCGCCGCGCGGCGACTGGCGGGCCCTGTTGCGGCGATTGAAGCTTCACGCGATCGACCCAAGATTTGTATATCGCCATGCCTGGCAGTCGGGCGATATCGCGCTCTGGGATAACACGGCCACGCTGCATTGTGCCGAGCCGGTGGGCGCTGCGACCGACGCGTCGACGCGCCGGCTGCTCTACCGGATCGTCGCAACCGGGTTGCCGCCGGGCGTGGGTGCGAAGGAGCAGCCAGCCGCTGCTGCGCGCTGATGTCGATATCTTCGGCCGATCGAATCCCGAACCAATGAATCTCGCCGAGTATCTGTCCTTCCATGCGCGTTATCGGGCCAGTCAGATCGCCGTGGACGACGATCGAGCATCGGTCACATACGCCGAACTCGACGATCGGGCGCGGCGGACCGCAACCGCCCTGATAAGGCGGGGTGTTCGCCCGGGCGATCTTGTTGGGGTCTGCCTCCGGGACGGTGCCGCGCCGCTGGCGCTGTGGATGGCAATCGTGCGGATCGGGGCGGTTGTCATTCCGATGGATTGGCGCTGGACAGCCGAGGAGCAAACGCAGATCGGTCGCGTGTTCCGGCCGCGGGCGATATTCGTGGAACAGAGCCGCAAGCCGGGCGACGATCTTACGATCGTGCGGCATGACGATGCCTGGGAGCGGGAAGTCGCTGCAGCGCCGGCGCACGATCGAATCGTGCCGGGAGAGGACCGCCCGGTGATCATGAATATGAGTTCGGGTACGACCGGCCTGCCCAAGGGTAACGTCCATACGCACAGGACCTACCTTGGCATCCTGATGGCACAATGGGTCGATATCGGGCAACGGCCGGACGACCGGATTCTATCGGTGTTGCCGATGGCGAGTGCGGCCGGTCGGTCGGGCGTTCTGAGCGCCGTCCTGGGCGGCGGGTCGGTCCGATTCATGCCGCCGCTCGTGGAGCCATCGGAGATCGTGTCTGCCGTCGAAAAGTATCGGATCGACACTCTATGTTGCGTACCGGCAATTCTGCGGCAGTTGTTGCCTCTTGCCGTTGGCGACAAGGTTCTCTTGCCGTGCCTCCGTTTGCTGATTTCGGTGGGTGCAATGCTGTTTCCCGAAGAAAGCAACGCCGTTCGTCAGCGCTTGTCGCCGAATCTGGTCAACTATTACGGCAGCACGGGCGGCGGCGTGAACACTGTGCTCTATCCGGACGAACTGGCGCGCAAGCCGGGATCGGTCGGAAGACCCGTTCTTGGGACTGACCTCGAAATTGTCGACGACAAGGACAGGCGACTGCCGCGCGGTACCACAGGCCGCCTGCGGGTTCGTTGTCCGAGCACGTGCAAAGGCATCTATCCGCCGGATGCCGCCGACGTCAGTTATCGCGAAGGATGGCATTATCCCGGCGACTACGCGCTGATCGACGAAGACGGATACCTGTTTCTCCAGGGCCGCTACAACGACATCATCATCCGCGGCGGCAGCAACGTCTATGCTCCGGAGGTCGAGCGGGTGCTGCTGGGATTGACAGGGGTTCGCGAGGTCGCGGTGGTTGGCGTTCCGAACGAGATATTGGGTGAAGATGTCGTGGCGTTCGTCGCTGGCGATCGTCCGATCGAGCGAAACGAGATCATGCGGCATTGTCGCGGCAAGCTTGCCGCCTACAAGGTCCCGACCCGGATCCACTTCATCGACATTCTGCCGCGTAACAGCGCTGGCAAGATTTTGAAACGCAAGCTGCTCGAGATACCCGACGAAAGGGTGACGCCGGGAGGCGCGGGATCAAAGGCCGAATGACGCGATCAGTTCCCGCAATGCGTCGGGAACGGCGGGATTGTTGGGCTGGAACAGGCTTGTGTGGCTGCCGGGCAGGGTCACGACCTTGATGGGCCCCTTCATTAATGCGGCCCACCCGGCCTGGCGTTGCTCGAGGATCTTCTGTGCCTTCCGCAGATAACTTGCCGCCTGAGCCGAACAGACGAGACCTATATGGCCCCGATATGGTTTTGGCCGATAAGCGAGGAAGGCAGTCCGCAATGCGACGGCCGTATCCACGGCTCGTTCCATTGCAATCGGGTCGCGGCGCAGCCAAGCCATGTCGGCGTGCTTGGCGGTGCTAAGAACGATAGTGTCCCGGCTCTGCCGGCGGAAATTGCTGTCGTCGCCCAGCAAACTCCCTTCGCCCGAGCGATCGACCTCGCCGCCGATCCAGTCGCCGACATGCGACGGTGGATCGATGGCAATCAGCAACGGCAGCTCTTCACCGGCGCTGGCCAGCGCTTGGGCAATATCCCAGGCAACGAAAACACCCGCACAGTAAGACGCCAGCAGAAAGGGGCCGCTCGGCCATACACTGCGGATCGCTGCGACATAATCGGCGGCCAATTCGGGAACGGTCTTGACGGCACCCTCGTTTGGATGTTGCGTCGCAGCCTGCAGGCCGTAGATCGGCCGCTGCGGGCCAATTCGATCCCGCAGATAGCGCGCCGCGAATGCCTGCCCCGTGAGGCCGTGCACGACGAACAGCGGCATGCGATCGCCTGCCGTCTCGACGGGCAGCAGAAGCGGATCGAGCGTCGCGGTGGCCGGGCTTGCCAGATGGCCGGCAAGGGCAGCCATCGTCGGGTGGCTGACAATGGACGAAATCGGCAGTTCGATCCGGCAACGTTCCGCGATGGCGGAAATCAAGGCCGTCGCCGCTACGGAATCGCCACCGAGCTCGAAAAAATCGTCGTGCGGATTGACGGAATGATACCCGAGAGCCGCAGCCAGCCGCTCGCACAGCCAGTTGGCGAGGCTTGCCGCATCGCCACGGCCATCGGGCCCCGCCGTCACCGTTCCGGATGTCGTTACCGCCGCCATGCTGCCATTATAGCGTCCAACCGTTGCCGATCAGAAGTGCTGCATACGTTGTGAACATTGCCGAACTGATCTCACTTCATGCCCGGTTTCGGGGCGCCAGGCCGGCCATCGTCGATGTCGGCGAGGCCCTGACATTTGCCGAGCTCGACGATCGGGTTCGCCGTATTTCCACGGTCCTGGCCGGCGAAGGCATCCGCGCCGGCGATGTCGTCGGGGCATCGTTGATCGACGGCATCGATCTGCCGGCGGTGTGGCTCGCCGTGGCGCGGCTGGGGGCCATCAACCTGCCGATGGACTGGCGCTGGACCGCGGCGGAACAGGAGCGCATCGGCCGCATCTTCAAGCCAAAACTGATCCTTGCCGAGGCGGGGCGCCGCGTCGATGCGAGTCTGCCGGTCCTGGTGCATGACGATAGCTGGCGACGGACGGTCGCGGCGGCGCCCGCAATGGACCGCATGGCGCCCGGCGACGATGCCATATTCATTCTGGTGCTGAGCTCTGGAACGACCGGCGTGCCGCAGGGTCATGCCTTTACTCACCGCAGCTATACGGCGGCGCTTGCCACACTCTGGACCGATGTCGGAGTCGGGCCCGACGATCGCTATCTTTCGGTGCTGCCGATTGCCTTCGCGGCGGGACGCGGCATGGCGCTCGCCACTTTGTTTCGCGGCGGCACCTTGCATCTGATGCCGCCGCTGTTCCAGGCAACCGAAATATTGGCGGCGATCGAACGTCATGGCATCGATACGATCTCGGTCGTGCCGTCGATCGCACGCATGCTGCTGGCTGAAGTGCCGGCGGAAGGTCTGCTGCTGCCGCAGCTTCGTCTCTTCGTCACGGTGGGTGCCATGCTGTTCCCGGAAGAAAACCGTGCCATTCGAACCAGGCTTACCCCGAATCTGGTCGATTACTACGGGAGTGCCGGTGGCGGCATGAACACGGTCATGCGGCCACACGAGCACGAGCTCAAACCGGGCTCGATCGGGCGGCCCATGCTGGCGACCGAGATCGAAATCGTCGACGAGGCGGCCCGGCCGCTGCCCATCGGCGAAACCGGCATCCTGCGTGTCCGTTCGCCTACCGTGACGCGCGGCATCTATCCGCCCGATCCGGCCGACCGGAGTTTTCGCGACGGATGGCACTATCCCGGCGATTACGCGTATATCGACGAAGACGGCTATGTGTTCCTGCAGGGGCGCTGGAACGACGTGATCATCCGGGGCGGCATGAACGTGTTCGCGCCGGAAGTCGAACGGGTTCTTCTGACCTGCCCGGGCGTCCGCGAGGCGGCTGTTCTGGGCATGAAATCGGTCTTACTCGGCGAAGAGGTCGCCGCCTTCGTGGTAACGGACGGTGCGACCGACGAAGCCGCGATCCTGCGGCATTGTCGTGCATCGCTCGCTGCGTACAAGGTTCCGAGCGTAATCCGAACGGCCGATCGACTGCCGCGAAACAATGCCGGCAAGGTGATCAAGGCAACGCTAACTGAATGGCTCGCCGGTGCCTCGCGTTGATGGCGATCCGGCGCTACAGCACCGAAAGATCGAGCGTGAAGGAGCGGCCGAGCCACATCGCGAGTGCGGTGTGGTCGTAAAGATCGTCGCCGCTCAACCCATGCACGAATATATCGAGCCTGCCGCGATGGATCGCGAGCCAGGGCACGACGCGACCGAACTCATGCGCATCGAAGGCAATCTGATAACTCCATGCCGGGTGCGGGCCGACCGGGCGTTCATGGAAACGGCCAAGGGCGACATCGGGCAGCGCCGTGGGGATCCGCTCGTAGAGCTGTTGCGCCTCGAAGCGGGTGTCCGGACCAAAATAGACATGGGCGTGATAGCCGCGGATGGCGGCGGGATCGATCGCATCGGCTGGCTGGCTCGGTTCGGGCATGAGGCCTCCTGTTCCGGCAAGGCGGTTCGATTCTAGCGGATCCGGCGCCCCACAGCAGCGTCTTGACCGCGCGTCCCGTCGCGTCGACCATCGGTGGTGGAGCTGAAGGCATGGGAATTCTCGTGGGCGACCCGACGAACCTGAAACGCCTGGGCATCACCGTGGCGCCGCACCGGATCGGTGCCGGTGGTTTCATCGTGCGCGGCGACACCTTTCCGCACCGACAGCGCCTCCATGAGCTCGGCGGCAAATGGGACCGCATGACGCAGGCCTGGCTGTTCGAAGGCGACGAAGATCCCAGCCCGAAGCTGGCCGAGGCGTTGGAGGGCGGGGGACGTCACCGCAGCGGTCGATCGGCCACATTACTGGGGTCACCGGCAGCGGCTGCGCGAGCGGGCGCTCGATGGCGGGCTGGAGGCGCTGCCCGACTATGAGCTGCTCGAGCTGGTCCTGTTTGGCAGCATCGCGCGGGCCGATGTGAAGCCCCTGGCCAAGGCCCTGCTGGAGCGGTTCGGCGGGATCGGCGCCGTGCTGGCGGCGCCCGAGGAGGAACTGGCGGGTTTCGAACAGATGAACCGCCAGACCGTGGTCAGTTTCCGTGCAATCCGTGAACTGGCGGCCCGCGCGGCGCGCGAAGAACTGGTCGGCCGTCCGCTGCTGAACTCGATCGACAAGGTGGTCGATTATTGCCGGTCGCGCATGGCACATAACGAGATCGAGGAGTTCCGTGTCCTCTATCTCGATCAGCGCAATGCCCTGATCGACGACGAATTGCAGCAAACGGGTACGGTCAACGAAGTGGCCGCCTATCCGCGCCAGATCATCCGGCGCGCGCTCAATGTCGGCGCGGTCGGGCTGGTGCTGTGCCACAACCATCCGAGCGGAAATCTGAAGCCGTCCGCCCAGGATATCGAGATTACCCGGGAGATCTTCCGGGCCGCCGAGGCCGTCGGAGTTACCCTGCACGATCACCTGATCGTCGGGCCGACCGGCTTTCAGAGCCTCCGGGAGCTGCGCAAGATCCCGCGTTCATAAGGGTCGGCCCAATCCAGATGGTTGGGCTTGACCCGGACGGGCCGGCACATTACTCGCCTTGGACCCGCTTCCTTCAGTTGGCGCTCCGATGCGAATCCACTTTACGATTGCCCACTATTTCCGCCCCACTTCGGGTTTCTATGGCTCGGCCCGGTCCAATCCGGCGGCCCGCGTGGCCGCGCTGACCCGCGTTCTGGAATCACTCCACGTAAATTTCGGCCACCGCCAGGGTCTGCTCAATCCGGCGGACCGTCTGCTCGATGAAACCAACGCCCAGATGGATGCCGAGATCGCGGTGACAATCTGCACGACCAAGGGCGACCATCTGATTGCCGATCTGCCCGGTCACCTTTTCAATGAACATGCAACCAATGCCGAGGCGATGCTGCTCGGCTATGAATGTCACGATGTATTGCGACAGAATCTCGGGCGCTTCGACTATTACTGTTATCTCGAAGACGATATCGAGGTCGCCGATCCGTGGTTCTTTCGCAAGCTCGACTGGTTCAGCGCAAAGGCGTCCGACAAGGCACTGCTTCAGCCGAACCGCTTTGAGCGAACGCATGGCGACCATGTGCACAAGCTCTATATCGACTGCAATCTGCGCAAATCCTCGCTCAGCGCGCAGTTTCAGGACATCAAGGTGCGTCCGCAGATCAAGGCGTCGATGCTGGGCACACCGCTCATGTTCCAGCGCATCAACAATCCCCATGCGGGCTGTTTTTTCCTGAGTGCCCGGCAAATGGAGACGTGGACGAAGCAGCCCTATTTCCTCGATCGGTCCGCGGATTTTGGCGGGCCGCTGGAATCGGCGGCGACACTCGGCATCATGCGGTGCTTCAACATTTACAAGCCGTCGCGCGAGAATGCCGATTTCCTCGAGGTGACGCATCTGCATCACCGCTATATCGGGCGCTATCTCGAGTTCGAAGATGCGCCGCCGTTCCGCTTTAATATCCTCAAGCCGAAGGACAGCTAGGCGGCATTCAATCGCAGCAGAAATGCCGGTTGGGACCGTCCAGCGCCGCCACCACCGAAGCGCGGCGTCGATCCGGCGGTGTTGCTGGCGGATCCCTGGGCGCCGCCAGATCGAGGGGTCCCTGTGCGCCACAGGGTGCATCTGCCCACAGGCCATCGCCGCGCCACACGCAGGGACCGAACATGGCGACATCGCCGTGGATCAGCCCGGCCTCCCGTTCGACGGCCGTAATCCGGACCGAGCGTCTATCGGTCGTGGCCAGCGTCATGCCGGGCTGGCAATAAGCAGCGAAATCGAAGGGCTGGCTCATAGCGGCCTTTCTGCCGGGCGTCGCACTGGGGCGCGAAATGGCACGATCCTGCCGCCGAATCTGCGCCCGCGGCCTCGTCCCTGCAAGAGGCCGGCGTTGGTCACGCCGCGTCTCTGCCTTTAGACTCCGCCTTCGGCTCCGAAATAGCATCGACCGGACGAATGCCGCCGCATGGCAATACCCGTTCTGCATGGCCCGAACTACAGCACCTACACGCGCTCGGTTCGCCTCGCGCTGATCGAGAAGGGGGTCGAATACACGCTGCGCGAGATCGATCTGCTGGGCGGCGCCACGCTGCATGAGGCATTTCTTTCTCTCAGTCCGTTCGGCAAGGTGCCGGTTCTCCAGCACGGCGCGCTGACAATTTACGAAACCGCAGCGATCAACCGTTATGTCGACGAAGCCTTCGACGGACCGGCGCTGCAGCCGTCCGATCCCGTGGCGCGCGCCCGCATGAACCAGATCATCGGTGTTGCCGATGCCTATGCATACCGGACGCTGATTGGCGATATCGTGATGCAGCGCATCGTTCTGCCGGCATTGAAACGAAGACCCAACGCACAGGTGCTGCGCAAGGCAGCGCCCGACATGCGCCGTGTTCTGCTCGCGCTCGAAGCGCTGGCGGCCGGGACACCGTTCCTGACCGGTAGCAGTCCGACCCTCGCCGATCTGCATCTGGCGCCCATTTTCGGGTTTTTTGCCGAGACGCCGGAAGGGCGCCGCGTTCTGCCGACATTGCCGCGCCTCAGCCTGTGGTGGCCACGCATGGCCGAGCGCGAAAGCATCAGGGCGACGGTGCCGCGGTTGTCGTGATGGCTTCAGTTGCTGCCTGTTCGGGACGTGCCGCCGCTTGCCTCGCCCGCCCGGCTCTGGCGCGCCCGCAAAGTGAGGAACCGCATGCCGAACACGAGCATGAAGAGGGGTGACAGGGTTGCGAGGCCGATGACCCAGGTCGCCGCGGAAGCAACGGTCTCGGGTGTCACACCTTTGGCGAGGCCGGCATTGTTGGCGATCAGGCCGGCCAGCGCGCTGCCCAGTGCAATTCCGAGCGAACGAACGGTCGGGATCGAGGCGGCGGTCAGCGTTTCCTCGCCGGGCCGTGCCGCCGCCATGGTCGCCGCGGTCAGATGAAGATTGCTGGTGCCGACACCGACCCCGGTCATGGCGACACAGATTCCGATGATCAGCGGCGTACCGCCGACAATGGTAAAACTCAGCGCCGTCATGCCGATCAGTGCCAGACCGGCGCCGCCGAGGATCGTGAAACCGAGCCAGCGACGCGGAAATCCGGCAACCGCGAACGAGGATGCGGTCCACGACAAGGCAAAGATCGCGTTGAAATAACCGGCGGCCAACGGCGGCAAACCATGTTCGACCTGGAGGACCAGCGGCAGATAGACACCCAGCGCGGTGTGGGTGATCGACGTCATCAGGAAGAACCAGTAGGCACCGCCGATCGGCTGAAACCAGGACAGCGCACCGCGCGGGAAGAGCGGCTGGGAGGCGGCCGCGTCGAGACGCATCGTGAGCCAGAACATCGCGCCGGACAGCAGCAGAAGCGCCACAGGCAGGAGCGTGCCGCTCAGAACGCCGGCGGTGCCGATGGCAACGACCGCGGCGGCCAGCAGCACGAGCCGCCGCCACGGCAATCTTGGCACACGATGCTCTTCCTGCTCGTCCGCATTGGGCAGCGAGTACCAGGCGAGGACCATAAAGGTGAGGATGACCGGAACCGTCGACCAGAAGGCGCCGCGCCACCAGTGCAACTCGCTGAAGACACCACCGACCAGCGGCCCGAGCAGCGAGGCGACTCCCCACACGCCGGATACCAGGGCAAGAACACGCGTACGCAGCCTGTCTTCGAACAGCATCCGTATCAGGCTCAGCGACTGCGATACGATGAGGCCGCCGCCCAACCCCTGTATGGCGCGGGCCACCAGCATCAGGGCCATGCTCGGGCTGACCGCGCAGCCAATCGTGCCGACGACGAATATAAGAGCGCCCAGCACATAGCCGCGGCGCGGCCCGAGATCGAGCTGCACGATGCCACCGCAGGCGGCGCCCACGATGGTTGCCACCATGTAGGTCATGGTGGCCCACGCGTAGAACGAAATGCCGCCAATATCCCGGACGACCTCCGGCATGATCGTCGAAATGACGAACACGTCGATGGCATGGAGTGCTATCCCGAGATTCAATACGAGCGTGAAAATCGCTCGCTCGCCGCGGAACAGCTCCAGCCAGGATGCGCCAGACATCGAAAACCCTTGCGTGTTGCTGAAACTGCGCCCGGAGCGCGGCGACGATCGACAGGGGAATCGCCATGCTAACCCGAAGACCGAACCGGGTCAGCCGCCGCAGCCCGCTTAATGCCCGATTGGCGCTGCCATGTCTCGCGTGCCGTCGGGCCGGCAGCCTTGGGCAGGCGGGGGATGGGCTCTTGCGGGTGCCTGCGGTGGGCCTTACATCCTGACCGACGCGGGCCCGTCCCGGCCCGAGCCGGATACTGGGCATAGATACTGGGCACAGATACTGGGCACATGCGCATCCTGCTCATCGAAGATGATCGCGCCACGGCCGACTTCATGGCGAAGGCGCTGGCCGAGCACGGCCATATGGCCGACCGGGCGGAAGACGGCCGCGACGGGCTCTATCACGCCAGCGGCGGCGGGTACGACGTCATCGTCACCGACCGCATGTTGCCGGCGCTGGACGGCTTGTCGTTGGTGCAGGCGCTACGCGCCGCCCATGTCGAAACCCCGATCCTGATTCTGAGCGCGCTCGGGAAAGTCGACGACCGTGTGCAGGGGTTGAACGCCGGGGCAGACGACTATCTGGTGAAGCCGTTTGCCGCGTCCGAACTGATCGCACGGATCGAAGCGCTCGGCCGTCGGCAGAGCCGGGATGCAACCGAAACCAGTCTGGCGGTCGGCGACCTCGCGATGGACCTGCTGGCACGCACGGTGACTCGGTCCGGAAAGCGGATCGACCTGCAGCCGCGCGAGTTCCGTCTTCTGGAGTGCCTGATGCGGCATGCCGGGCAGGTGGTCACGCGCACGATGCTGCTCGAGAATGTCTGGGACTATCATTTCGATCCGCAAACAAATGTCATCGAAGTGCATATCAGCCGCCTGCGACAGAAAATAGATCGCGATTTCTCCGGGCCGCTTTTGCATACGGTGCGCGGCGCCGGGTATGTTCTGCGTGCGGATGCGTAGATTTTTTGCGACCAGTACGTTCCGGCTGTCGATGCTCTATGCGGCATTGTTCAGCCTGTCGGTGTTGGCGCTCGGCGGGTTTGTTTACTGGGCGGTCGATATTCTGGTCGAACGCCAGCGCGAACAGACGGTTCAGGCCGAACTGCAGGGCCTTGTCGGCGAGTTTCGTGCTTATGGTCTGCCGGGCCTGACGCGCGCCATCGAAACGCGGCTCGCGCCGGAACGGGTCGGCGACGGGATCTATCTACTGGTCGACGGGCTCGGCCGCCCGTTGGCCGGCAACCTTGTGGGCTGGCCGAATTCCGTCGAGCAGCGCGGTCCGTGGCTGGTGTTTCCGGTCGAGCGGCGCGGTGTCGATCGGGCTGAAATCCACACGGCCTACGGCATCGAGTTTCCATTGCCGGGCGGCTTTCGCCTGCTGGTCGGACAAAATACCCAGAGCGCCACGCGCGTTCTCGATGCCATTACCGATGTGTTTCTGCTGGGCGTGCTCGCCATGCTGCTGCTGGCGATTGGGGGCGGTTTTCTTTTCAGCCGCAATCTGCTTCGCAGGATCGAGGCAATCAACAAGGGTGCCGAACGCGTCCGTCGCGGCGATGTCGGTTATCGCATGCCAGTCGGTTCAGCAGACGACGAGTTCGATCGGCTCGGCGCCAATCTCAATGCCATGCTGGACGAGATCGGTCGACTGATGAGCGCGATCCGGTCGGTAACCGACAATATCGCGCACGATTTGCGCAGCCCCTTGACGCGCCTGCGCAACCGGCTGGAAGAAGTGGCCGCTGGCGACCGGCCTGCCGGGGAACGGCGCACGGCCATAGAAGCTGCCATCGGCGAGGCTGACCAGGTTCTCGCAACATTCCGGGCCCTGCTGTCGATCGCCGATGCGGAAAGCGGCGCAGCCCTGGCGGAACGGGACCGCGTCGATCTCTCACGCCTCGCGTTCGATGCGGCAGAGCTCTACGAGGCGCAGGCGGAAGAGCAGGGCATCGCCATCGAGCGCGAGATCAACGAGGGTGTCGAGGCGACCGGCAATCGCCACCTGTTATTTCAGGCGATCGCTAATCTGCTCGACAACGCGCTCAAATATGGTGCCGGCCCGGTTCGAATTTCCTTGTATGCGACCGACAATGGACCTCGCCTCTCCATCGGCGATCGGGGACCGGGCGTTCCCGAAGGCGACCGCGAGCGTGTGGTCGAACGATTTGTCCGTCTCGACAGCAGTCGCTCGACCGCCGGTACCGGGCTGGGCCTCAGCCTTGCGGCTGCCATCGTCCGGCTGCATGGCGGGCGTCTCGTTCTTGCTGACAACAGGCCGGGTCTGCTGGTTTCGATCACGCTTCCGGTGGCCGACGGCGAGATCGCCATGTCAGCCGTTCGCCGAACGTGACGAGCGCGACGCCGATAAAGAGCAGCAGCGCGGCCAGCCAGACAAAGACGCTGTGCTGCTCGTCATAGATTATCATTCCCCAGAAGATGCCCCAGAGGGTCACGAAATAGGCCGTCTGGGATGCGAAGACCGGACCTGCGAAGCGCAGCAACCAGATGAAGATCGCCATTGCGAAGGCATTGAGCGTCATCATGGTCGCGGCCGCCCATTCCGCCGTTTCCCAGGGCGGCATCAGAGTCATTTCTTCGCCGGCTATGAACACAATCGGTAGAAAAACCACGCCGCCACCGATCATGGTGCCGCAGGAAATCGACAGGGGGTCGGCGCCACCCGGCCAGTAACGCGCGATGTAAGCATTTTGTAGGGCATAAAGAGCGGGCGCACTCAGGCCGATCAGGGTCCACCCGACCATGTCGCTGCCGGGAAGGCTTGCACCGGGCACGATAACGAGGGCCGTACCGACCAGACCGATCACAAGCCCCAGAACGCGGATCCAGACCAGCCGTTCGATCGTGAAAAGCAGGCTGACGCCGTAGGTCATCATGGGCACCAGCGTGAACAGCAACGCCAGAATGCCAACAGGAATATGCGGCGCGATCCAGAAGATGACGGCGCCCGGCAGCATCAGCCCGACGACACCGGCAATCGCGTAGAAGGCGAGGTGGGTCCGCGATAGAGGCGGCAATCGACGTGTCGCGATACAGAGAACCAGAATGATGAGGCCGCTGCCGATTCCTTCGAGCAGAATGAGGCCGAGCGCCGGTGCGCCCGCAAGCGTTGCAATCTTGGCGACAGCGGTATTTCCGCCCCAGGCTGCGCCCATTACCATCAGGCAGAGCAACGGGATCACCCAGCGCATCAAGGGCCGCTGGCTGTCTCGCGCATGAACGATGGGATCTCGTTCTGCCGTGCCGCTCAAGTGCGTTCGTCCTTATGGGCGTACCAGGCATAGGCGAGGCGCTGCCAGGTCCGGCGCAAGGCGGGCAGGGGAAAGCGTGGCAGCGGTCGCGACAGGAGTGGCCCGTATTCGACCTCTTTGCCCGCGATGCGCCTGGCCAGCAGATCGCCGGCATAGGTCGCCAGCGCTACACCGCTGCCGATATAGGCGAGCGCGTAGTGAATGCCGCGGCAATACGGGATCTCTCCAAAATGCGGGTTACGGTCGTAGGCGATACAGACCCAGCCATGCCAGAAATACTCGATATCGATATCTGCAAGCGGCGGAAACATCTGGCCGAACCGTCGAACCATCCAGCGACGACGCTCCGCGTTCGATTCGGGCGTGTCTTCGATGCCGCCGCGCGAACCGAACAGGATGCGATTGTCTGGCAATAACCTGTAATAGAAAACGAGGCGGCGGGAATCCCAGATTTTCAGATGTGTCTGCCAGTTGACCGAGGCCAGTTCGGCTTGGGTCAACGGGCGTGTGACGAGGATGCTGGAAAGCGCCGGCAGCAACCGCCCGCGCAATCGCCCAAACAGATCGTCGTTGGTGTAGCCGTTGGTCGCGATCACGATCTCGCGCGCCCGGACGACGACGCCCTGTGCGTGCAGATAATAGCGATCGCCTTCCTGATCGATACGATGCACCGGTGCGGCCTCGTGTATGACCGTGCCGTAGTCGATCGCAGCGCGGGCAAGGCCGTTGGCATAGCGCAGCGCGTTCAGCGCGAAACCCTCCCCGACATGCATTGCGCCGTAGGCTTCGCGGCTCACCAGATAGTCGCGTTCGAGCTCGTCGCGTCCGATCATCCGTGCTTCGACGCCGAACTGCCGGTTGAGAAAGCGGCAGCGCTCGGACATTTCGCCGAGCCGGTTCGGTCGATGCGCCAGCTCGAGGCCGCCGGTCGGGGTTCTTTCGGCATCGATCTTCTCGCGGGTCAGGATGCCATCGACCGTGTCGACTGCCTGGCGGCTCATGTCATAGATACGGCGCGCCTGTTCTGCGCCCCAGCGGGCAATCCAGGTGCTGTAGTCCTCCTTGCCGATCCCGGCCGAGCAGAATCCGCCATTGCGGCCGCTGCAGCCCCAGCCGACACGGTTTGCTTCGAGCACATGCGCCCTGATGCCGTGATCGCGCGCCAGATGGTAGGCCGTCGACAAGCCGGTATAACCGCCGCCGACGATCGCAACATCGACGTCGCGATCCCCGGCAAGCGGTTCTGTGCCGGCAACGGGCGCCCCGGCGTTAGCGGCCCAATACGAGTTCACATGCGCGGCGCCGGGCTGGCCGAGGTCGATCGTTCGGATCGTCATAAGAGGGGTCCGTGAGGTCGTAAGCGCCGCCCCTTATGCCCGATCGACGACGACCGGACCAGTCTCGACGGTTGCCAATGCCGGCAGGGCACTCCTAGATTGCCGTCGGCCAGCCGCTCAATCGCCTGCCGCGCGATCGGGGCGACCGGGGGAGTTTCACCGATGTCGACAGCCATTTCCGTCTGGGCCCGGCAACTCACCGTGCCCAGCGCGCATAGCGTTGCGCTGCTCTATGCCTTCGACTCGCTGACCCGCGCCGCCCTGGTGACGGTCATTCCGCTCGAAGTGTTTCGCATTCTTGGCAGTGCCCGCGACATGAGCCTGCTGTTTGCGGCGACGGGTTGGGGCGGCATCCTCGCGAGCCTGCTGATTCCGACCCTGATCCGCCGCTTTCCGGCGCGCCATGTTTATATCGGTGCGGCGATCATGCTGACGATGGTGCCGGTGCTGCTGGCGGCCAGCCTGACGGTGAGCATGGCGCTTGCGATCCTGTTTCGTGCCTTTGCGGGCATCTGCCTGCTGAACACGCTCAATCTCTTCATCACGGTTTACATTCCGAAGCAGCAACTGACCCGCACCGAGCCGCTGCGCTATTTCTATGCGGCGGCGGCCTGGACGCTGGGCCCGGTTATCGGCGGCACGCTGCTGCAGTTCGCGGGACCGCTTGCCGCCTACGGGTTTGGTTTCGCCTGCGGACTGGTTTTCATCCTCTATTTCACGAGCGTCGGCTTCGACTACGACGCAAGCCGCATACGCGGTGTGGCGCCGCCCGGCAATCCGATCCGCTATCTGCCACGCTTCTTTCGCCAGAAGCGCCTGGTGCTCGCCTGGCTGATCAATATCGGATACGAGGTCTGGTGGGTCGCGCTGTTCGTGTTTGGCCCGGTCTATATCCGCTCGCGCGGCGGTGGCGAGGCAGAAGCCTCGCTACTGACATCGGCGGCCTCGGCCGTGCTGTTTTCGACCCTGGCGATGGGTTGGCTCGCCCGGCGCATCGGCTTGCGCCGTTTTATGATGGGCTGGTTTCTTTTCGGCGCCGTGGCGACGCTGGCGGCCGGGCTCGTTCCGGGGTCTTACTGGTTCGTCGGATTGATGCTGTTTCTTGGTGCATTCATGGGTGTCGCCCTCGATGCCACCGGCTGGGTTCCATTCCTGCGTGCCGTCAAACCGCGCGAGCGGCCGGAAATGACGCTCGTTTTCACGCTCTATCGCGACGTCGCAATGCTGTCGACCACGATCTTCTTTTCGCTGCTGCTCAGCGTGGCGCCGCTCGAATCGGTCTTCGTAACGATCGGGATCGTGCTTCTGGGCTGCACCTGGCTGGCGCGCTGGATCCCGCGCGGGATGTAAACGGAATCAGCCGGGCCGGCGCAGTGCCAGATACTCATCGCAGAGCTCGATCAGCCGGCCGCGCCCGAAGCTCGGGCAATGGCCGGCATGCACCACAGTGACCGGCAGCTCGCGCAGGCGTTCTATCGTGCGAATATAGGTCGGCACGTCGGAATGATCGAACGCATCGAACAGTTCGCCGTCATAGAGCGCATCGCCCGAGAACAGCGTGCCGGTCGATGCTTCCCACAGGCCGATGCTGCCTGGGGAATGGCCGGGCAGGTGCAGCACTTCGAATTGCCGGTCGCCGGTATCGACGATCGTACCGTCCTCGACCGCGCGGACATTGCGCGCCGGCTTGACGTCATAGTCTGCGATATCGAATCCGACATAAGGCAGCGCCGTCACCAGTTCTTCGCCAACATCGTAATGCGCGACCTTAAGTTCCGATTTTCCGTTCTCGCGCCAGGCCCGTACCAGATGGGTCTCCGTTCGCGGGTTCGAGAGCCAGTCTGCCTCGAGCCGATGGGCGATCGTCTCGTCGAACTCGTGATGGCTGCCGATATGGTCGGCATGGCCGTGCGTGGCGACCGCGAGAATGGGCTTTTCCAGCAGGTCGCGCGCGGCTTCGCGCAGGCTCATGATGCCCATGCCGGTATCGATCATCAGGTCGCGGTCGCGGCCGCGGACATGCCAGATGTTGCAGCGCATGATCGAAGAGACATACGGTTCCCACAGCAGCGTGATGTCGTCGTCGATGCGCGTGCGGTCGAACCAACGGTCGGCGATGCGGAGTGTCATGGTTCGGCTCAGCTTCCGCGGAAGACCGGCGCGCGCTTTTCGAGAAAGGCCGCAACGCCTTCCCTTGCATCGTCGGTTTCGACGGCCTCGGCCTGCAGATCCGCCTCGAGGTCGAGCTGGGCGTCAAGCGATTCGGTTTCGCCGCTGAAGATCGCGCGCTTGGTCAGCGCCAGCGACCGGGTCGGCTTTTCGGCCAGCGTTTGGGCGATTTCCTCGACGCGCGCTGCGAATGCCTCGTCGCGGACGGCTTCGAGGACCAGCCCCCATAGCGCGGCAGTTTCGGCGGGCACCGGTTCGCCGAGCATGGCGAGCCCCATCGCGCGCGCGGTGCCGACGATACGCGGCAGGAAATAGGTGCTGCCGGCATCGGGCACCAGCCCGATTCTCGAGAATGCCATCATGAAACTCGCGGAGCGGGTTGCAACCGCGATATCGCAGGCCATGGCGAGACTGCATCCCGCACCCGCGGCAATCCCGTTGACGGCGGCCAGCACCGGCACCGGCAAAGCGCGGAGCGCGCGGATGACTGGATTGTAATGGTCGCGCAACAAGGCGGCCGCGTGCTCGGGCCGGGACAAGGCATCGCTGTCTGCGAGATCCTGGCCGGAACAGAAGGCCCGGCCGGCGCCGGTCAACACCAGCACCCGCACATGCTTCGCGGCCGAGACCTCGCCCAGCGCCCCGTGCATTTCGGTCAGCATCGGGCGCGTGAGGCTGTTAAGGCGCGAGGGCCGGTTCATGGTGAGCCGTGCGATCGGGCCGCTGATATCGAGCAGGATCGGGGTATCGGTCATCTGCCATCCTCGCCGATGAGAGGGATCCTCGGAAGGGGCATCGCATAAACCAAAGCGGCGGCGCTGAAAAGCCTTCCGGTTCCGCCTTGCGCCCAACCGGCAAAGGCTCGATGCTTCGCGCGGGCGGAACAGCAACGAGAACCGGTTTTCGAATTACCAATGAGAATCCAGGCATTTTTCCACGAACCGACCTTTTCCGTAAGCTACGTGCTCATCGACGAGGCCACGAAAGTGGCGGCAATCGTCGATCCCGTGCTGGATTACGATCAGGCGTCGGGTCGTACGGCCACGAAATTTGCCGACACGATTGCCGCATTCATTCGCGAAAACGATCTGCGCATCGAATGGGTGCTCGATACTCATATTCATGCCGACCATCTCTCGGCGATGGCCCATCTGCATCGGGAACTCGGCGGCACGACCGGTATCGGCCGCCATGTCACTGTGGTGCAATCCATGTTTCGCAAGTTCTACAATCTGCCGGCAGATTTCCCGGTCGACGGCCGCCAGTTCGGGCGGCTGTTCGACGATGGCGAGACGTTTCGCGTCGGTTCGATCGAGGTCGCTGTCATGCATACG
>JBBDWX010000202.1:0-19635 GCA_040902665.1 Dongiaceae bacterium
GATCGGCCCGTTGCCATAGCCTAACGTATTCAAGTCGCCGCACACGATGGTGCGGCGGGTCGGGTTCACGCGCTGCAACAACGCGCGCAGTTCGCGCGCGCGGGCGAGCGGGCCGACGCCGGTCGTCAGATGCACGTTCAGGATTTCGAGATCGAGCGCCTCGATCCGCGCATGCTGGGTCTCGATGCATTCGGCCCAGCGGCAGGCGCGGCCGACGATCGAGCGCGTGATGTCGGCGCCGCCGTTCACCGGCAGGCAGGTGCCCGAAATATCGGTCTCGGCGCCGACGACGAGAAAGGCCGGCCGTTCGCCCCATCGCCGGTCGCGCGCGACATGGGTCTTGTATCGCCCGGTCGCCTGCAGATCGATCAGCATCGGCTCGCTGACTTCCTGGAGCGTGATCGCCTGCGGCTGCTCCTGCTCGAGCAGCGATTGCAGCCCGTCGAGCGGCGCGCGGCGCAGATGCGCGTTCCAGCAGATAATCCGGATCATCGGCGGCTCCGGCAGTCATGCGGATCGGTTGCGGGAAGTATCGGAGACCGAGCCGATATGGGAAGGCGCCTGCGGGAAAGCGAGGGTCAGGAAAGCGAGGGTCGGAAAGCGAGGGACCGGAAAGCCGGGCCGCGGGAATCGGGTCGGGCTTCGCCGCCCGAAGACGGCGTCAGTCCACCAGTTTCGCGGTCGCGAAGCTCGCCTGGAAGGCCGGCGTATCCTGGTAGTCGCTGCATTCGGTCGCCAGATGCAGGTCGACCGTGCCGTTGAAGAACATCGTATCGGCGATCAGGACCGAGCAGTCGTCGCTGCCGGGCGCATTGCCGACACTCGTAGTCCCGACCATTTCCACGTGGGCATTCGGGAAATAGGCGATGCCGTTGAATCCGCCGAGCGGCGTGCCGTGAATCTTGTGCGTACCGGTTGCCGGATTTTCGCGATCGCCGAAGAACACAAAGCCGGCATAATCGCCCGTCGTCGGCGCCGAGATCGCCATGCTCGACACGCCGCCGAGCTGCAGGTTGGCGGCCGAACCGACCATCACGAAAGTGACACCGTCGCCGCTGAGTGCGCGGCTGCCGGTCACCTTGAGCGGGCCGTCCTTGATGTAATAGGTGCCGGGTTGCATCGTCGCAGTCCCGCTGCCGGTCAGCTCGATGCCGCCACAATAGACGCCGGGCTGCAGCGCCGCGTTGCCGCTGCGCGAGAAATTGATGTTTTCGCAGCTCGCGGTCTCATTCGCATCGGGCAGGTTGTCGAACGGCGCACGGTCGAACGGGTCGCCGACCGAAAGGCCGGTCTCCGCATGCACATGCTGTGCCGGCGGCAGGTTGACATTGGGCGTCGTGCTCATGCCGCCGCAGACATGCAACTCGCCGCTGCCGATGCCGCCGTCATCGAGTTCGACCGTGAGGTCGATGTCGGGCACGCCGCTGGCATTGAACGCATCGCTGGCATGACAGGAATCGACCTGGATATTGCACCCGGTGCCGTGAATGTCGGCCTTGCCGACGACGCGAAAGGCGTTCGAGGCGGACGGGTTCAACGCCTGGAGGCAGGAATCGCCGAGCCCGTTGGACGAACCCTCGCTGGTTGCCACCGCCGATGCCGCGATGTCCGCTTCGTCGTTGCCAAAGATGCTTGCGAGAAAGAGCCGCACGGGATTGGCGTTCTGCTCACTCATGCGCACAGTGACGCGCACCGCGTCGCCGGGCGCTTCGTCTGGAGTAAAGATTCTGGTGTCGGCATCCCACTGCCCGGTCTCGACATCGGTTGCAACCAGCACGGTGCCATAGTCGGCGACGCTCAGGTTCTTGCTGGCATATTCGATTGCCGTATTCGTGGCGGCGGCGGAGTCGGGCAGCTGTGTCGCGCCCGACAGGGCCGCCGCGTCGGCGGCTGACTGCGCCCTGTTCTTCATCAGATAGAGATAGCTGCCATCGATCGCCAGCGCGCTGAATCCGAGAAAGACGAACATGGCAAATGTCGAATAGATAACGACAGCACCGCGATCGTCCTTCAGGAAGTTCCTGAAATCGTCCTTCAGGAAGCTTCTGAAATCGAAAAACGCGCGCACATGGGCCTGCCAAGCGCCGCGCAGGAATCTGCGCCAGTTCATGGTTACACCTCGATTTATGTGTTCTATTGCCGACCGGCGGTACAACGAGAAACGCCCGGGTCGTTTGCGATCGACTTTCTCGGGCGTGTTCTGGCAGTACCAAAAACCTGCCGTCTACATGCGCTACATGGGCTCGCGAGTACTCGCGAACAATCGCGCAGATGCACAGATGCGACGCAGTGGGCTATACCGAGGGATTACATCCCGCAATCGTTGTAATGTGATTAATTGTCACACGCGAAACTACCGGCACGGGATGGAGAACCGATATCGGCGCGGAAGCCCGTGCGTTTTCGACATTGTGCAGTCCGCACCAAAAACGGGGTTACAGGTGGGACACGGCGAGGATGATCGATTGAGGCGCGCTATTGTGACGCTTCGTCGCAGCGATAAGGCCCGAAGCCGTTCAGGATTTCGATGTCGCGCCTGATACCCGCGGTTTCGCGCCGGAGAAAATCCGCGACGGCAGCGCGGAAGCCGGGGTCGGCGATCCAGTGCGCACTCGCGGTTTCGACCGGCAGATAGCCTCTCTGGATTTTATGTTCGCCCTGCGCGCCGGCCTCGACGCGCTTAATGCCGCGTTCGATCGCGAACTCGATCGCCTGGTAATAGCAGGCTTCGAAATGCACGAACGGGATGCTGTCGTCGCCGCCCCAGTTGCGGCCGTAGAGCGCATCGGCGCCGATCAGGTTGAGCGCGCCGCCGACCGGCGTGCCGTCGCGAAAGGCGAGTACCAGCATCACCCGATCGGCCATCGCAGCGCCGAGCCGATGGAAGAAATCGCGCGTCAGATAGGGCCAGCCCCATTTACGGTCGCTGGTGTTCGTGTAGAGCCGGTAGAAAATATCCCAATGCTCGGGCCCGAGATCCGGATCGCTCAGGCGTTGCAGCGTGACGCCCTGTTCGGCGACGGCACGGCGTTCCTTTTTGATCGCCTTGCGCTTGCGCGAAGCAAGTTGCGCCAGGAAGTCCTCGAAGCAGTTATAGCCGCGGTTTTCCCAATGGAACTGATAGCCGCGCCGGACGAGACAACCGGCCGCCTCGAGCGCCTCGATGTCGGCATGTTCCGCAAAGGTCACATGCAGCGACGAAAGGCCGAGCTGCCGCGTCGCCGCGATCAGCGTTTCCGCAACCGCCTTTCGCCGGAGCGCTTCATCCGGCCCCGGCCGGACCAGCAATCGTGAACCCGGCACCGGGGTGAACGGCACGGCCGAGAGCAGCTTCGGATAATACTCGTTGCCGGCACGCTGCCAGGCATCGGCCCAGCCATGGTCGAAGACATACTCGCCATACGAATGCCCCTTTATGTAGAGCGGTGCGGCGCCGATCAGCGCGCCGGTTTCGTCTTCGATCGCGAGATGCTGCGGCAGCCAGCCGGTGTCGCCGCCGACCGATCCGGATTCTTCGAGCGCGCGGAGGAACTCGTAACGCAGGAACGGGTTGCCATCGCCGGCGAGCGCATTCCAGCGCGCCGCCCCGATTTCGCCCAGATCGCCGATCAGTCTGGCGGTCGGCGTTTCGCGCCCGTCCGGCATGATTATGCTCGCTCCGATCCGGTGTTGCCGCAGATCGGCGCTGTGGCGATACAGTCGGCGCGATACGCGGACGGTACTGCGGGGAAACCGGAACTCGGGGCTATGATGCGCGCCATGCGGTCAGTCTATCGGAAATGCGCGGCCGGGCGGGACGCGATCTGCGGCGTCGCATGGCGGGCCATCGTCGCGCGCTGCCGACGCGCGCTAACCCTGGCGCCGGTCGCGGGGCTGCTGGTTGCGCTGGCGCCGGGCGCGTTCGTGCCGGCCGCCTTCGGGCCGGGCGCGTTCGGGCAGGCTCTCGAACCGGGTGCGAGCGAGGCGCAGGCTTACGGCGAAACCACGGACGATGCCTGGGCCGCCTACGATCGCGGCGATTACGTTGCCGCGCGCCGGATTTTCGAGCAGCGCGTCGCCGACGGCGATGCCGATGCCGCCTACGGTCTGGCGATCATGAACGCCAACGGCATGGGCGGTGTCGCCGATCCCGGTGCGGCGGCCGAACTCTACGGCATGGCGGCGAGCGCCGGGAACGCGGAGGCCGCGAGCGCGCTCGGTTATCACTACGATTTCGGGCTCGGCGTGCCGCTCAACAAGGATCTGGCCGAATACTGGTATCGCAAGGCGGTCGACGGCGGCAGCCTGCTCGGCATGAACAATCTCGCCTATAGCTGGATCGAGCAGCGGCGCCATCTGCGCGACGCGCTCGACATGATTCGCGAGGTGGTCGCGGCCGGCATGATCGATTCCGCGACGCTCGATACGCTCGGCTGGGGCTTGTACGAGCTCGGCGCCTATCGCGAGGCGCTGCCGCCGCTCTGCCAGGCGGTGCTGCTCGAGCCGAACCATCCCGAACTGCGCACTCATCTGGGCGACGCCTACTGGCGTGCCGGGCGCGCGGCCGATGCGCGCAAGCAATGGCAGGAGGCACTCATGCTGGAGGCCAATCCGCATCTGTTGAGCCCGACCGGGGCCGATTTCATGCAGGCCGAGCCACGCGGCGAATGGCGCAGCCGCCTCGCCGACCGGATCGCACGCGGGCTTGCCGGGCCGAACCGGCCGCGCGGCGATATCGGCGCGCCGGGCATCGAATCCGAGTTCACCGACGATTGCGCGATCCCGATGAGCTGAGCCGGGCGACCGCCTGTCGCATGGGGCCGGCAAGCCGGGCGCTATCGATCGATGCGAACCGGCGGACTGGCGGCGTAGAGCACGCAGGCCTGCAGCGTCTCGGCATCGTTGATCGCAGTCTTCACGGCATTGCAGCGATGCGGTCCGGCGCTCTCGCCCCTGGCCGCGTCCCGCCCGAAATGCCGGCAGGTCCCGCATTCGCCAGCGCCACGATGGCCGGCCGCGCCGGCCAATGCCGCGCGCAGGGTCGCCGCGGTTTGGGCCAGCGCCGGGGCGGGCAGGGCGGCGATCGCCGCCGCGACCGCCATGAGGGGGTCGGCCTCGACCATTCGTCTGCCGCCATTCGTGAGATCGAGCGCGAGACCGCGCCCGTCCAGCGGATCGGGCAGGCGCAGGACCAGCCCCAATCGGGCCAGAGCCGCCACGGTCTGCGAGGCGGCGCCTTTGGTGATGGCGAGCCCGGCTGCGATCCCGCCCGGGTTGCGCGAGAACCGGTTGGCCCGTGCCAGAAACCGCAGCGCCTCCCATTCGACGGCCTTGAGCTCGCTTTGCTGGCGGCCGGTTCTGATGCGCTGACCGAGCTGGCCGACAAGGTCCGCAATGCGGATGGTGTCAGGGGGCAGGTCGCGGGCGGGCTGGGTCGGGGCCATAAAGTAGTTTAAAATTTAAACTACTTTATGGCAACGCCGAATGAGGGAGAAAATATAGTTTAAAAAATAAACTATATAATGGCGGGAATCCGCGAATCCTGCCTGTTCTCCGGTGCCGCGCTATCGGCCGGCCGTGCCGCCGCGAATGGCGGCGGGACCGGCCATGGCCAACCCGACCCGATATCGACGGGGGTTGTGCGGGCCGAGATCAGGCGATCTCGACCACCGCATCGACCTCGACCGCGAGGTCCAGCGGCAGGACATTGGTCCCGACCGCGAACCGGGCATGCTTGCCGGCATCGCCGAAGATCTCGACCATCAGGTCGGAGATGCCGTTGGCGACCTTGGGCTGGTCGGTGAAATCGGCCGTCGAATTGACGAACACGCCGAGCTTCAGCACGCGCTTCACCCGGTCGAGATCGCCGCCGAGCGCCGCCTTGAGCTGGGCAACGATGTTGAGACCGCAGAGCCTTGCTGCCTGCTGGCCCTCCTCGACCGAGAAGTCCTTGCCGAGTTTGCCCTTGAAGCGGAACTCGCCGTTCCACACCGTGACCTGGCCCGAGACGAAGGCGAGATTGCCGGTGATCGCAACCGGCACATAATTGGCGACCGGTGCGGCGGCCTGCGGCAGTTCGATCCCCTTTTCGGCGAGGCGCTTGTCGACGGTTCCGGCCATGACAGTCTCCCTGTGCGGTCGTTTGAAGGCCGCGGAGAATAGCGCCCCGGCCCGGCCCGCGGAACCCGCCGCACGGAGCCCACCCGATGCACCCCACCCGATGCAACCCACTCAAGGGAATCCGCTGCGGGCGCCCTCAGGCTTTCGCGCGATGCCGGGATCGACGACGAGGCGGGTGAGGGCCGATCGCGGACAACAAAAAACCGGGCGTTGCAATAGCGACACCCGGTTTCTCTTGCGACTTGTCGATTTTCGCAGCGACTAGTTCTGCGCGTCTTCCGCGGCCTCGTCGATGGCGCTACCGGCCGCTTCGATGTCTTCGCCGACGCCCTCGGTCGTGTTGCAGGCACTCAGTGCGACGCTGCCGCCCGCAAGGAGCAACAGGGCAACCAGCATCGTCGCGAATTTGTTCGTTGTCATTCGAGCCTCCTGATTTTCAGAATTTTCTGCGAACGGGCATGACGCATTCGCCCGATCCCTGTGCTCGATATGGTCGTGCATCCCGGCGTTACAATGCGGTTCCGCTGCGCGAAATGCATAAATCGCGTATGAATCGGGGGCAAAATTGTGGCAGCGGCTGTTTACCGCGCAATTGTGAGCTTTGGGGCTTGCGATTTATCGAATCCGCGCGAAGCGCCAAACCAGGCGATGTCGCGAAAACAGCGATTACCAGCCGGTTGGGCCTATGCGAGGAGCGTTCGATGGCGATGAAGAACCCGGGGCGATGAAGAACCCGGGCGCCGCCGCTGCCGACGCCCGGAAGTTTTCACAGGGAGAACTCAGACCATAGTCACAGTCGAACGGCTGCCCCTTCTCATGCGCGTTGCGTCACGAGCAGCCGGAAGTCGATCCGCAGGTCGTGCACTTCATGCAGGTACCGTTGCGGACCAGCGTGAAATTGCCGCATTCGCCACACGCGTCCCCCTCATAGCCGCGGAGTTTCGCTTCGCGAATCTTCTCCATCCGGCCATCGACGCTGTGCACAAAGGCGGCCCCGACGGCGACGGCTTCAGCGGTGCCGCTGCCGACGAGTCCCGACGCGGCCCCAAGGGCCGCTGACGATGCCACCGTGGCGGCACCGATCGCCGCATTGGTGGCGGCCGATGCCATCGCGCCGACCGCTTGTGCGGCATGCGCGGCATCGCCATTCCGTCCGCCCTGGTAAACCACCAGGTTGGAACTCCGTACGTAACCCGAGCTGGCATAACGCTTGACCGCATCGAGCGAGATCTCGCTCGCAACCTGCTCCGGCAATTCGCCTTCGGTCGCGCCGGTGCCGGTCGCATCGGGCAGCAGGTCGGCCGGCTGCACATGCGCGAGGTCGTTGCGGCCGAGATAGGAGATCGCCAGCTCGCGGAAGATATAGTCGAGCACCGAGGTCGACATCTTGATCGCATCGTTGCCCTCGACCATGCCGGACGGCTCGAAGCGGGTGAAGGTGAAGGCCTCGACGAATTCCTCGAGCGGCACGCCGTATTGCAGGCCGATCGAAATCGCGATCGCGAAATTGTTCATCAGGCTGCGGAAGGCCGCACCTTCCTTGTGCATGTCGACGAAGATCTCGCCGATATTGCCGTCTTCGTACTCGCCGGTGCGCAGATAGACCTTGTGGCCGCCGACGATGGCCTTCTGGGTGTAACCCTTGCGGCGGCTCGGCAGGCGCGACCGGTCGGTGCGCTGCACCACCCGTTCGACCACGCGCTCGACGATCCGCTCGACCGTGCGTTCGGCGACCGCCGATGCGCGGACCGCGGCCGGGGCCTCCATCAATGCCTCGATGACTTCCTCGGCCTCTTCGTCGCCGAAGAAGTTCGATGCCAGCGGCTGCGAGAGCTTCGAGCCGTCGCGATAGAGCGCGTTCGCCTTGATGCCGAGGCGCCACGACATCAGGTACGCCTCCTTGCAGTCGTCGACGGTCGCGGCGTTCGGCATGTTGATCGTCTTCGAGATCGCGCCGGAGATGAAGGGCTGCGCTGCCGCCATCATCTTGATGTGGCTGACGACCGAGAGCGATCGTTTGCCGATGCGGCCGCAGGGGTTGGCGCAGTCGAACACCGGAAGATGCTCGGTCTTGAGATGCGGGGCGCCTTCGAGGGTCATCGCGCCGCAGCAATAGGTGTTCGCCGCCTCGACCTGCTTGCGCGAGAAACCGAGCGCGCCGAGCATGTCGAAGCCGGGCGCGTCGAGATCGGCAACGGTGAAGCCGAGCGTCTCGGTGCAGAAAGCCTCGCCGAGCGTCCATTTGTTGAAGGCGAAGCGGATATCGAAGGCGCTGGCCAGCGCATTCTCGATCGCCTCGATCGAAGCGTCGGGGAAGCCCTTGTCGCGCAGCGCCTCGTGATCGATGCCCGGCGCATCGGCAAGCGTGCCGTGGCCGACCGCATAACGGATCATCGCCTCGATCTGGTCCTCGGGATAGCCGAGCGTCTTCAGTGCCTGCGGCACCATGCGATTGATGATCTTGAAGTAACCGCCGCCGGCCAGCTTCTTGAACTTCACCAGCGCGAAATCGGGTTCGATGCCGGTGGTGTCGCAATCCATCACGAGACCGATCGTGCCGGTCGGCGCGATCACGGTCGCCTGGGCATTGCGATAGCCGTGCTTTTCGCCGAGCTCGAGCGCGCTGTCCCACGCATCGGCCGCGGCCTGCACCAGCGCCCTGTCGGGGCAGCTGGCGCGATCGAGCGGCACCGGCCTGATCGCGAGATCCTCGTAACCGTTCTCGTCGCCATGGGCGGCGCGCGTATGGTTGCGGATCACACGCAGCATCGAATCGCGGTTCTTCTCGTAACCCGGGAAGGTGCCAAGTTCGGCGGCCATCTCGGCCGAGGTCGCATAGGAAACGCCGGTCATCACCGCGGTGATCGCCCCGGTGATGGCGCGACCCTGGTCGCTGTCGTAGGAGAGCCCCATCGACATCAAGAGCCCGCCGATATTGGCGTAGCCGAGGCCGAGCGTGCGGTACTCGTAGGAGAGCTGGGCGATTTCCTTCGAGGGAAACTGTGCCATCAGGACCGAAATCTCGAGCACGATCGTCCATAGCCGGACTGCGTGTTCGAACCCGCCGACATCGAACGACCCGTCGTCGCGCCGGAACGTCATAAGGTTCAGCGAGGCGAGATTGCAGGCCGTATCGTCGAGGAACATGTATTCCGAGCACGGGTTGGATGCGTTGATGCGCCCGCTCTCGGGGCAGGTGTGCCAGTCGTTGACGGTCGTATCGAACTGCATTCCCGGATCGGCGCAGGCCCAGGCGGCGTGGCCGATCTTCTCCCACAAATCGCGCGCCTTGACCGTCTTCGAGATCTTGCCGTCGGTGCGGCGCACCAGGTTCCAATCGCCATTGTCGAGCACGCGCTGGATGAAATCGTTGGTGACGCGCACGGAATTGTTCGAATTCTGGCCGGACACGGTGAGATAGGCGTCCGAATCCCAGTCGGTGTCGTAGGTGCGGAACTGGATTTCGGTGTAGCCCTGTTCGGCGAACTGGATCACGCGCCGGATGTAGTTATCGGGAATCAGCACCGCGCGCGCGGCCCGGATCGCTTTTTTCAGCGCGGGATTGGCCTTCGGGTCGAAGCGGTCCTTGGCGTCCGAATCGTTTGCCGCCTGCATGATCGCATTGAGATGCTTGCCGGCGAGGCGCGAGCCGGTGACCAGGGCCGCAACCTTCTGCTCTTCGACCACCTTCCAGTCGATATACTCCTCGATGTCGGGATGGTCGACGTCGACCACGACCATCTTGGCGGCGCGACGCGTGGTGCCGCCCGACTTGATGGCGCCCGCTGCGCGGTCGCCGATCTTGAGGAAGCTCATCAGGCCCGACGAACGACCGCCGCCCGAGAGCGACTCGCCGCCGCCGCGCAGTTTCGAAAAATTCGAACCGGTGCCGGAGCCGTATTTGAAAAGCCGCGCCTCGCGAACCCAGAGGTCCATGATGCCGCCTTCGTTCACCAGATCGTCCGAGACCGACTGGATGAAGCAGGCATGCGGCTGGGGATGCTCGTAGGCCGAGCGCGAGACGGTCAGCTCGCCGGATTTGAAGTCGACATAGAAATGGCCCTGGCTCGGCCCGTCGATGCCATAGGCCCAGTGCATGCCGGTGTTGAACCATTGCGGGCTGTTCGGCGCGCCCATCTGGGTCGCCAGCATCCAGCGCATCTCGTCATAGAAGCAGCGCGCGTCTTCTTCCGCGTCGAAATAGCCGCCCTTCCAGCCCCAATAAGTCCAGGTGCCGGCCAGCCGGTCGAACACCTGCTTCGCGCTTTTCTCGCCGCCGTTGCGCTCTTCCGCGGGAAGCTGCGCCATCGCTTCGCGATCGGCCTCGCGACGCCACAGGAATTCCGGCACGTCGCTTTCGACGACAGGCAGAAGGCGCGCGGGCACGCCGGCTTTGCGGAAATATTTCTGGGCCAGCACGTCGCAGGCGACCTGCGACCAGTTGGCGGGAACTTCGATGTCCTTCGCCTGGAACACCACGGAACCGTCGGGATTTCGGATCTCGCTGCTCGTCCTGCGGAACTCGATTCCCTCATAAGGGCTCTTGCCGGTTTCCGTGAATCGACGAGCAATGCGCATAATAATCCCCCTTATTTCCCGAATTCCGACACTCGGGGACGCGAAACCCCCAGATGCGTTCGAAAATGCTCGAAGAACGCACGCTAGGGGCTTGACGGGTCTACAGTATCTTGTGGTCCCCCGACCCGCTGATACCCTATATGTTGCTGCCTAGCGTTACGCTTTGCAACAACATTCTGTGACGCATTTGTGGCGACCCCCTAGATGTTGTGTGCGGCGCAAAATTGAGGAATTCCGCGGGGTCGCGGCGGGCAGGCTTATCCACAGGTGTCGTGTTTATGGCCTTTCCGGCCCGCGCGAGTCGGCGATTTTTTTGCAACGCACACAGAAAAATGTGATCGCCAGGCGCCTGCCCCGTTCGCGCGCGTGCCGCGACGGCGCACGACGACCCGATTATCGCAGTAGCCGACTATGCGGTTCCGGTTAGGCCGTTCTGGGGCCGAACAGGATGATGGCAGCGCCGACGAGGCATATGACCGCGCCGATGGCATCCCAGCGATCGGGCCGGACGCCTTCCACGCACCAGAGCCAGGCGAGAGATGCTGCGATATAGACGCCGCCATAGGCTGCGTAGGCGCGGCCGGCGGCGTTGCTCTCGGCCAGCGTCAGCAGCCAGGCGAACAGGACCAGCGCCGCAACACCCGGGATCAGCCAGAGCGGCGATTTGTCGAGCCGGGCCCATGCCCAGAAGGCAAAGCAGCCGGCGATTTCGGCGACGGCCGCCGCCGCAAAGGCGGGGATCGAGATCATGAATTTCCTCCCCTCTCCGGCGAATCGGACCGGCAGCCTGGCGGGTCGAATCGCAACGGACCAATTCGAGGCGGGCCGGATCGCGCTTGCGCGGGATCGACCCGGTGGACGAGGCTGACGGAATCTCGGGGCTGGGGGAAGACGCAACGATGCCGCAACGCTATTCCATCGTCGTGACCTGCAAGGGCCGGCTTCGCTATCTGCTGCAGTCGCTGCCCCGGTTCCTGGCACAGCCCGCAACCGAAGTTGTGGTGGTCGACTACAACTGCCCCGAGGACACGGCCAAGACCGTGAATGAGCGGCATCCGGAGGCGGTGGTCGTGTGCGTGCCGGACGTGGCGGAGTTCCATCTGGCCGATGCACGCAATATCGGGGCCGCCGCCGCGACCGGCGACGTGCTGATTTTTCTTGATGCCGACATCGTCATCCCGGCGGATTTCGTGGCGCGGATCGAGGCCCGCATCCGCGACGACGTCTTCTTTCGCTTTCCGCTCAGCGAGGAAATCAGAGGCCGCTCCGGAAGCTGCGTCGTCCGAAAACGGCATTTCGAACGGGTCGGAGGCTACGACGATCTGATCCGCGGTTATGGCGGCGACGATCTCGACCTCTATTTCCGCCTGTCGCGGATCGGCGTCGAGGAACTGCCGCTGGACGAAAGCTATATCGAAAGCATCATACCGCACGACCCCGACACCCGGACGACCTTCTACAAGGCCAGGTCGATCGCCGACAATGTCGCGATCAACTTCGCCTATCTGCAGATGAAGTTCGCCGCATTGCGCTTCTACAACCGCTCGAACCTGCGCCGAGATGTGCTGGAAAAATTCTATGCCGTGGCGCAGAAGCGGGTTGCCGCCACACCGGAAGAAGACGGCTCCAGCATCAAGTTCGAAGTTGTGCTGGGCGGCGAAGAGGCGTTGCCGCTGCTCAAGCACTGGAAGGTATCGCGCAGCCTGGTCATCCGGATGGAGCGCGCGAAGAGCGACTGATCGCTTCCGCCAGAGCATGCACCGGCACAGCGGCCGGTATTGGCCTAAGGCCCGCCTCAGGCCCTTTGGAGTTTGGCGCGGGATGCGTTGTGCCGCTGGAAAATCAGGTACATCAGGATCGTCGCGAAAGTCAGCAGGATCAGCGTGGTTGCGCAGGCGGCGATCGTCGGATCGGCCTGGTCGCGGATGCCGTCCCACATGCGGCGCGGCAAGGTGAAGACGGTGAGGCGCGAGACGAACAGCGTTACCACGATCTCGTCCCATGACAGGATGAAGGCGAAAATCGCGCCGGAGAGCACGCCGGGCATGATATTGGGCAGGATCACATAGCGGATCGTCTGTCGCATCGAGGCGCCGAGATTTCGCGCCGCCTGCTCGAGCTTGAGATCGAAGCCGGCGAGCGAGGTCGAGACCGTGATGACGACATAGGGGACCGCCAGGATGCTATGGGCGAGTATGACGCCCGGCATGGTGTCGAGCAGGCCGAGATCGGCGAAAATCCTGAAGAAGGCCAACGCCGAGACGATCGACGGCACGATCATCGGCAGCAGGATGAAGGCGCGAACGGCCTCGCCGAAGCGCGACGCGAGGCGCCAGATACCGACGGCGGCCAGCGTGCCGGTGACGACGGCAATCGTTGTGGCGCAGACCGCGATCACGACGCTCTGCCAGATCGAGTTGAGCCATTTCGGGTTGGTGAACAGATTCTCGTAGTGGCGGAACGAATATTCGCCGCGCGGCATCAGCAGATAGCGGTCCGGCGTGAGTGAAATCGGCGCGGCGACGAAAATCGGCAGGAAGAGATAGAGCAGCACCGTCCAGGCCAGGATCAGGATCAGGACGAACCGCCAGGTATAGCGATCGCTGCGCATCTCACTTCGCTCCGAACATCGAGCGCAGATCGACCGCGCGGCTCATCACCGCGAGCAGCGCGAGTACAATGAACAGCAGGGTCACCGCCAGCATCGAGCCGATGCCCCAGCGGATCGTCTGCAGAATCTGCACGCTGATATATTCGGCAACCATGATGGTCTTGCCGCCACCGAGAATGGCGGGCGTGACGAAGAAGCCCAGCGTCAGGATGAAGACCAGTACGCCGGCGCCGATCAGGCCCGGCAGGCTGAGCGGCAGGAAGACCCGCCAGAATGCCTCGAACGGTCCGGCGCCGAGGCCGCGCGCCGCCGCAATGCAGCGCGGGTCGATCGCGCGCATGCCGGCATAGAGCGGCAGAATGGCGTAGGGGATCATGTAGTGAACCATGCCGATATAGACGCCGAGCTGGTTGCGAACCAGCTGGACCGGCTCATCGGTAATCCCCCAGGCCCGCAGCAGATCGTTCACCATGCCGTTGTCGTGCAGCAGCATCAGCCAGGAGAATGCGCGGGCAAGCACCGAGACCCAGAACGGAACGAGGATGAACAGCAGCATCCAGGTGCGATGGCGATCCGAAACATGGACCATCGCGTATGCCACGATGTAACCGAAGAACATCGCCAGTGCGGTGGTGATGGCGCAAACTTCGAACGTGGTGTGGAGCATTTTGAGAATGCCCCGGTTCGAAATCAGCTTTTCGTAGTTCTGCAGGCCGAACTCCGGATCGCTGATGCTGATCCAGAACACCTGCGCCATCGGCCACACATAAAGAAACAGCAGCAGCACCAGCAACGGGGCGACCAGCACGAAATACGGATTGACCCGCAGCCGCGACCGATCGCCGCCGATACTGGCGTCTGCTACTGCCACGTCGAAACGGTTCCTCTAGGCGGAAATATTGTCGAGGAACTCGTTCAGGATGTCGTCGTAGTTCGCCGCCCAGTACTCGGAGTCAGCGATGAGCTGAACTTCGTAGTTCTCGGGCGCCGCCGGATGCAGCCGGCGCTGTTCCGGTGTCATCATGTCGGTCGCCGCCGGATTGGACGGGCCCTGGCCGTAGCAATCCATGACCGCGATCTGGAGGGCCGGATCCTGCATCGTGGCGATCCAGCGATTGGCATAGTCGGCGCCCGCCGGATTGCCGCCGGGGATGACCCAGCCTGCGGGATAGGCGATCGCCTGGTCCCAGGACCAGGTGACGCGCCCGCCGGTGTCGCGCTCGATGACGGTGGCGCGGGTCTGCCAGATATTGCCCATGACGACTTCCTCGTCGAGGAACATGGTCTGGCTTTCGGCGCCGGAGCCCCAGTAGATGACGTGATCCTCAATGCTCAGGATCTTCTCCAGGGCGCGATCCATGTCGAGCGGATAGATCTCGTCCATCGGCACGCCGTCGGCGAGCAGGGCAGCTTCGGGAGCACCGTTCATCCATTTCCACATCGTGCGCTTGCCGGGGATCTTCTCGACATCGAAGAAGTCGGCCCAGGTCGGCACGCCGTCGACCTTGGTGGTGTCGTAGGTCAGCGCGTAGCTGTACCAGTAGCCGAGCACGACATAGTCGTAGGTGAAGGGCGCCAGGATCGCGTCGCGATTGACGATCGAATAGTCGATTGGTTCGAGCAGATTGGCGCGACCGAGACGTAGGCCGGTGAAGATATCGGAATCGCAGCAATCCCAGATCGTCGAATTGGTCTCGACCATCTGCTTGATCGTGCCTTCGAACGGACCCGAGCCGTCGACCGTCACCGGCACGCCGGTCTCGCTCTGAAACGCACCGCCGTAGATGTCGCCGGTGCAGACGGCGCCGTCGCCACCCCAGTTCGCATGGACGAGCTGGGCGGGCGTTGCCGCATAGGCCTTGCCGGCCTTGAGCGCCGGGATCATGCCGATCGCGGCGCAGGCCTTGACGAACTGCCGCCGGTCGATCCGTCCCTTGTTGAACTTCTCTGCGGCGATCTGCGCGCAGTCCTCGAGAAACATCTTGTGCGGATTCATTGCGGGTATTTCCTCCCTTTGAACGCGTGAAGCCTTTTGGTCGGTGGCCGGGCCTGTTATGACGCCAACCCGCCGGCGCGAATGCTAACATTCGGCCGCGAAAGCGCAATGGCCCTACGGGCCCGGGGGAGAAGCGATGGGAGCGACGATGCAACGCACGCATGCCTGGCCGGAAGGCCATTGGGACTGGCCGATTCACGTCTCGCACAAGCACGGGCTGAGAGCCGGGCCGATGATCTTTGTCGGCGGCCAGGTCGACCTGAACAGTGCCGGGCAGGTCCAGCATCCGGGCGCACTCGGCCGGCAGACCGAAGCCGTGATGGAGAGTATCCGGTGCGTTCTGGCGGAATTCGGCGCCGATATGGGCGATCTGGTCAAACTGGTCGCCTATTATGCAACCGACGGCAGCGCCGACGAGGCGCAGCTTCTGGCCGACATGGCGGTTGCCCTGCCCGGCGGCGCGCCGGGGCCGGTCGTCTCGGCGGTACCGCTGCCGGCGCTTGCCTACGATGGCATGGTGGTCGAGATCGAGGCGGTTGCCATGCGCGCGGCCGACGGTGGTCGCCTGCCACGACGCGCGGTCGACCCGACCGGGCTCGCGCCCCTGCCGGCGCCGTTCAGCCACGGGCTGCAATGCGGCGAGATGATTTTTGTCGGCGGTCAGGACCCGATCGACGCTGCGGGCGCGCTGCTCGATGCGGGCGAGATCGTGCCGCAGATGGGCGCGGTGATGGACCGGATCGGGCTGGTGCTCGGCAGGCTCGGCGCCGATTTCGGCGACGTGGTGAAGATCAAGAACTGGTACCAGGGCGCGGGCCGTTTCGAGGACTGGGAAGGGGCGGCGCGCGCGCGGGCCGCTTACTTTCGCGAACCGGGCCCGGCGGCGACCGGCATTCCGCTGCCGCGCCACTGGCGCAAGGGCCACATGATCCGCAGCGACGTGATCGCCATGCGCGGCGAGGATGGCGCGCGCTTGCCGAAGCGCCATAGCTGGCCCGACGGTCATTGGGACTGGCCGATCCATCTGCCGTACAAACACGGCATCGGCTGCGGGAACATGGTGTTTCTCGGCGGCCAGGTTGCGCTCACGCCCCAGGGCGTGGTGATGGAGCCCGGCAATCTCGTCGCGCAGACGACGATCAGCATGGAAATGATCGGCCGCGTGCTCGCAGCGCACGGGCTCGGCTTCGACGACGTGGTCAAGGTGACCGCCTATTATGAAGGCGGTGCTTCGGCCGACCAGCTTCACGCCAATCTCGAAATCCGCTCGGGCTGCTTTGCCGAACCCGGACCGACTTCGACCGGCATTCCGCTGCCGGCGCTCGCCTATGTCGGGATGATGATCGAAATCGAGATTATCGCGATGACACGGTAGGGCGCGGCTACGCCGCCATCGCCTCGCGGTACCAGCGCTGGAAGGCGATGGTGCCGGGTTCGCGTTCGCTCGACAGCACGCCGCGATCGTAAACGCCGGCAGCGAGATTGCGCTGTATGAGGTTGCTGATCGCCATGTCCTCGCGCAACACGCTGTCGGCGAAGCCGAGCGCCGCTTCGCCGTCGTTGCGCTCGGGCGAAAGCCAGAGCCAACGGAAGATTCGCATGGAACCCGCCGCAAGTGGCGTCACCTGGTCGATGGTCGCACTCCGCGTCGACAACACCATCAGCGTCGCCGGAAATTTGTAGATCCACGTGCCCGGTGCGGGCGGCGCGCCATCGCCGAGATCGTAGGCCACATCGAACCGGACGAACTGCCCGTTCTCGACCGGTTCGATGCGGGTGTTCTCCCTGACCAGCAAGGCGCTCAGATCGCGATGCACATGGCTGAGGTGATAGCCCTCGCAGCTATTGTCGCCATAGGCCTTCCAGTCGGTCGGCGTCGCGTGCAGCGTTTCGCCGAAATAGCGAAGATTCTCGATCGGCGGGTACTGCGCGGCAATCGCCACGATCTCGCCGAGCCAGTCGATCAACGGCGGCGCGTTGTCGTCGAGGCAGGCAAACACCAGCCCGTTCCAGCTTTCGACGCGCATCCGCCATAGCCCCCACTGCTCGGCATCGAGCGCAGCCTCCTCGAAGCCCGGCGCCTTTTTGAGAGCGCCGGTCTGGTCGTAAAGCCAGCCGTGATAGGGGCAGCGCAACACGCCGCACTGCCCCGAAGCCTCAAGCAGCAGCGGCGATGCCCGATGACGACAGACATTGTGGAAACCGCGCAGATTGCCGTCGCGTCCGCGCAGCACAAAGACCGGCCGCCCCGCGATCTCGGCCGTGACGAAACGACCCGGTTCCGTCAACTGGCCGTGATGCGCGATCAGAGCCCAGTGCCGCCGAAAGATAAGGCGCTGTTCCTCGGCGAAGTTCGCCGGGTCGCAATAGAGACGGGCGGGGAGGGTTTCGACCGCCGGCATGGCGCTTCGGTCAGTCGTCGTCGACGACGACGCCCGCGTCCGTATCCCAACCGACCCAAAGACGGGCGCCGTTCTCGGGTGTGATCCGGGTTCGCCAGGCGGGCGTGGATACCACGATGTCGCCGATGCCGGGATGGTCGAGCGTCATATGAAAGCTGCTGCCGAAATAATTCCAGTTTCGGACCGTGCCTTCGATCGCATTGGCGCTTCCGGCCGGACGATCGGCATCGACAATCAGTTTCTCGGGTCGCATGGCGATCAGAATTTTTTCGCCAGCCGCAGGCAGCCGCCCGTTCGCCTTCTGGCGATAGCCGGCCCCGCCGATGTCGTAGCTGATGTCGCCGCCGGCAACCCCGTTCACGCGGCCCTTGAGGAAATTACTCTCGCCAAGGAAGCCGGCGACAAATCGCGTCTTCGGCCGTTCGTAAAGCTCGTCGGGCGAGCCGATCTGGACGAACTTTCCTTCGCGCACGATCGCGATGCGATCCGACATCGAAAGGGCTTCTTCCTGATCGTGTGTCACATAGATGAACGTCGTCCGCACGCGCCGGTGCAGTTCCTTCAACTCGATCTGGACTTCCTGGCGAAGCTTGCGGTCGAGCGCGCCGAGCGGTTCGTCCAGCAGCAGGATTTCCGGATCGAAGACAAGCGCGCGGGCGAGGGCCACGCGCTGTTGCTGGCCGCCGGATAGCTGGCGCGGATTGCGATCGGCGAGATGGTCGAGTTGGACCAGATCCAGCACCTTACCGACGCGTTCGCGCGTTTCGGCCTGCGACTTGCGGCGGACCTTGAGCGGAAAGGCGACGTTGTCGAAAACGGAAAGATGCGGAAACAGCGCATAGCCCTGGAACACCATGCCGAAATTCCGCTTCTCGGGCGGCAGCTCGGTGATGTCGCGTCCGTCGAGCAGGATGCGGCCTTCCGTCGGCTGAATGAAGCCGGCGATCATCATCAGCATCGTGGTCTTGCCTGACCCCGAAGGCCCGAGCAGCGTCAGGAACTCGCCGCGCGGCACATCCAGATCGACGCCGTCGACCGCCCGGACCGTGCCATAGTGCTTGGCAACATTCCGGAACTGCAGCCCGATTCCGCCTTCGGTCCTGGTCATGCGGGGGTCCGGCATTACTGCATGTCAGACGAAGTCGCGCCGCAGCGCTTGCGCCATGCAATGAACACCGCCGCCGCCCTTGGTGAACATCGTGACTTCGGGATCGTAGATGGTGAAGCCGCGCGCCTTGAGCTTGGCATTGAGATCCTTGCTGCGCGAAGTGGAAATCACCTTGTCGTCGCCCAGCGCCATCACGTTGCAGCCAAGTTCCATCGTGTCGCGATAGCTGACTTCGACGATCTCGATCTTTTTTGCCTTGAGCCAGTCGAGAACTTTGGGGTCGGTCGTATCGACGCAGACGGCTGCGAGTTTGTCGGCCAACATGCAGACCATAAGGTCGATATGCACATAATGCTCGGCGATCGGCACCAGGCGCACCTCCCAGCCCTCTTTCTCGAGCCAGCCTTTGACCTGCTGGGCGGCGGGCTCCTGAGTCCGTTCGCCGCAGAATCCGATCAGCACGCATCCAGGTTCGATGATGTCGAAATCGCCACCCTCGAAAGCCGATGCTGTAATCTTGTTCCAGATCGGAACGCCTTTCGACTGATAGAAGTCGATGACCGGGCCGTATTCGCCGCGCCGCCACCATTGCGCCATCTGCGTCACGACGGCACCCCACGGCGTCATGAACGAACTGTCGCGCGCATAGACCTGATAGGGCAGCGCCTGGTCGGTCACGATGTGGTGCACGGTGACGCCGGCATCTTCGTAGGCAGACGTCATCTCGCGATGCTGTCGCATCGCCGTCTGCAGATCGTATCTGCTGTCGGGATCGCGCAACGTCGCCTTCGAGATCGAGCTGGTTGGCAGCCATTTGAAGTTTTCCGGTACGCAGAGCAGC
>JBBDWX010000203.1:0-19505 GCA_040902665.1 Dongiaceae bacterium
CGGCGATTCCGCGATCTACGATGCCATGGTGCGCATGGCGCAAGATTTCTCGATGCGGCTGCAGCTGGTCGAGGGGCAGGGCAATTTCGGCTCGATGGACGGCGATCCGGCCGCAGCGATGCGCTACACCGAGGCGCGGTTGGCCCGCGTTTCGACGGCGCTGCTCGACGATATCGACAAGGATACGGTCGATTTCCAGCCGAATTACGACGAATCGCAGCAGGAGCCGACTGTCCTCCCGGCGCGCTATCCCAACCTTCTGGTCAATGGCGCGGGCGGCATCGCCGTCGGCATGGCAACCAACATTCCGCCCCATAATCTTTCAGAGGTGGGCTCCGCGACCATCGCGCTGATCGACAATCCGGCGCTGACGATCGACGAACTCATGGCGCATCTGCCGGGTCCGGATTTTCCGACCGGTGGTCTCGTCCTGGGCCGCGCCGGCATTCGCGAAGCCTATCATACCGGCCGCGGGTCGGTGGTAATGCGCGGACGCAGTCACATCGAAGCGCTGCCCAAGGACCGGGAAGCAATTATTGTCACCGAGATTCCCTATCAGGTGAACAAGGCGCGCATGATCGAGCGCATTGCCGAAACGGTACGCGACAAGGTCATCGAAGGTATTTCCGACATCCGCGACGAATCCGATCGCGAGGGCGTGCGTGTCGTCGTCGAATTGAAGCGCGATGCGATGACCGAGGTGGTCCTGAACCAGCTCTATCGCCATACGCCGCTGCAGACCAGTTTCGGTATCAATATGCTGGCGCTGACCGGTGGCCGGCCCTTGCTGATGAACGTCAAGGAGGTGATCGAGGCCTTCGTGGTGTTCCGCGAGGAGGTTATTACACGGCGCACCGTCCACGATCTCATCAAGACCCGCGAGCGGGCACATGTGTTGGTCGGTCTTGCCATCGCGGTTGCCAATATCGACGCGGTCATCGCGCTGATCCGCAATGCACCCGATCCCAATACTGCCCGCGACCAGCTCATTGCGCGGGCGTGGCCGGCCGGCGATGTCTCGCCGCTGGTGGCGTTGATCGACGAGCCCGGCCATGTGGTCGCTGCCGATGGCACATATCGCCTGTCCGACGTGCAGGCGCGCGCCATTCTCGATCTGCGCCTGCAGCGCCTGACCGGGCTCGAACGCGGCAAAATCGCCGAGGAGCTCGAAGAGCTGGCCGGCAATATCAAGGATTTTCTGGATATTCTCGGCTCGCGGCCGCGGCGGCTTCAGATTTTGCGCGACGAACTCAAGCAGATCGGCGAGCAGTACGGTACGCCACGACGCACCGCCCTCGAGGAAATCGAGTTCGAGCACGACGTCGAAGACCTGATCCAGCGCGAGGACATGGTCGTTACCGTCACGCATGGCGGTTACATCAAACGTGTTCCGCTCTCGGCGTATCGCGCGCAGCGCCGGGGCGGCAAGGGCCGTGCCGGGATGTCGACGCGCGACGAGGATTTCGTCAGCAAGATTTTTGTTGCCGACACGCACACGCCGGTTCTGTTCTTCTCGACCGACGGCATGGTCTACAAAATGAAAGTCTATCGGCTGCCGCAGGGTACGCCGCAGGCACGGGGCCGCGCGCTGATCAATCTGCTGCCGCTTGGCGATGGCGAGACGATCTCGGCCGTGATGCCGCTGCCCGAGGACGAGGCGAGCTGGGATTCGATGTTCGTGATGTTTGCGACGGCAACCGGCAATGTCCGGCGCAACAAGCTGTCCGACTTCGTCAATGTAATGGCCAACGGCAAGATCGCGATGAAGCTCGACGAAGGCGACACGCTGATCGATGTCCGGGTCTGCAGCGAGGACCAGGATGTCTTGCTTGCCGCGAGACAGGGCAAGTGTATCCGGTTCGCCGTCCCGGACGTCCGGGTTTTCACCGGCCGAACCTCGACCGGCGTCCGTGGGATACGGCTCGCAGGAGGCGACAGCGTCATTTCGATGTCGATTCTTACCCATGTCGATGTCGATACGGCGGAGCGCGAGGCTTACATCCGAATGGCGAATGCGCGGCGCCGTGCGGGGGAAGACGCGGAGATTGAGACGGACGCGCTGAATCTTTTGCCGACGGATCGTTTTGCCGAACTCGAAGCTGCGGAAGAGATGATCCTCACCGTCACCGCCAAGGGCTTCGGCAAGCGCAGCTCGGCCTACGAGTACCGGATTACCGGTCGTGGCGGGCAGGGCATTGCAAACATCGAGAGCTCGAAGCGCAATGGCGAGGTTGTGGCTTCCTTCCCGGTGCGCGGCAGCGATCAGATCATGCTGGTGACCGATGCCGGGCAGCTTATCCGCTGTCCGGTCGACGACGTGCGGATCGCCGGCCGGAAGACCCAGGGCGTGGTGATCTTCCGCGTCGAGGAAGAAGAGACCGTCGTGTCCGTTGCCCATCTGCCCGATCTCGGCGAGGCCGAGGGGACAGAGGAGGGCGGTACGACCGAGGCCGAAGAAGGACCGGACCCGGCCGAGCCGCTGGATCCGGAGTCGGTTCCAGAGGCGTAAGGCGCCTGAGCGCTTTCGGCTTCTCTGGAAAAGGCGTCAGCGGAAGGTGGAATTGGGACCACGACCCCCTGGCTTCGGACCCACAAACCGTTATTGGCGGAACAAAAACATGAGGTAAGTCTTATATTACCTTGTAAAACCTCGAATAAACGCGATTCCAGTTTTGGATTGGATTGTTCGATAAACCGCCGTTGAGTTGGACCCTGCGACGTTCCGTCGCGGCATCGGTATAGTGTCGATTTCGCAAGACCTATACCGACGAATACTATACTATGGCTTTACCATCGAGATTGCGGGGGCAGGGCAAAGGTCCGTCGCAATCGTGTGGTTACGGGTTGCAAGGCTTGGCCACCGGCCTGCAATCCGAGACGTGCCAGTCTGCATCGACGAACGAAACAGACAGAGGCGGGACGAACGCCTCACGGGACGAGAAGGTCCATTAATATGATCGAAATTATCCTCTTCAGCGCGCCGGCATTGCTTGCAGGCATGCTTGTCGGCACGGCCATGGGCTGGAAGATCGGTAAGTTCGGTCAGAAGCCGCTGGCTGCAGAAGTCGAGCGCCTGAAGATTCTGAGCCAGCAGCAGGCCAAGCAGATCTGGAACCAGGCCGACCGGATCCACGAGCTGGAGATCGACAAGCTGCAGCTCTCATCGTGGCAGCGTTCGGAGGCGCAGCCGTCGGGCAACACCCGCCCTAGCCAATTTCTTGAGGGTCAGCAGCGACGCGCCGTCGCCTGATACGGCTATCCTCCCGGTGGCTATGATCGCCACCGGAGCTTAGATTTCGCGCCGCGGGTCGGAAACGACCGCGGCGCTTTGTTTTTGGGGCATCGGTTTTCCCCAGCCCGCCCGCTCGTGCCGCGGCGCAGCGGCCTTTTCGCAACTGCAATAATCCGGTAGCTTGCCGGCAAGAAACGGCGGGACGGTATCAACCGTCACCGGCCGGGCAGAACGGCGGGGAAAGACATGGCCGAGGCACGCGTCGCGCTCTATCCGGGCACGTTCGATCCGATCACCAATGGCCATATGGACGTGATCCGGCGCGCCGCCCGTCTGGTAGACCGTCTGGTCATCGCGGTCTCGATCAATCCCGGCAAGGGGCCGCTCTTCACCCTGGAGGAGCGCGTGGCCATGCTCGAGGCCGAAATCCAGGACCTCAATAACGGCCGCAATATCGAGGTGCGATCTTTCGACACGCTGCTTATGCATTTCGCGAAGGCAGTCGGGGCGGGCATGGTGATCCGGGGTCTTCGTGCCGTATCGGATTTCGAGTACGAGTTTCAGATGGCGGCTATGAATGCACGACTGGAGCCCGCCATTGAAACCGTGTTCCTCATGGCCTCCGAACGCCACCAGTTCATCTCCTCGCGCCTGGTCAAGGAAATCGGCCGCCTGGGCGGCGACGTCACGCCGTTCCTCACCCCGCGCGTGGCCGAACGGCTGGTCGCCCGGGTCGCTGAAGAGAACGGCCGGAAAGCCTAACCGGTCAGCGAAGCGGGCCGGCACCGATATCCGGTCCGCTCGCGCTTGCGTCTCCGTACTCGGCGAGAACGCGCTTCAGCCCATATGCGATGTAGTTGCGCTGGATGAACCCGATTGCGGCAGCATCGTTCTCGCGCATCGCCCGCAAGACGTCGCCGATCTCCTCGACCAGCATCCGGGCGGTCTCCGGCCCGAGCTCGCGGATGACCCCATACCAGACGCGCGCGATCTGGAAGTAGAACTGGTCCCACATGCGGCGAAGGCCGGCATTGCCGATGATCGCCCCGATTATGAAATGCATCCGGTGATTGATCTGCCAGTACTCGCGCGCATCGAAGCGCCCCTCGAGTGCGCGGGCGCGAACCAGGAGCGCGCCGACGTCCCGAATCTGGTCCGCTGTCACCGGTCGCGGCGACATCTCGCCGATCAGCTCCGCCACCTTGAGCCGCATCCGGTAGAGATCGACGATCTCGCTCCGGTCGAGCTCGGTCACGATGGTGCCGACGCCATTGCGGACCTCGACCAGACCGAGAAAGGCGAGGCGCTGCAGGGTCTCCCGGATCGGCGTGCGGCTGACGCCGAATTCGGCCGCGAGCGCGCCCTCGCGCAGCCGCGTGCCTGGCGGGTAGACCAGCAGGCAGATGCGGTCGCGGATTTCCGCGTAGATCGTCTCGGGATCGGCCCGGCGGACCGGCCGGGCGGTGTCTTGAGGCATGCCGCTCAGTGCTCGCGGAACAGCCGGCCGTATCCCTCGATCCGGTCGTCGATACCGGCCAGCCGCAGCGTGTCCCAGATCATTGCCTGGTTGGAGCAGACGACCGGCTTTCCGAGGCGCCGTTCGATGGAATCGACGACATCCAGCATGCGCAAGGCACCGCAGGAGACGAATACGGCATCGGCGTCCGGCCGATCGAGCGAGGCCGCGAACTCGGCCAGATAGTCCGGTGCAACCCGCACCATGTCGCTGTCGCGTTCGAGCCGCAGCCCCTCGATTCCAAGCACTTCGAAGCCCGCCCGTTCGAGATAGGCGGCCTCGCGGGCGTTGATTTCGTCGAGATAGGCCGTGCCGACCGAGATCCTGCGCGCGCCGAGGGCCCGCAATGCGCGAATGACCCCGGTGATCAGCGACGTCGGTTTGGCATTGGGCGCGCCCCGGCGCAGCTCGTGGAACACGCGTTCCTCGCCGATGACGAGGCTGCCCGAGGTGCAGGCATAACAGGCGACGTCGAGGCTGCCGTCGGGCAGCAGGGTCGCCGCCGCATCGGCCAGCAGATCGGCCTGGGCGGCCAGCGTCGCGTTGGTGATGCTGTCGGGAATGGCGGCCCGCGCGAAATGGATCCCGACACCCTCGGGCCGCAGCCGCATCGCATCGTCCTGAATGGTCTGCTCGGTCGCGAGCAGCACATAGCCGATTTTGGCGCGCGGGTGGCGGCCGGCATCGAAGCGGATGCCCGGCCGCGGGCTTTCGGTAGCGGCTTTTGTCGTGGTCGCCGTGGCGGCGGAGCGGGGCTGGGCGGTCATGGCAAACGCTCCCGGGCAGGTGTATGCAGCATCTATAAGACGGTCGGGGCGGATACGCAATTCTGCTTGACCTTTTTCGGGGCGAGCGCCATTGCTGCATACAGCAGGGACGCCGGCAGTGGGCCGCGCCATCGAGGAGAAACCGACAGATGCTGGACGAAGCCCGCGCGCGCACATCGAAATTTCAGACGCGGCTCAAGGAGGCGGGCCTTCGGCTCGCGATCGTCACGGACGAGAGCTCGATCGCCTACCTCGCGGGATTCTGGGGTTATCTCGGGATCGAGTTCGGCCGGCCGACCATGCTGGTGCTACGGGCCGACGCGGCGCCCATCGTGGTGACGCCGCTGATGGAAACCGAGATGGTGTCCGCGATGACCTGGATCGAGGATGTCCGGTCTTGGGAGGATTCAGGCCCCAATTACTGGACCAATATACTGGCCGCCGCGATCGGCGAGGCGGCGCCTCGCGAAATTGGTTTAGAAATTAAACTACTTCCGGCGCCGGTCGCCGCGTTCATCGCCGAGCGCTATCCCGATGCAAAGCTGCGCGACATTGCGCCGCTGCTCGGCGAGCAACGGATGATCAAGTCGCCGCTGGAGATCGAGGTCATGCGGCAGGCCGGCGCGATCGCGGCCGCGATGATGGATGGCGCGAAGAACGCGATGGCTGCCGGCGTGCCGGAATACGAGGTCGCCCTTGCCGTCATCAATGCGGGAACGCGCAAGGCCGCGGGCTTCCTGACCGGCAAGGGATGGGAGGCGTTCGTGTCGCCGATGATCCACAATCTGCAGATCATTCAATCCGGCGCTGATACGTCGATGGTCCACCGTCGGGCCAGCATGAAGTCGCTCGAACCGGGCGACCCGGTCTATCTCTGCTTCTGCAACATGGTGCAGTTCAAGCAGTACAAACTCGGCTTCGACCGCCAATTCTTCATCCGTCATGTCAGCGACGAGGCTGCGCATGTGCAGGAAACCGCCGTGAAGGCGCAGCAGACCGCGCTCAAGTCGATGCGGGCCGGCGTAACGGCCGAAAGCGTCGCCGCGGCGGCGAATGAAGTTTATCGTCAGAATGGCTTCTCGCCCGGTTATCGCACCGGCCGGTCGATCGGCGTTGCCTATCTGGAAGCACCCGAACTGAAGGAAGGCGACAAGACCGTGCTGCGGCCGGGTATGACGTTTGCGGTCGATGGCGGCGTTACGGTTGAAGGCAAATTCGGCGGGCGAATTGGCGATTCCGTCGTCGTAACCGAAACCGGTTTCGAATATCTGACGAACTATCCACGCGAGCTGGCCGTGCTGAACGGCTGACGCGATACTCCGACAAGCGCAGGCGAGATGAACGACAGGCTCGATCCGAAACGCAGCGCCGCACCCGGTACAGACGAAGCGCAACCGGTGCCGGACACGCGGGCGCCATTCCGGGTGGCGGTCTGGCAGTATCGGGCGCGCGACGAGACTCCGGCCGAGCGCATCGAGCGGCTCGAATCCGTGCTGGCGGAACTCGGGGCGGGCACGACGGATCTCGTCTGCTGCCCGGAGCTTTTTCTCTCCGGCTACAATATCGGCGCGCTGGTGCGCGAGCGGGCGGAGCCAGCCGACGGGCCGTCGGCGCGCGCGATCGCCGAACTCGCCAAGCGCTTCGGCACCGCAATCCTGTATGGGTATCCGGAGCTGGACGGCGGCAGCCGGTACAATGCCGTCGCCTGCATCGGGCCGGACGGCACGCGCATCGCCAATCATCGCAAGCTGCAGCTTCCCAGCGACTACGAGCGCGAGACCTTCGGCCGCGGCGGCCGGCTGACCTTCTTCGAGCTGGCCGGCTACAGGCTCGGTCTGCTGGTCTGCTACGACGTCGAGTTTCCGGAAGCGGTGCGCGCCTGTGCGCTGGGCGGCGCCGAGATCGTCGTGGCACCGACGGCGCTGCGCTCGAAATGGGCCTTTGTTGCGCGGCAGATGATCCCGACCCGGGCCTTCGAGAACGGCGTGTTCCTGGTCTACGCAAACTATGCGGGCGAGGAAGGCGACTGGCAGTATCTCGGCGAAAGCTGTGCGATCGGGCCCGATGGCAGCGAGATCGCGCGCGCCGGTTCGGGCGAAGAGGTGCTGCGCGCCGAACTCGACCCGCGGCTGATCGGCTCGGCGCGGGCGACGCTGCCCTATCTCAGCGACCGGGACGCGATTCCGGGGCGGTGATGTGCGCGCGGCTCGGGCTTTTCCAGGGGCACGACGGCTCCGTCATTCGTCTACACTGGACAGTCGTAACCTTCGAACCTGGAGGCCGTCGCCATGACAGCCGACCCGATCACGACGTCGCTCACCGCCATCATCGAGGCCTGTTACGACGACGTCACGTTTGAACCAGGCGGCGGTCCGAGCTGGGAACGCTTCCGCTCCCTGTTCCTGCCGGAGGCATTGCTGACGCTTCGTCTGTTCCCTGGCGATCCCGAAATCACGGTGATGGATCTCGATGCCTACATGGTCCGGCAGATGCGCGAGGGCATGAAAGAGGCCGGTTATTCGGAGAGCATCGTCCAGCGCAGGGATCTGGTGTACCGAAACGTCGCCGAATCCCGGGTGATCTTCCATATGAAGTTCGGCGACACGGCGCCTTATACGGCGCTCAACATCTTTCAGCTGATCCACAAGGGCGGACGATGGTGGATCGTCTCGGTTACGAGCGACATTCTGGAACCGGGCGAACCGATCCCCGCCGGTGTCGTCTGAATTCTGAGTGAGGCACAGGCGGTATCGGCTCCAACAAGCTTTCAACCGGCGTCGGCGCGCACGAAAGCGGCTACGACGGGTCCGATGCGCGCCTGTACGGCGGCAACCAGCGCCTTGTCTGCGGCACTCCAGATGCGCGGCTCCGTCATCGAGGACGGCTCGAGAATGCCGTACATCTTGCCTTCGTGCCAGACCGGCGCGTGGACCAGGGCGCGATGGCCGAAATGTTCCCGCTCATAGGCAGCGTTGAGCAAGGCCGGACCGGCCGTTTCGATATCCTCGATATAGAGTGCCTCGGGATTAACCATCGCTTCGGCATACATCGGATCGTCGTCCAGAAGCGTTGCCGGCATCGCCTCCCAGCCGCGATCCGCGCGGCGCAATTCGAACGCGGGCGCCGCGGCCCAGCGATGCACGGCACGGCCGCGATTGGTTTCGGGGTCGCGCAGAAACATGACGCAGCGCTCGCAATTCAGCGCCCGCGCAAAAGCCGGCATCAGCGCCCTCAGCTTTTCATCCGGTGTCGCGGCGCCATCCAGAATCGCCCGGATTTCGTCGTTCATGTTCTGCCTCGCATTCCTGTTCGCACCGATAGTTCCACAAAGGCATGGGGCGGAGATACCGCCGCCGTGACCGGCTTCGATCCGGCGCGGTCGGTGGTCGAACCTCGGGGCGGCAGGCGATCTGGAGGCTGGCGGATGGGCCGGGACCTTGCCGGGAGCCCGGCCCGAGGGCCATTTCCGGTTGGTCGACCCAGCCGGCCGTGCTAGACCGGCGCCGTTCCGCGCGGCAGCCGGGCCTCGTGCCCGATGCGCCCGGGGAGCCCGTAGCTCAGCTGGTAGAGCACCTGACTTTTAATCAGGGTGTCCCGGGTTCGAGTCCCGGCGGGCTCACCAATATTTTCAAAGACTTATGAGCCGTTTTGCCGCCTGCCGATGCCCCGGCGGGCGCGCGACCTTCCGGGCGGAGTTAAGTTGGTCAGCGAACTCGGCAGGCGACAAGCCGCTGAGTCTCGAATGCGGTCGCTTGTGGTTGTAATCGGTCCTCCGGTCTTCAATGCGTGCGCGGGCAGCGGCCCGTACATTCGCTGTCCTCAGTTCACCGTATAGCCGCGGCCTTGCATGCAGGTCCCGAAGGCACTGTTGAAGTTCGCCATGCCCTGGTTGTACTGCGCCGTTGCCTGCTGCTGTGCGGCCGAATCTGCCTGCTGGTTGTCGCGCCGCCGGAACAGTCCGACGGTTGCGCCGACACCGGCGCCGATCGCGGCACCCTTGCCGGCATCGCCGCCGATCGCGCCACCGACCAGTCCGAGCAGTGCGCCGCGCCCTGCGCCCTGGAGGACCTCGCCGTTGCCGGACGAACCGCCGCTATAGGTCGGCGCCGCCTGATAGGGATTGAAACCGGATTGCTGCTGCGCCCAGTTACGACACTCGCCTTCGTCCTGGCTCTGCTGCTGCGTACTCTGGCCCTGCGAGGGATAGATGATCGGTGTGCTCTGCGCCGTCGCGTGCGTCGGCAACGCGGCGAAGCCAAGCGCGATCGTCAGCGCCGTGGCGATGGTGGCGAGTCGGAAATTGCCGCGCCGCAGCGCGTCGATCGGGTTCATTTGGGTGCTCCGAAATTTACTACTGTACTTTTTCATGATCGTCGCCGCGGCTTAGGGCAGCTGGTAGGAAAGCGCGGGCCAGAGCGCGAGCCCGGCCGCTGTCTGGTCGATGATGCTGCCGGGTACCAAAGCGGCATTCGCGAACGCGCTCTGGAGCCTGATCGGGCCGCCGCCAGTGATGCCCGCCATGTTGCCGGTGCCGCCGGTGATGGTGAACTCGCCGGCGCAGCCGGCATTATAGATGCCCTCGCACTCGAACGATCCGAAGACGCGGTCCGATTCCGGCGTAACGATCACGCATTTCGCCGTGCCGTGCTGGCTGCCGTCGGTTGTGTCGATGGTGACGGTGCCGGGACACATGATCAGCCCGGCATCGATCGTGTTCTCCTTGTCGCGTACGTAGAGGATGCCGGAGAGCACACCGACGAAGGTCGATTCCTCGGGTCCGGTCGGATAGATGTGGCCGCTCGCCTCCCAGGACGAGAACGCCTCGACCGTGTCGTCCTCGGCCGATGCCGGCATTGCAGCGGCGCCGACAACAAGGAACGCCGCCAGCAGCGAGGCCGCGAGTCTGCCGGCGCCGCGCATGCAGGTTCTTAAAAAGTCGAATGTCATGGATGGTTCTCCTTCGTGTCCGGCGGGGACCGTAGGCCGATCCGGCCCCTGCGCCGTTTGCATCGCATATTAGGCACGGGCTTGGGTCCTACAGAAGGGGCTTGCGCCGGACCCATTCGCGGCGGTAATCGCCCGCTCAATCGACGATGCGCGGCACCAGCCAGCTGGCGAATGAATTGAGCGCGGGTTCGAGATGGGAGAGGCGGCCGGGGAGATAGCGGCCGGTGTTCATGCCCCGCTGCTGGCCCTCGAGGACGACAATGTCCTCGTCCATCGAAACGGCCCATCTTTTTTCGTAGCGCGCGAACTTCTCCGCAAAGTCGGGGCGCACCAGCGTTTCTTCGGGGAAGCACAGGTTCATCGCGACGCGCGTCCGCGCCGGGCCCTCCGGATAGATCTCGAAGGCCCACATGCAGTCGATTGTCGCCGCGAAGGCGAAGGCGGGGTAAACCCAGGCATAGCGTGTGCCGAATGAAGCTTCCGGCAGACCCTCGATCATGGGCAGCGACAGATGCTGCTCGGCGGTCAGCAGCGCGCTCGTGCCCTGGTGCTTGTCCCAGATCGTGGCGAATTCGCCGTTGACGCCGGTCGCTATCTCCGGGGGATGGCTCGCATAGGTGCCCGCGATCGAGGCCTTGTGCACGACGTTGACGTGATAGTCTTCCATGAAGACTTCGATAAAGAGCTTCCAGTTGCATTCGACCGTGAAATGCCTGGTCCGCGCCGTCTTCATGGCGGGCAAATTGTAGGGCGCCAGATAGCGATCCAGTTCGCCGACCGTTGCGTCGAATCCCGGTCCGCCCGGTTCGAGCCGTGCGAAGACAAAGCCCTGCCAGAGCGCCACGTCATAGGACACGAGCCCATAGTCGCGCGGATCGAAATTTTCCGATTGTTCCATTCCCGCTGCGCCGCGCAGGCTGCCATCGAGCCCATAGGCCCAGGCATGGAAGGGGCAGCGGATTGCAGGAATATTGCCGCTGCCCTCCAGAAGCACCATGCCGCGATGCCGGCAGACATTGTTCAGCACGCGGATCGTTTCGGTCTGGTCGCGAATGACGATCAAGCGCGCGCCGCAAAGCTCGAGCGCCCGATAGTCGCCGGGATTCGGCAGGTCGTTCTCCCGGCCGAGGCAGATCCAGGAGCGGTGAAAGACCCGTTCGATCTCGCGCCGGTAAAAATCCTGGCTCGCATAGCACCAGCCGGGCAGGGGCTCTGCCTGCAACGGCGGCAACAGGGCTCTGGCGTAGCGTTGGCGATCGAAAATCGAGGTGTCCGGCGTGCTCATGATCGTCCTTATTGGGCGAAGGGTCGGATCGTTCGGCTGAGAATGCCGGGCGCGGCCCTTTCCGGTTCCCAGATTTGCATGACAATTATGGGATAACAAACGCTTAGGCGATATCGGCCGACAACATTCCGGACCTTTCGGGTCCCCGGCCCAGCCTGGACGGGCCGATCGCTGGTGCATACTTCTGTCATCTCGTCATGAATTGGGTATAAACATTCGACCATTCGAAAGCGGGCAGAACGGTTGCCCCTGCCGGTGCGACAGGCATCAAAGCAAGACGGTTCAGTTAGAATGCCGAAACTGATCGACAGTGACGTTCTCGTACATATCGGGCTGCACAAGACCGGCACGACCTGGCTGCAGTTCCATCTGTTTCCACGCGCCGATTGCGGGTTCCATCTGCCCGACTTTCCCGGCATGACGCCGAAGCAGCGCGCCAAGGCGATCGGTGTTCGCCTCTGTTACGACAAGCACAACCGGCTGATGAACGAATCCAATTTCAATGCCGACGCGGTGCGCGCAGAAATCGCCGAGCTTCTGGTGCCGCAGGGAACCACGCCGGTCGTCAGCCATGAGCGGCTGGCCGGGCATCCACTTTCGAACGGCTTCGATCGTGCAATCCTTCGCGATCGGATTCGGGCCGTTCTTCCGAATGCACGCATCCTGATCGTGGTCCGGGAGCAGTTCTCGATGCTCATGTCGAGTTACCTGCAGTACCTTAAATATGGCGGCTGGCACGACATCGATCAGTATCTCTTTCCGCCCTCCGACGGGCGCCTGCCGACCCTCAGTATCGATTTCTGGGAATATGACCGGTTGATCGAAATGTACCGATCGGTCTTCGGTGCCGACCGGGTGTGCGTGCTGCCCTATGAAATGCTCTCGCACGATCCGCAGGAATATGTTCGGCGCATTTGCAGCTTTGCCGGCACCGCGGCACCGGGCGACATCGATACAGGACGCCGCGAGAATCAGCGCCGGGGTTATGCTGCGGCCTACTGGTTCCGCCGCATGACCTGGATCAACCGCCGAACCGCGGCGAATTCGTTTCGACCGTCCTTCACGCCGCCCTGGCTTGGGAAGATATTCGATCGCGGGTTCAAGCAGGTATTCGAAAGCGGCATGCCGGGCTTCGTCGAGCGATCCGTAGAGCGCAAATTGCAACATAAACTCGAGCAACTCGTCGATCGTCGATGTTTCGCCGACAGCAATCGGCGCACGGCCGCGCTGACCGGATTGGATCTGGAATCATACGGCTATCCGGTCTAGCGATGGCGAAGCGGCCTAAGGCGAGACCGGGCCGGTTGCCGTTGCCAGGATCGAAACGTCGGCATTGTCGATCTCGGCCTCCATCGAGTTTTTGATTTTGGCGATCCGTCGATTGACTTCAGCCATCGAGAGATTTGCATTGAAACCGAGCATAATCTCGACGAAGACCGTATGCCCCGATCGACGGGAACGAACCCGGCCGAGGCTGTCGTAGTCGCTGAAATGCTTGGCCAGCGCCCGGTTGATGGCGAACTGTGCCTCTTCCTCAATCGAGCGGTCGAGAAGGTCCGGCAGCCCCGCGCGGAACATGTCGATCACGGTCGAGAGGATGAAACAGGCAACGAAGGTCGATCCGATGGCTTCGGCCCAAATTGCGACGACTGAATCCGACGAAACCGCAGCGACTGTCATCGTCACCTGGATGAACAGCGACGAGAACACGCGGACATGGCGCGAGCGAAGCTGTGCCTGCATGATTATCGATTTGCCGCCGCGCGCCGCACGCCGCATGACGTCCCAGGCCACGACATTGATGTACGTATTGATGGATGCAACGATTGCAGCAAGCATCAAGCCAAGGGGCGAACCCAGCGGTTTCTCGCCGGCAATGATTCCGAATACCCCGTAGAAGACCCAGAGCGCGCCAATCAGCATACCGAAAGCGATCACGAGATTGGCAATCTGTTCGACCTTGCCAGTGCCGAAGTCCAAGTCGAAAAGCGATTCGCGATGGACGCGGCGCATTACGAAAAGCGAGAAAGCTTCGAGCGAAAAGATGAAAACACCGCGGATCGCCTCTGCGATCAGTGTAAGCGAGCCGCCGGCAACGCCAATGACAAAGAACAGCGCCAGCATTAGGGAATCGGCCACCAGCGAGAACCGGATCGAATTCTCCTTGTTGCGCTGATCGGCGGTGATGGTGGCGCGCGCGGTCATGTCGACGCTTACAGGCGAAGCCGGGCGGCGAGCAAATCGATGACGCCGACGCCCGGAAAATTGACGAAGGCACCGCGGCCTATCGGACATTCCGCGATATCGGCCTCGTCCGGCGACAATTCGATGATGGCCTGTCCGGTGTTCGGGCCGCGACCCTTGGCGATCGCAGCCAGGTCGTCGCCGGCCAACGTGGCCGAGGCACCGCGGGTGAACAGTACTGTGCCGTCGCGAACGCGGTCGTCGCCTTCCAAAGTGACGTGCGCGGGTGCGCCCGGTGAAAGCAGTGCCGCCTCGAGATCCGAGACCGGGGCATCGACCAGGAGGACCCGGCAATCGACCCAGGTTGCGATGACTGCACCGGGCTGGACTTCGGCGCCGGTGCCAATGAGCAGGCTCCATACCATGGCACCTTCGGGAGCAAAAATTGTTGCCAGGCTGGAACGCTCATGAACGTCGATGGCTGCATCGAGCGCATCGGTCAGCGCGGCAATCTCAGCCTGGAGCGGTGCTGACGCGGCGCCCGCCAATGCCAGTGCCATTTTTGCATCGTCGAGGCTGCGCTGTGCGTCGCCACCGTCGATGCCTTCGATCGTACTGAGAAAGGCGCCGGCCGCGGCAGCGGCAAGCCGCTTTTCGGCTCGCTGCAGTGCGGTTTCGGCCTCGACCAGGCGGCGTTCCCGGTCGATGACCGCAACTTGCGCTGCGTCGGCCTCTGACTGGGAACTGGCGCCGCTGTCGCGCATGCTTGCTAAACGCGCAGCTTCATCGATCTCGAGCGCCATCGCATCGCGGTGGTATGCGATCTGGGCTCGGTGGTTCTCGATGTTGGCGACGACATCGGCCATGTACGCTTCGGCGTACGCCTCGGCCACGGTGGTTCGTTCTGAAACAATTGTCTGGAGCGCAGCAATCCGCGCCTCCAGGGCTTCGAACTCGGCCCGTGCCAGGTCGAGCCGGGTTTGAATCCCAATCGCGTGCTCGGAAAAAATGCGGGGATTTGCAATCACGGCGATGCGCCGATCGGCGCCGATCCGCTCGCCGGCAAACCGTGGCGTGTATTCGAGGATCCCGGCAATTGGCGATCGGGCGGATGCGATCCAGGAGGTGACGGCGGCATCACGGATAACCGTGGACCGCAGATATGGCCCGCTGATCCAGACGATGTATGCCAGCAACGCAACAAAGGCGATAACCGCGATCGAACGCGGCGATCTCCACAATCTGGCAACGCGATCCCGAACGGGCATAATCTTCGAGGCTTCCTCTGAAGGCTCCGTGTCAGCTCCGCCGCACCAAAGCGAGCCCGACACCGGCACCGATCAACAAGGTGCCTGAGATTCGGTCGATCCATTGCCGGGCGCGGCTCGTGCGAAACCAGAGACGAACGCGGCCAGCAAGAATTGCGTAGCCGGTGTCTAGAGTGAGTGCGATGACAAAAAATGTCGTGCACAGAATGGCTAGCTGTGGCTGCAGGGGCGTAGAAGCGTCGACAAACTGTGGAAAAAACGCGCCATAGAAGATCAGCAGCTTCGGGTTGGTCGCGTTGACAAGGAATCCCTGAACGAGAAGGCGCGTCGGCGATGCGGCGCGCACAAGGGTTGGGTCCAGGTCGTCGTGTTTTTTCATCCAGAGTCGGATGCCGAGCCACACGAGATAAATGGCACCGGCCCAGCGCAGCAGATTGAACCACTCGGCCAGCACAAGCAGGAAGGATGCCATGCTGAAAAACGTGACGACAAGGTAACCACCGGTTGCCAGGCTAACGCCGGCGACGGAGACCATCGCGCGCCTGGTTCCATAAGCGAGCGAGTTCGCCACGATCAGCGATACGGCCGGGCCGGGCGCCAGAATGAGCACGGCGGTCGCCAGCACAAACGCGATATAAAGTCCCGGATCGATCATCAGCGCCCATCCTTCTTGGGTCCGGCGGCCGGCCCCTTGCCCCGGCCATAGAGCCACAATGAGCCGCTTTGCGGCAATGGCTTCGGTGCGAACTCCGCTGGGCGATGTTTTGAAAGCAGGAGGCGCGGCGGGCGGATTCTGCGGCCGGTGGGCCATGGACCGCCGCTTTACCGTGAACGGGCCGCCGCTTACAGTCGCCATCGCAGCCCCAACCGGAACCCGACCGCCGAATATGTCGCGAAGAAAATTGTTAGCGGTGGCCTATTTCGTTGCAGCGCTGCTTCTCGCCGCGGCCGCCGGCTCTTGGCCGGCGCGTGCGGATGGCGAGTTCGCCAGCATCGTCGTCGATGCAGAGACCGGTGCGGTTCTCTCTGCCGAGCAGGCGACCCGTCGCTGGCATCCGGCATCCCTGACCAAACTGATGACGCTCTATCTCACCTTCAATGCGATCGAGAACGGCACGCTGGCACTCGACGAAGTCCTCATTGTCTCCGACACGGCGGCGGCACAGCCGGAAGTCAGCCTCAGATTGCGCGCCGGCGAAAAGATCACCGTCGAGCAGGCGATCATTGCGCTCATCGTGCGCTCGGCGAACGATGTCGCGACTCTGCTGGCGGAACGTGTTGCCGGCGGCGAACCGCGGTTTGCCGCGATGATGAGTCTGAAGGCGCGCGTTCTCGGCATGACGCGAACGGTGTTTCGTAACGCATCGGGACTGCCCGACGATGCCCAGGTAACCAGCGCACGCGACATGGCTGTTCTCGCTGCCGCGCTCTACGACGATTTTCCTGCCTACTATGAGTATTTCAGTCGGCGCTATGTCATTCACGATGGCCAATCGCTCGGCACCTACAATCAGTTCCTCGACTATTACAAAGGCGCCGATGGATTGAAGACCGGATTTACATGCGGCTCGGGGTACAATCTCGTCGCATCGGCGGAACGCGATGGCAGACGGTTGTTTGGTGTCGTTCTCGGCGGCGGGAGCGGTGGCTCAAGAACGGCCGAGATGGCCCGTCTGATGGATGCGGCGTTTGCGGCCTCTGTAACGCCCGATGCACCGCGGCTCGCCGCTCTGCCGAACGCATTGGAGGGCGATGAAGCCGGCCCGCCACCGTTCCGATTGCCGCCGGATCAATGCCAGCTCGGTGCGTCGGTCGCTGCCGATGGCACGCTCGACGGTACGCTGCCGGGCTGGGGTGTTGTATTCGGTGCCTTTGCGGACAAGGCGCAGGCCGAGGCAGTTCTGACCGACGCTCGTGCGAAACTGGACGGCATTATCACCAAAGGCCGGCCGGCTGTGATCAAGCGGGATTTAGAAGGCGTCTCGCGTTTTGCGGCGCTAATGGTGGGCCTGGCGCAGGAAGATGCCGGGAAGGCCTGCAAACATATGTGGGAGCAGAGCATCTACTGCCTCGCCCTCAGCCCGGACGTACTGAACAACCCGCAGGCGCTGTGGCGCTAGCGAAACCGTTGCGCCGTCCGATCGGGACGTCGAAGGGCCGACAATGCGCCGGCCCTCCGATTCCAAACTATAAAGACAGTTCCTATTCGACCTTTTGACGGAACTTGCTGTGGCAGCCGCCGCAGGATTCGCCGACCAGCTTGAACTGAGCGCCCATTGCGGCAGCATCGCCGGTGCCCGCCGCCGCGAGTGCCGCAGCTTCCGTGCCCAGCGCCATCGCCGCCTGTTCGAATCCCGCCCAGTCGGACCAGATTTCGGGCTTGGCACCGACCTTGCCCTCGACATCCTCGAGGCTGGTGCCTTCGGGAAAGAGGTCTGGGATCGCCGCGGCAATCGCTTCGATCTCGGCCGCATGTTGCGCAACGATGGCGCCGTCCGGGTTGCCCGATTCAAGGCTCTCGTTGATCGCTTTCATATGCCCGCCCAGCGACTTCATCGCCTCCTGGCGTTCTTCGATCACGGGCGGCATGTCGGCATCGGCGTTGCGCAGAGCGAACATGCCGGTCATCAGGATGGCGAGCGCTGTAGCTTGGAGTATCAATCGGTTGCGGCCATTCATTGCAATCTCCTGTCAAAGTTCGGCAGCCACTTTGAGGAAATCAACGATAGGCGATCCGGGTTGCACTCGAACAGTAGGCACCGACCCGTAACCATGGAAAGGGGCCTTGCCGTTCCAGTTCCTCAACTCGATATTGGTTGGATGCGGAAGCGCTGCAATCACAAGGTTTTGATCGTTGCCGTGGCACTCGTGGCAGTGTCCGCCTGCGGTGCGCCGGCACCGCGTCCTGCCATGGTTCCGGTCGGGGCGGTCGGCGAATATGGCTATTCGACCAGTTCGGCCAGTTCGGATCAGTTCGAAGTCGACTATGTCACCCCGGTCTTGCGGACGAGCCTTCGCGATTCGTCCCGCGAAGAAGAGATCGAAGCGGAAAAGCGTCGTGCGTACGAACTGGCGCTGTGGCGCGCCGCGCAGATTGCCCAGGAGCGTGACTACGCGGTTTTCATCGTCGAGGAATCGAGCCGCGATGCCGATGTGGAGATCGACGAAGGCGGCTATTACGGCAATCGTTACGGATATGCCTGGCACAACAATTTCGGCAATCCGTATCGCCGTTACCCGTACAGGCATCCGGGATATTACCCGTTCGCCTATCACCCTTATGCCTTCGGGCATTATGAGCAACCGCGCGCATCGATGCGGGTGCATGTTCGGTTGCTGATCCGGGAAGCGGCGCCGGATGAAGCCGGGGCGCTCGATACGGCCGCGACGATCGCGCGTTTGGCATCGGCCTATGCCAATACGACCTGGCCCGCACGTTAGTAGCCGAACCCGCTATCGAGCCATCGACCGCCGTTCGGCCAGAGCCGCATTCTCGACGCGAATCCGCCACCACAAGAGCGCGGCGTTTGCCACCGTGAAGATCGCGGCAAGTCTCCATGCACCGAAGGCGAGGGGCAGGGCAGCAATTTCAGCTGCGACGATCAAATAGTTCGGATGACTTACGAACCTGTAGGGTCCGCGGCGGATCAGCGGAGCGCCGGGCAGGGTCATAACGCGCGTGGTCCAGAACCGCCCGAGACTGGCGATAGTCCAGATGCGCAGCAGTTGCAGCGCTGCAAAGACTGCCAGCCAGGGCCCGCGCAGCGGGGTATCGGGCGGAATAAAGATCGCCATCGAGAGTATCCAGGCGACATGGAGTGCGACGATGAGCGGGTAGTGACGGCGCCCCACCTCACGAGCCCCGGCTGCAAGAAGCCGGCTTTCGTTGCGGCGTGAATAGAGGAGTTCAATCAGGCGCTGCAGGACGACGAAGCCGAGAAGCCAGAAAAGCGGAGTCATGCTAGCGCGCCTGCAATGCGGACCGGTGCCACGCTCACGGTATATCCAGGAGCTGGAAGGTTGCTGTAAAGCCGGGGCCGAGTGCCGTCATCAGATGCTGTCCCGGTTTCGGCTCCATAGCGAGCATACGCTCGAGCACAAAGAGCACTGTCGCGGCGGAGAGATTACCGTAATTGCGCAGCACGTCGCGCGCGATGGCCAGCGAACCGGTGGCCAGGCCGAACGCTTCTTCGAGTGCCGCAAGGACCTTAATGCCGCCCGGATGGCAGACATAGCCGGCGAGATCTTCGCGGCGGCAGTTGTTGTTCTCCAGAAAACGGTCTGCAATGGCACCGAAATCGCGACG
>JBBDWX010000204.1:0-19491 GCA_040902665.1 Dongiaceae bacterium
CGACGGCCATTGCTGCAACTCCAGTTTCTGAAAGCCGCGTGCTTATAACGGCTGCGCTGCGCCCCGGCAACCGCCAGAGGCAGAGGCAGAGTTGAACCGCCCGGCCCTTCCTTTGAGCCGAGTGGAATGCTAGGACCCGCCCGCCATGCTCCGGATCAGCAACCTCACCTACCGCGTCGCCGGCCGTCCTCTTCTGGAGAATGCCGAGCTTTCGCTCGCGCCCGGCCAGCATGCCGGCCTTGTCGGCCGCAATGGCACGGGCAAAACGACGCTGCTGCGCCTGCTGCTCGGCGAAATCTCGCCCGACGCCGGCAGCATCGATATCCCATCCGGCTGGCGGATCGGGACCGTCGCCCAGGAGACCCCCGAGGGGCCCAAGAGCCTGGTCGAAACGGTGCTCGACGCCGATCGCGAGCGCGCGGCGCTGCTGATCGAAGCCGACACAGCAACCGACCCGCACCGCATCGGCGAGATCCATGAAGAACTGCTGCGTATCGGTGCGCACAGCGCACCGGCCCGCGCTGCGCGGATTCTGGCCGGGCTGGGTTTCGACGACGCCGCACAGCAACGACCGGTCGGCGAATTCTCCGGCGGCTGGCGAATGCGCGTCGCCCTGGCCGCCGTGCTGTTCGCCAGGCCCGATCTGCTGCTGCTCGACGAGCCGACCAACCATCTCGACCTCGAGGCCGCGCTATGGCTCGAGGAATGGCTGCGCAATTTTCCCGGCACGCTGATCCTGGTAAGCCACGATCGCGAGCTGCTCAATCGCGCGGTCGATCGCATCGTGCATCTCGAAATGCGCCGCCTGACATCGTACAACGGCAATTACGATACGTTCGAATCGACCCGCAGCCAGCAGCTGATGCAGGCCGGCGCCGCCGCGGCCAAGGCCGACGTACAGCGCAAGCATATGCAAGCTTTTGTCGATCGCTTTCGATACAAGGCCAGTAAGGCGCGCCAGGCGCAGTCGCGCCTGAAGGCGATCGCAAAGCTGAATGCGACGGCGCCGGTGATCGAAACGGGCACGACCACCCTGGCTTTTCCGGACATCGAGGAACTTTCTTCGCCAGTCATGGTGATCGACGAAGTGACGGTCGGTTACGACCCCGTAAAACCGGTCCTCCGCCACGTCGACCTGCGGATCGATGCCGACGATCGCATCGCAATTCTCGGTGTCAACGGCAATGGCAAATCGACGATGATGCGGCTGCTCGCCGGGCGGCTGCAGCCGTTCGAGGGCAAGCTGCAGCGCAACACGCGCCTGCGCATCGGTTACTTCGCCCAGCACCAGACAGACGAACTGGACCGCAATGCGACCGGGCTCGCCCATATGCAACGCGCCATGCCGCGCGCCAACGACGAACGCTGCCGGGCGCAGCTCGCGCGATTCGGGCTGGGCGAGGAGAAGGCCAAGACGCTGGTCGGCAAGCTCTCCGGCGGCGAGAAGGCACGGTTGCTGTTTGCGCTGATGAGCGCAGCAGCACCCCATGTGCTGCTGCTCGACGAACCGACCAACCATCTCGATATCGATGCACGACGCGCGCTGGTCGACGCGATCAACTCGTTCGCCGGTGCCGTTCTGCTGGTAACCCACGATCCGCATCTGATCCGCCTGACGGCCGACCGGCTGTGGTTGGCGGACGGCGGTACATGCGCGCCGTTCGAGGGCGATCTCGACGATTATGTGGCCGGGCTCGGCCGCGGGAATGCCGGCCGTAAGAGCGGCAATGCGGGCGATGACCGAGCGGGCGCGGCGGCAGATCGGGATCGCCGACGACAAGGCGCCGATACGCGGGCGGCCGCTGCGCCGGTGCGGCGCGCAGCCGAGGCTGCCGAACGACGGCTCAACACATTGGTCGCGGAAAAGCAGGTCATCGAGGCGCGGCTTGCCGATCCGAAACTGTATGCCGGTCCGCCGGACGACATCGTGGCACTGCAGCGGCGGCTAAAGGATACGGAGGACGCCATTGCGAAGGCGGAAGCCGCCTGGTTCCGGGCGCAGGAGGAACTTACCCAGACGAAGAGCGCGTAGCGCCCGGCCAGTCGTCCGGGCCGGCAACGGCCGCAAGATCGATCTCCGAGCGGTGCTCGGCGGGCAGCGCCAGCAGATTGAGCGAAATTACGGTACGGAAAATGTTCTCGCCATTGCCCGCATAGTTGTCGGGCCGGAACATCGGTACCGCGTGCCACCAGGCACGATAGCCCAACGATTGGAGTAAGCGGATGAGGTCCGGCGAACGGTCCCGGCGATCGTTCTCGAGGTAGAGTGCCGGCCGCAGCCGCCGGATGGTTTCCCGGCCGCCCTCCAGCACCGCGCCTTCCATGCCTTCGACGTCGGCCTTGACCAGATCCAGGCGCGACAATCCCAGCGCATCGATCGTTGTGACCGGAATGGAGTTTGCCTCCGCTGCCCACTCGATTCCGACACCGCCGAAATTCTGTTCGGTTTCCGGATCGAGCTGCGGCACCTTCGCGCGCCCCGCCATCCGGCCGAGTGCCGCCCAATGCGCCGAGACGTTGACGATGCCGTTGAGCGCGAGATTGGCGCACAGGATCTGAAACGTCAGTCGTTGCGGCTCGAACGCATGCAGATGGCCCCCCGGCCCGATCAGCCGGGCGATCGGAATGGCATGGGTGCCGATGTTCGCCCCCGCTTCCACGACAACCCCATGCTGCCGCCGCAGCAACTGAGAGAGCACCGCAATCTCGTTTTCGGAATACTCGCCATAATGGGCGAGCGGCCGGCCGATATACCGGTCGTGCCGATTGTACAGCATCGGACCGTGCCGGCACTGGCGGAGCATGTAGGGAAAGCCGGTCTGCGGCGGACCCGCATCGAGCAGATCGGCGAGACGCGGCCGGTCGGAAGTGGGCACGTTGTCGGTTGCCATGGGATGTCGGCGCGCCTATCCGCGCGCTTTCTCCTCCCAGCTTCCGCGTTCGTCCTGCTGAAAATAGATCACGACATGACCGTCGGCCTGGTAACGCTGCCAGCGCTCGCGTGCCATCGCCACCGCAACCTCGTCATTGCCATTGAACAATTCGACGCAGGTCTCGAATTCGCCGATCCTCGACGATGTCGCGCCGTCGCTGAGGAAAAGCACCTGCGCACCGTTCGGGTTCTCATCTGCATCGGTGAGCCAGATCGGCTGCTGTGCAGCGTGCCCGTCGCGGACATTGCCGTGCGGCAGAAACACCCGATCGCTGTAGGTCCAGAGCTGATTTGTGAGCGCCTCAACCCGCTCGGGCGAATCCGCCATGACCACAGCGCGTTGGCCTCGATCGACAATCCGCTCGAGAAATTTTGGAAGAACCGATTCCAGCGTCGAGCGCTGCAAATGATAGAATCGGACCTCGGCCATGGCCGTTACTTCTTTTCGTAACGGTCCGTTACAAGGCGGTCGAGCAGGCGAACGCCGAATGCGGTCGCGCCTTTTGGAACGGTCGGTGCGTCTTTGTCGCTCCAGGCCATGCCGGCAATGTCGAGATGCGCCCATGGCACGTCGTTGACGAAGCGCTGGAGGAATTGCGCCGCCGTGATCGAGCCGCCGTATCGACTGCCGGTGTTTTTCATGTCGGCGATATCGGAGTTGATCTGCTTGTCGTAGGCGTCGCCCATCGGCATGCGCCAGAGCGTTTCACCGACCGATTTGCCCGCCGCATTCAGTGCCGTCGCCAGATCGTCGTTGTTCGAGAACAACCCGCCATGTTCCTTGCCGAGCGAGATCATGATGGCGCCGGTCAGCGTCGCGAGATCGACCATGGCAACCGGCTTGAACCGGTCCTGGCAATACCAGAGCACATCGGCGAGTACGAGGCGGCCTTCGGCATCGGTATTGATGACTTCGATGGTCTGGCCCGACATCGATTGCACCACATCGCCAGGACGCTGTGCCGTGCCCGAAGGCATGTTCTCCACCAGGCCGACGATCCCGACCACATTCGCTTTGGCATTGCGGGCGGCAAGCGCTCGCATGGCGCCGATCACCGCGCCGGCGCCGGCCATATCCCATTTCATCTCTTCCATGCCGGCAGCCGGTTTGATCGAGATGCCGCCGGAATCGAATGTGACGCCCTTTCCGACCAACGCCACCGGACGATTGCGTTTCATGTCGCCGGCGCCGTTCCAGATCATGACGGCTATATGGCTCTCGCGCGCGCTGCCCTGGCCGACGCCCAGCAGGGCATTCATCCCCAGCTTCTTCAGCGCCGCTTCGCCCATGATCTCGACCTTGACCCCGAGTTCGGTCAGCCGCCTCGCTTCGCGCGCCAGGCTCTCGGGATGGATGATGTTGCCCGGTTCGCTGACAAGGTCGCGAGCAAAGAAAACGCCCTCGGCAATATGTTCCCGGACCTCAAAATCGTTACGCGCACGTGCCGCTTCTTCCGTGAGCAGCGTCAGTTTTTTCAGGGTCGGCTTGGCTTCGGGTTTTTCCTTGGTGCGGTATTTGTCGAATCGATAGCTCCGCAGCTTTGCGCCATAAGCGATCTCCGCAGCGGCGGCTGCCGGCGTCAGGGCGAGACCCGGCAATGCATCGACAGCAATAGCCACCGCATCGGCACCTGCGCCATTGAGATGGGCATTCAGGCGCCCGCCCAGCGCCTGTAGTGCGAGATCGTTCAGCTTTTCCGGTTTGCCCGTGCCATACAGCACCAGGCGGTCGAACTCGAGACCCGCTGGAGCAAGCAATGCCAACAGATCGTCAGACCGTCCACGAAATCGACTGGCGGCGATTGCCCGCACGATCGCGCCCTTTGTCTTGCGATCGAGCGCGGCGGCGGTCGGGCCGAGCTTGCGGTCTTCCATGACGGCTACGACAAGTGTGCCGCTCTTGGGCAACTCGGGCTTGGCAAAGGCGATTTTCATTGACGGGCCTCGGGGGTTACCGGAATGCCGCCCCGTCTAGCACAGAGGCCCGTGGCAATAAAGCAACCGCCGGAAACGACAAATTTTCGAGAGGTGTGTTTGCGACGGGCGGCGCATCGGGCACAATGAGCGGCGCAGAACGGCTCGAATCCAGGGGGAATGATGAGGTTAGGGCGGCACATCGCGGCGGCATGGGCATTGGCGCTTGCCGTGGCGGTCATGCTGTTGGCACACGGCACCGGACTCGCGGTCGAGTTGCCGGACCGGAACCGGCCGGCCCTGCTCCTGGCCGACGAGCTCGTCTACGACGAGGAGCTCGGTGTCGTGGTCGCGACCGGCAATGTCGAAATATCGCAGGGCGATCGCGTCCTGCTGGCCGACAGCGTCACCTACAATGAGAACACCAATACGGTGACGGCGTCGGGCAATGTCAGCATCATCGAGCCGACCGGCGATGTGTTCTTCGGCGACTTCGTCGAGCTGACCGACGATCTGCGCGAAGGTGCGATCCAGAGCATACGCTTGCTGCTGCACGACGGTTCGCGGATGGCTGCTGCCTCCGCCATTCGCACCGGGGGAAACCGGACCCAGCTTAATCGCGCAGTCTTCTCGCCGTGCGATCTGTGCGAAGAGGACCGTATGCGCGCGCCGCTCTGGCAGATCAAGGCGGTTCGCGTGGTGCACGATCAGGAAACAAAGCGCATCGAGTATCAGGATGCATGGCTCGAGATTTCCGGCATTCCGGTCTTCTACACACCCTATTTCTCGCACCCCGACCCGACCGTGGAGCGCCAATCGGGCTTTCTGGCGCCGAATTTCGGCGCTTCGGACGATCTCGGTCTTGTTGTGCAGCCGGCCTATTACTGGTCAATTGCGCCCAACGAAGACATCACCTTTATGCCGATCGTCACCACCAAGCAGAGCATTGTCGCGATGGGCGAGTATCGCCGCCGCGTCAGCAATGGCATTTTCAATGCCACGTTGAGCGCCACAATCGCCGATCGCGAAAACGAAGAAGGCGGTATGTCGGTGATCAAGGAGGATCAGTTTCGCGGCCATATCGACGCGTTCGGCCGTTTCGATCTGACGCGCAACTGGCGCTGGGGCTTCGACGTTCAGCGCGCAACCGATAAAACATATATGCGACTCTACGATCTTAGCACCGAACGCTCGCTGACCAGCCGCGCCTTTGCCGAGGGTTTTTACGGTCGCAGCTATGCGGCGATCAATGCCTACGCCTTCCAGGGTACGCGCGATTTTGACGACAACGCAGAAGCGCCGATCGTTGCGCCGCTGGTCGAGCTTCATCACATCACAGAGCCTGGCGTCAGCGGCGGGTACTACACGTTCGATGCCGGCCTGATGTCGCTCAATCGGATCGACGGGCGCGACAGCCAGCGCCTGTCGGTCGCAGGCGCCTGGACGCTGCCCTACATCGGTCCGATGGGCGACACCTACCGGTTCACCGCATCTCTGCGCGGCGATGGTTATTGGGTAAATCAGGTCGACCCCGGTTCCAACGATCCCGATCCGAGCGGTCCGACGGTCGACGGATTCGAGGGTCGCATCTTTCCGCAGCTGGCGTTCCAGTGGAGCCTTCCGCTGGTCCGCCATGTCGGCGACTCGCACGAGGTCCTCGAACCGATCTTCTCGCTGATCGCGAGCCCCGGCGGCGGCAATACCGGCAACATCCCCAACGAGGACAGCCAGGATTTCGAGTTCGACGAAACCCATCTGTTCGATCCCGACCGATTCACCGGTCTCGATCGCGTCGACAGCGGCCAGCGGGTCGATTACGGAATCAAATGGACGTCCCTCGACAATGACGGGGCGTCGTTGAGTGTGTTCTTTGGCCAGAGCATCCGGCTCGGCGGCGACAACCCGTTCTCCGCAGGATCGGGGTTGCGTGACGATTTCTCCGATGTCGTCGGCCGGATCCAGGTCTCCCCGCTGGAGTATCTCGATCTGATCTATCGATTTCGGGTCGATGCCAACGGCATGACGTTCGAACGCAACGAGATCGGTTTCGTGGCGGGACCGCCCGAATTCAATCTCGCCGGTTCGTATACCTATATCGACGGCAGCGGCAACGATTTCGGCGACCGGGAAGAATTGACCGGCACCCTGAGTTCCCGCTTCAGCGAAACCTGGTCAGCGTTTCTGGTAAGCCGCTACGACATCGATGCCAGTTCGTTCCTGACCTATGGCGGCGGTCTCACCTACGAAGACGAGTGCCTGCTGGTCCGATTCTCGGCGATCCACAATCGATACAGCGACGACGAGATTGATCCGTCGACCGATTTCCTGCTCCAGCTCGGATTCAAGTACCTGGGCGATGTCGGGCTGCCATTCTGAAGTCCGCGGCCGCATTGTAGGATCGGGCCCAGGTCCCTATATTGGCGCGCCCGAGCCCTCCATCTCCCACCTTTCCGGTATTGCCGTGCGCCGATCGCTCTTTGCCCTCATCTTTCTGCTCCTGACCGGTTCCGGCTTCGCCACGCCTGTTGCCGGCCAGAACCTTGTCGGCATCGCAGCGACGGTCAACGATGACGTCATCACGATCCTCGATGTCGCGACACGCACCAAACTGGTGGTTCTGGCGGGCGGTCTGCCGAACACACCCCAGCTCGAAGCCCTTCTGCAGCCGCATGTATTGCGGATCCTGATCGACGAACGGCTGAAGATCCATGGTGCCGTGCTGGAGGGCACCAGGGCGCCCGAAGTCGTGGTGACGGAGCGGCTCACTTTTGTCGCCGGTCGCAACAACATGACGGTTGAAGAGTTCGAAGCGATGCTCTATCGCGGCGGCGTCCTGATCGAGACTTTGCGCAATCAGATCCGCGCCGAGCTGGCATGGAACGATGCAGTTTCGCGGCGCTTCAGTTCAACCATCCAGATTTCCGGTCCGCAGATCGACGAACGTCTGCGTCGGATCGAATCCGGAAAGAACCTGACGCAATACCTGGTCGCGGAACTCCTGGTCGCATCGAGCCAGGGCCAGGATTCGGAGGCGCGAACCGCAGCCGAAAGTCTGCTCAGTCTTGCCCACAACGGCGTGCCGTTCCCGTTGCTGGCCCAACAGTTCTCACAGGCACCCAGCGCCCTCAATGAAGGCCTTCTCGGGTGGTTGAACCGGGAATCCCTCGAACCGGAAATCGCCGCCGCCGTCGCCAATCTTGCGGTCGGCGAAACAGCGGGGCCGCTCCGGACGACGAGCGGCTATTTGCTGGTTTCTCTTCTGGACAAACGCGAAGGCGAAGAAATCGCCTCGGGGTCGCAGGTCCGACTGGTCCGCATGACTGTTCCAGTCGCCTCCACCGCAACAGCGGAGGAAGTCGCTGAGACAGAATCATTCGCCAATTCGATCGGGACCCAGGTCGAAGGCTGCGCCGAGTTCGAGGCGTTCGCGCGTCGAATCGACCCGGTACTGAACGCCAATCCCCAGCTCGGGCTGGGTCTTGTGTCGCAGCTGCCGCCGGAAATTCGTCCCGCGATCGAAGCAGCCGAGATCGAAGAACCGACGCTTGCACATCGAGTAACCCAGGGCTTCGAGGTTTATATGATCTGCGAGCGCCTCGAAGGCGCGACGCTCACGCCAAGCCGCGAACAGGTTCAGGAGAGACTCCGGACCGAGGCGCTCAACGATGCGTCGAAGAATTATCTCGCTGAGCTCCGGCGCAGTGCCATCATCCAGATCAGAAACTGACGCGGCCGAGCCTGAACGGGCTCTACCGCCATTGCGCGACGTCATCGCACGCCACGGCCTGACCGCTCGAAAGGGCCTTGGCCAGCATTTCCTGCTCGATCTCAATCTGACGCGCCGTATCGCCCGCGCTGCCGGCGATCTGACGGGCCACTGCGTCATCGAGATTGGACCGGGGCCGGGTGGATTGACGCGAGCGCTGCTGGAAGCGCAACCCGATCGCGTCATCGCCATCGAGAAGGACCGGCGAGCCATTGCAGCACTCGAGGAACTTCAGGCTGTGTGGCCGAATCGGCTTGAGATTGTCGAAGGCGACGCGCTCGAGATCGATGTCGTCCAACTCGCTGGCGCCCCGCGGAAGATCGTCGCCAATCTGCCCTACAATATCTCCACGGCCCTGCTCGCCCGCTGGCTGCCGCAGCTCACCGCCTTCGAGAGCCTGACCCTGATGTTCCAGAAAGAGGTGGCCGAGCGCCTCGTTGCGCGACCCGGCGGCCGCGACTACGGCCGGCTGAGCGTCGCGACGCAGTGGCGCGCCAATGTGCGGCGCCTGTTCGATGTTCCGGCGCAGGCGTTTACGCCGCCACCGAAAATCGTTTCCACCGTCATTTCGATCGAACCTCGTGCGGAACCGCTTTTCCCGGCCGATCCGGACCAACTCGAACGCGTCGTCGCTGCAGCGTTCGGCCAGCGGCGCAAGATGCTGCGCCAGGCGCTGCGGTCACTCGGGCCGGATGCCGAAAGTCTGCTTGCCGCAGCAGGGATCGATCCGACCGCGCGGGCCGAAACCTTGTCGATCGAGGCGTTCTGCACCCTCGCCCGAGCCTTTAGCGAAAGAAACGGCTCTACTGCCCCTCGCGCAGCGCCTTGACGAACTCGTGCAGTCCGATCTGCCGATCGCGACGCAGGCGTTCGGCCTGCAGTATCGCCTGAACCTGCCGGACACTGTCCGCGATATCGTTGTTTACGATGACATAGTCGTATTCCGCCCAATGGCTCATTTCATCGGCGGCCTTGCTCATGCGGCCGGAAACGACCTTGTCGCTGTCCTGCGCGCGAGTCTTGAGGCGCCGTTCCAGCTCGCGCGTCGAGGGCGGCAGAACGAACACGCTGACCAGATCGTCGCGCGCGTTCTCCGCCAGTTGCTGCGTGCCCTGCCAATCGATATCGAACAGCACATCGCGGCCGGACACGAGCGCTGCATCGACCGGCTCGCGCGGCGTTCCGTAATAGTGATCGAAGACCTTGGCGTACTCGAGCAGTTCCCGACGATTGACCCGTAGATTGAACTCCGTCGGATCGATGAAGTGATAATCGACACCGCCGGTTTCGCCAGGACGTTTGGGCCGCGTCGTTACCGAAACCGACATCGTAAGATCCGGTTCTCGCGCCAGCAACTCGCGCGAGATCGTCGTCTTGCCGGCGCCGGACGGCGAAGACAGCACCAGCATCAGCCCGCGACGCCGGATGCTGAATGGGGTCTCGCCGATTCCCTGTTGGCTCATTGCTCGAATCCGGTCGCGCGTATCATTCGATGTTCTGCACTTGCTCGCGCAACTGCTCGATGGTTGTTTTGAGCTCAAGGCCGATTTCGGTCAGACGCAGATCGGCCGATTTCGAGCAGATCGTGTTGGCCTCGCGGTTAAGTTCCTGACAGAGGAAATCCAGTTTGCGACCGACGGCCCCGCCCTGCATCACCAGATCCTTCGTCGCAGCAACATGCGCTGCGAGCCGATCGAGCTCCTCGCGGATGTCGGCGCGCGCCGCGATCAATGCGACCTCCTGGGCGAGGCGATCTTCCGGGAGCGACGGAACCGCTTCGAGCAGAGGCTGGAGCTGCGCCTCGATTCTCGCCTTCAGCGCCGCCGGCTGCATGGCTGCCGTCGCTGCCGCCGCCGCCTGCAGGCGTTCCAGATCGGCAAGCTGTGCCTGGGCGATTGCCGCAAGGCGGCCGCCCTCGATCCGGCGCATGTCAGACAATGCCGCCAACGCCGTGTCGAACGCCGCAAGCAATGCCGGTTCGTCGATCGGCTGCGCTTGCGCATCTTCGCGCTCGACGACGCCCGGCAGAGCCAGCATGCCGTCCAGGCGCGGGGGATCCATCGCCGTTGCGCCAAGTGCCGCCATCGCATCGAGATAGGCCTTGAGAATCTCGCTATTGATACGGAACGCAATCGGTCGCTGTGCTCCTTGCGCAGGGCTGAGCTGAACCGTGACGTTGCCGCGCCGGCAGAGGGTCGGAATGCGCTGGCGCAACGTCGGCTCGAGTCCCTCCAATCCGGCCGGCAGCCGGCAGCGGATGTCGAGATTGCGGGCATTGACGCTCCGCAGCTCCCAGACCCACCGCATCCCGCCGACTTCCGTTTCGGCGCGCGCGAATCCGGTCATGCTGGCGATGGCGCTGCCCGACGTCACGCTCCCCCCGATCTTGTAGGTTCGAACCCCGAGTGCCACTATATCCGGTGCCGCATACCGCGCCAAGCGGCCACCTCCTGCAAGACCAGAATCGGTTTCGCTTATGCGCCACCCGCAATCGATCCTCATCACCGGCGCGAGCAGCGGGATCGGCGCAGCCTTGGCCCTCGCCTATGCGGCGGCCGGTGTCCGGCTGGTCCTGACCGGGCGCGACCGAACCCGGCTTGACGATGTCGCGGAGCAATGCCGTGTGCGCGGTGCAATCGTCGATGCAAGATGTGTCGACGTCGTCGATCGCCCCGCCATGGCGGCGCTTGTCGCAGACTGCGACAGTGTAACGCCGCTAGATCTGGTGATCGCCAATGCCGGAGTTTCGGCAGGCACGCTCGGCGGGCCGGAACAAGGCGAGCAGGTGCGGGCGATGTTCGCGATCAACGTCGATGGCGTGGTGAACACCGTACAGCCTGCAATCGAAGCGATGCTGCGGCACGGCCGCGGCCAGATTGCGATCATGAGTTCGCTTGCTGCGTTGCGCGGCTTTCCCGGTGCGCCGACCTACAGCGCCAGCAAGGCCGCCGTGAAGATCTGGGGCGAAGCGCTGCGCGGGGCGCTGCACGACCGCGGCATCGAAGTAACCGTGATCTGCCCCGGCTATATTAGGACCGCCATGACCGCGCAGAATGATTTTCCGATGCCGCTGCTGATGCCAGCGGATCGAGCCGCTGCCATCGTCGTCCGAGGGCTGGCGCGCAATCGCGCACGAATCGCCTTCCCCTGGCTGCTCTATGCGGTCGTTTCACTGCTCGCCTGGCTGCCGCCGGCGCTGATCGATCCGCTGTTGCGGCGCTTGCCGGCGAAAGGTGGCCGGATCGAGGATTGATCAAAGCCGCAACACTGGTCCTCAATCGATGTCTGCTTCGTCGCCGGCCGGCTCCGCATCTAAATCGTCGAGCGCTTCTGCTTCGGCATCCATCTGACTTCGAATCTGGCGCCAGTTTGCGACATTGCGGTTGTGCTCGCTCAATGTCTTGGCGAATGCGTGACCGCCGGTCCCGTCGGCGACAAAATACAGCTCTTCCGACGCTTGCGGATTGAGCACGGCAGCAATGGCATCGCGGCCCGGATTGGCGATCGGGCCCGGCGGAAGCCCTGCGTAGCGATAGGTGTTGTAAGGATCGTCGATTTCCAGATCGTCATAAGTCAGTCGCCGACCGAGCGGACCCGAACCCTGGGTGACGGCATAGATGACCGTCGGATCGGACTGCAGCAGCATGCCCCGCTCGAGTCGGTTTACGAAAACGCCGGCGATCCGCGCGCGCTCGGTGGGCACGGAGGTTTCCTTTTCGACGATCGAGGCCAGCGTCAGCGCCGCTTTGGGCGTATCGAGCGGCAGATCGGCCGCCCGCGTTTCCCAGAGCTCGGCCAGCGTGCGGCGCATGGCATCGTTCATACGCTCGACCAACGCGGCCCGGTCGTCGCCGAACGAATAGAAGTAGGTTTCCGGGAGGAAGGCACCCTCTTCCTGGAAGCGCGATGCATCCGGCACCTCGCCGCTCAACATCGCGGCCGTGGCGACAAGATCCAGCACCTGACGGTTGGTCAGGCCTTCGGGGATTGTCAGGCGGTGCTGCACCTGCCGGCCCTCTGCCAGCGTCGACATGACGCCGGCCGGACTGATCCCGGCGGCAAGCATGTATTCACCGGCCTGCAGCGGGCGCTCGCGACCGAAGATGCGCACGCCCCATTCGAATACCCAATCCCGTTCGAGGACGCCGGCTGCTTCGAGCAGATTTGCGATCGCGGCCACGCTGGCCCCGCGCGGGATCATCACGGTCACCGGCTCCGCCGTCGGGCCGGGCCTATGGAAGGCTCGATCGAACCACCAGGCGCCGCTGGCAGCGATTGCCGCGGCGACGATCCCCAGCGCAACGGCAATCAGAAGAAGCCGGCGCATCGGCCGGTGAGATCAGTGGACGCCCGCGAACACCAGGCTCGCGTTCGTGCCGCCGAAGCCGAAGGAATTCGAAAGAACGGCGCGGATCGGCCGCTCTTTCGCCTGTTTCGGGACCAGATCGACATCGCAGCCCGGAGAAGGGTTGTCGAGATTGAGCGTCGGCGGACACACGCCGTTGCGCAACGCCTGGATCGAGAAAATCGCCTCGACCGCGCCGGCGGCGCCGAGCAAATGGCCGATCGCCGATTTGGTCGACGACATCGAAACCTTGTACGCCGCTTCGCCGAACAGCCGCTTCATGGCACCCAGTTCGATCTCGTCGCCGAGCGGCGTCGAAGTGCCGTGTGCATTGATATAGTCGATGTCCGCCGGGCTCCGCCCGGCGCGCTTGAGGGCGGCGCGCATCGCCCGAAAGCCGCCGCTGCCGTCTTCGGCCGGGGCGGTAATATGATAGGCATCGCCCGATAATCCATAGCCGACGATCTCGGCATAGATCTTGGCGCCGCGCTTCCTGGCATGTTCCAGCTCCTCCAGAACGACGATGCCCGCACCATCGCCCATGACGAACCCGTCGCGGTCGATGTCCCAGGGGCGCGAGGCGCGTTGCGGCGTATCGTTGAAGCCGGTCGAGAGCGCGCGCACGGCGGCGAACCCGGCCACGCCGAGACGGCAGATCGACGCTTCGGCGCCGCCCGCAATCATCACATCGGCATCGCCAACCTCGATGAGACGCGCCGCATCGCCGATCGCATGGGCGCCGGTCGCACAGGCAGTCACCACCGAATGATTGGGTCCGGTAAAGCCGTGCCGGATCGAAACATGGCCCGAGGCGAGATTGATCAGCGCTGCGGGAATGAAAAAGGGACTGACCCGTCGCGGGCCGCGTTCGTGGAGGGTGACCGAGGCATCGTAAATGCCCTGAAGCCCGCCGATGCCCGAACCGATCAGAACGCCGGTGCGTTCGCGCGATTCCCCGTCCTCGGGCTTCCAGCCGGAATCCTCGACGGCGTCCTCTGCTGCCGCAATCGCGTAGTGGATGAACCCGTCCATCTTCCGCTGGTCTTTGGGCAGAATGTAGGAATCGACGTCGAACCCGCCATTGGCCCTGTCGCCACGCGGCACGTTGCCGGCGATCTTGCAGGGCAGATCCGAGACATCGAAGGCCTGGATCGGACCGATACCGCTCTCGCCGTTGATCAGCCGCCCCCACACGCGTTCGACGCCGCAACCGAGCGGCGAGACGATACCCATACCGGTGACGACGATGCGGCGCATCGCGGTCATGCAGGTCCGTGACGGAAGTTGCGCGGTCTCAGCACCGGCCGGGGATCAGCTGTTGGCCGCGTGCTGCTCGATGAACGCGATGGCGTCCTTGACGGTCTGGATCTTCTCGGCGGCATCGTCCGGAATCTCGCACCCGAACTCCTCCTCGAAGGCCATGACCAGCTCGACCGTATCGAGGCTGTCGGCGCCGAGATCGTCGATAAAGCTCGCGCCTTCGTTGACCTTCGATTCATCGACGCCCAGATGTTCGACGACGATCTTTTTCACCCGCTCGGCGATGTCGCTCATGTCGATATAACCCCTCGAAAAACGTTGCTGCGGCCGATGCCCCCGGACCCCGGTTCCGGACCCGCCGCTGCGGCGAGTCGTCCGGACGGCCGACCTTGAGGGCGGCGTCCAATAACACAGCGGCCGAAGCTTGGCCAGCGCCGCGGAACCAAGGAAAATGCGCTTATATCATCGCCATTCCGCCGTTGACGTGCAAGGTCTGACCAGTGACGTAGGAGGCCTCGTCGGCCGCCAGAAAAGCCACGCAGGCCGCCACCTCCGCAACCGTTCCCAGGCGGCCGAGGGGAATCCCCGAGAGAAAGCGCTCGCGCGTCTTCTCGCTCACCGCATCGGTCATGGCGGTTGCAATGAAGCCCGGTGCTACGCAATTGACCGTGATTCCGCGGGTTGCGACCTCCTGGGCGATGGCTTTCGACATCCCGACGATGCCCGCCTTGGCTGCCGCATAATTGGCCTGACCCGGATTGCCGATCACGCCGCTAATCGAGCCGATCGAGATGATCCGTCCCGAGCGCTGCTTCATCATGCCCCTCAAAGCCGCGCGCGTCAGACGGAAGACCGTCGCCAGATTGAGTTCGATGACAGCCGCCCAATCGTCGTCCTTGAGGCGCATGGCGAGACCGTCGCGGGTAATCCCGGCATTGTTGACCAGAACGTCCAGCCCGCCCATCGCCGCTTCGGCATCCGCAACAAGTTTGTCGGCGGCGCCCGCATCGGTGAGATTGGCTGTCAGGACATGCGTCCGACCGCCCAGCTCGCCCGCCAGTGCATCGAGCGCATCGCGCCGCGTTCCGGAGATCGCGACCGTCGCACCCTGTTCGTGAAGGCCGCGCGCAATTGCGCCGCCGATGCCGCCCGATGCGCCGGTGACCAGCGCTCGCTTATCCGTCAGATCGAACATGCCTCGCCATCCTTGCCTGCCTTCCGTCCAAAACCGCTTCAGAGCAGCTTGAGCGCCGCCTCGATATCGGCCGGCTCGCCGACCGCCTGCGCCGTCAACTCGCGATCGATCCGGCGCACCAGCCCGCTCAGCACCTTGCCGGCCCCGAGTTCGAACATTTGCTCGACACCGGCCGCCTTCATCGTCAGCACGCTTTCACGCCAACGCACCATGCCGGTCACCTGTTCCACCAGCAAATCCCGGATCGTTGCGGGATCGCTGACGGCCGATGCCGTAACATTGGCGATCAGAGGGACCGCCGGTTGGCGCAGCGCAACAGCCGCAAGCGCCTCGGCCATTTCGTCGGCGGCCGGCTGCATCAGCGCGCAGTGGAACGGCGCGCTCACCGGCAGCATCACGCTGCGCTTGGCACCACGTTCCGTTGCCAGGGCGATGGCGCGCTCGACCGCCGCCGCATGGCCGCTGACCACGACCTGCCCCGGCGCGTTGTCGTTCGCGGTATCGCATACCTCCGGACCCGACCCTTCAGGCACAGCGGCGGCCGCAGCCGCCGCGATCGCCTGCACATCGTCGAGTTCGAGACCGAGCAGCGCCGCCATGGCGCCGGCGCCGACCGGCACGGCACGCTGCATCGCGCCGCCGCGACGGCGGAGCAACCGGGCGGTATCGCCCAGAGTGAAGGTTCCGGCGGCGGCCAGCGCTGAGTACTCGCCAAGCGAATGGCCGGCAACGAAGGCCACCTTATTGCGCAGGTCGAGCCCGCCGTCTTGCTCCAGGACCCTGAGAACCGCCATGGATACCGCCATCAAAGCGGGTTGTGCGTTTTCGGTCAGCCGCAGGTCGCTGTCCTCGCCCTCGAACATCATCCGGCTCAGCCGCTGGCCAAGGGCATCGTCGACTTCCTCGAAGATTTCGCGCGCGGCTGGAAAGGCTTCGGCAAGACCCTTGCCCATGCCGACCGCCTGAGAACCCTGGCCTGGAAACAGAAACGCACGCGCCATCCGATAGTCCCCTGATTTATGCGGGAATTGATCGCGGGCCGGCATTGAAGGCGCGGGATTTCGGGCCTGTCAAGCAAGCGGGCCGCGGCTTCCGGCCGCTTGCGGGCGCAAAGTAAATGTGTATAGTCCGCGCCTTCGCAAAACCGACTCCTTGCCGGTTTCGAGCGGTTGTCCCAGGCACGGGACAGCCCCTCCGGGCCGGCTAGAGATGCGGCTAAACGCCGGTTTCCGGCGCGGCGCATCGTTCGATTAGCCAGAGGGAGCCACAGAGTGCCGTACTACGAGAACGTGTTCATCGCACGTCAGGACGCTTCGCCTGCCCAGGTGGAAGCCCTGACTGAGGGATTTGCCACCGTGATCGCCGAAAATGGCGGCACCGTCGGCAAGCGCGAATACTGGGGTCTGCGCAGCCTCGCCTATCGCATCAACAAGAACCGCAAGGGCCACTATACCCTTCTGAACATCGACGCCCCAGCGGCGGCGGTGAACGAGATGGAGCGGCTGATGCGGATCAACGAAGATGTGCTCCGCTATCTTACCGTCCGCGTCGAGGCACTCGAAGAAGGGCCTTCACCGATGATGCGCAGCCGCGACGAGCGCGGCGAACGGGGTGATCGCGGAGATCGCGGTGATCGGGGCGATCGCGGCGGTCGCCGCGACCGGGACGACCGTGGCGGACGCGACGATCGGGGCGGGCGCGACGATCGCGGCCCGCGCCGCGACACAGCGCCGCGCGAGATCGAAGTCGAAGCCGACGCCGGCAAGGGAGATGGGGCATGAGCGGTCCAACCGTTACCCGGGCCGGATCGGGCCGGCCGCGTTTCCGGCGCCGCAAGAGCTGCCCGTTCAGTGGGCCGAATGCGCCGAAGATCGACTACAAGGACACGCGGCTGCTGCAGCGGTTCCTTTCCGAGCGCGGCAAGATCGTGCCGAGCCGCATCACCGCGGTTTCGGCCAAGCGGCAGCGCGAACTGTCCCAGGCAATCAAGCGCTCGCGTTTTCTGGCGCTGCTGCCCTACCTGCTGAAGTAGGGAGAACCTGCAATGGTCGAAGTAATCCTGCTCGAACGCGTCGAAAAACTGGGCCAGATGGGCGACATCGTGAAGGTGCGTCCCGGCTTTGCACGCAATTTTCTGCTGCCGCAGAAAAAGGCCCTGCGCGCCACCGAGAGCAACAAGAAGCGGTTCGAGGAACAGCGGGTCCAGCTCGAAGCGGTCAATCTGCAGCGTCGTCAGGAAGCCGAAAAGGTTGCACCGAACCTCGACAACATGGTCATCACGCTGATCCGCCAGGCGGGCGAAACCGGCCAGCTTTTCGGTTCCGCGACGACGCGCGACATTGCCGAAGCGGTCACCGCCAAGGGCGTGACAATCGGCCGCCAGCAGGTCCAGCTCGATCGTCCGATCAAGGAACTGGGGCTCGTTCCGGTGCGCATCGTTCTCCACCCGGAGGTGACGGTGACAGTAACGGTCAACGTGGCACGCTCGCAGGACGAAGCCGAAGTTCAGCTGAAGACCGGCACCGCGGTCGTCGGCGAGACCAACGAGCCCGCCGTCGACTACCTGGCCGACGAAGCTGCGGCCGAAGCCGCCGCCAACGCGGTCATGGACGAGCCCTCGGGGGAGGGCGCGTCGGACAAGGCCGCGGACTGAGGAAATTCGGATGCCGGTAACGCCGCGTAGACGGCGGCGCCGGCTCTGATATTCTGTCGGTTCTCGATACGCGGCCGTCCCGGCCGCCCCGTCGGGTCGCAAGACCGGGAGGAACGACGGCGACGATGCTGATCGCGGGCCTTTTTGGGCGGCTCGTGCGCGAAGGCCGCCTGACCGTCATCGATGCGGCGGGGCGCCGGCATGAAATTGCCGGTTCCGCGCCCGGGCCGGCCGTGACGATACGCCTGCATGACCGGCGCATCGAGCGACAACTTCTGACCAATCCCAAGCTGCATTTCGGCGAAGCCTACATGGATGGGCGCATCACGATCGAAGAGGGCACCCTCGTCGACGTGCTCGATCTGCTGACCCGCAACATGGCGGCGATCGAGAACGGCAGCATGCAGTCGCTCCGGAACTGGATCGACAAAGCGTTCCATTTCCTGCTCACCCACAACCCGGTCGGCCGCGCCCAAAAGAACGTGGCGCACCATTACGACCTGTCGGGCGCGCTCTATGACCTGTTCCTCGATCAGGATCGGCAGTATTCCTGCGCCTACTTCATGACCGACAATGACAGTCTCGAGGTGGCCCAGCACAACAAGAAACTCCATCTTGCGGCCAAGCTCCTGCTCGAACCCGGCCAGAAACTGCTCGATATCGGCAGCGGCTGGGGTGGTCTCGGCCTTTACCTGGCGAAACTGGAGCAGATCGACGTCACAGGCGTCACCCTCTCGACCGAACAGCAGAGGGTTTCGCAGGCGCGCGCCGTCGAGACCGGTCTTGCAGACCGCGTTCAATTTCACCTGCGCGACTACCGCCATCAGACCGGCCAATTCGACCGAATCGTCTCGGTCGGCATGTTCGAACATGTCGGGCCCGGCCACTATCGCGAGTTTTTCTCGAAAGCAAAGGACCTGCTGACCGAGGACGGCGTCATGTTGCTGCACTCGATCGGGCGCATGGAGCCGCCCGGTGCAACCAATCCCTGGATGCGAAAGTACATTTTTCCTGGCGGCTATTCCCCCGCCTTGTCCGAAGTCATGCGCGCGGTCGAGGATGTCGGCTTGTGGGTCACCGATATCGAAATCCTGCGATTGCACTACGCGAAGACCTTGAACGAGTGGTATCGCCGCTTCATGCGCAACCGCGATCGTGTCAAGGCACTCTATGACGAGCGTTTCTGCCGCATGTGGGAATTCTATCTGGTCGGCTGCGAGTATGCATTCCGCAATTTGGACCAAATGGTATTCCAAATGCAGATCGCACGCCGCCAGGATGCCGTACCGCTCACCCGCGAGTACATTAGCGACTACGAACGGCAGAACGCCGCCAAAGTAGCGATCGCTGCGTCCTGACCGGCGACGGCGTCGCCATATTCTTGCCCGATATCCCCGTTAATCACAGCGACTCGGTGCTGGCTGTT
>JBBDWX010000205.1:0-2691 GCA_040902665.1 Dongiaceae bacterium
TGCGCGGCCAGCTGGCGCAGGCACTCGGTCTCGAGTTCGAGCTAGGGCTCGCGACGGCCGGCGAAGCCTACATCGAAACCGACGAGCGCGCGGTGACGCAGCTCTTCGCCGTCGCCGCCGCGCTCGACAGCGCGATGCCGGGCGAGGCGCAGGTGCTGGGCCAGCTCAAGGAAAGCCACCGCCGCGCCCGCGATACCGGATCGATCGGTCCGCTGCTCGAACCGTTGCTGCAGGCGGCCTATGGCTGTGCGAAGCGCGTCCGCACGGAAACCGCGCTCGCCCAGCATCCGGTTTCGATGGTGACCGTCGCCCGCAACGTGGCGCGCCGCCTGCATGGCGATCTGACGCCGGTTTCGGCCCTCCTGATCGGGCCGGGCGATATGGGCCTCATGCTTGCCGAAGCCTTGCGCGCCGGCGGCCTCGGCCGGCTCACGATCCTGCATCCATCCGTCGCTCGGGCGGCGGCGATGGCGCAGCAGCTCGCCTGCCACTATCGACCTTTTGCGGAACTCTCCGCAGCGCTGGAAGATGCCGATATCGCGATCAGCGCAATGGGCCTCGGGCGCATCGTCGTCACGCGTGCGATGGTCGAAGCCGCGCTCGTCGCGCGGCGGCGGCGCCCGGTGCTGTTGCTCGATGCGGCCATTCCGGGCGATATCGAGCCGGCGGCCGGCGCGCTCGACGATGCGTTCCTCTACGGCATGGACGATCTCGACCGGCTGGCACAGGACGGGCTGTCGAACCGACAAAGCGAGGCGGCGGCAGCGCGTGCGATCGTGGCGGAGGCTGCCGCTTCCTACCGATCGCGGCTCGTCGCGCGCGAGATCGCGCCGGCTCTGGGGCGATTGCGGGCACGGTTCGAGCGTATCCGGGCGGAGATCCTGGCGACGCACGGTGGTGACGCTGACGAGGCGACGCGCCGGCTTTTGAACCGGCTGCTGCACGATCCGGCCACGGCGCTGCGTCGGCTGGCGGCCGACGGCGAGAAGGCGAATGCCGAACGCTGGCTTGACCGGCTGTTTGCAACGGACGAAGACGACGACGCGGCTGCGGCCGTCGCCGATGATAAACCGAAGGACAAGGATCGGGAGGCGGGGGCGTGAACCTGGAAGAGAAACTGGATCGGGTGATCGCGCGCCACGAGCAGATCGGTGCCATGCTGGCCAGCGAGGGCAAGCGCGACGCGCAGGAGTTTGCCCGTATCTCCAAGGAATACTCGGATCTGTTGCCGCTGATCGAGGCGATCCATGCCTATCGCGCGGCACGGCGCGAGCGCAGCGATCTCGAAGCGATGCCCGCCTACCCGGCGACCGATGCCGACATGCGCGCGCTCGCGGAGACCGAACTGCCGACGCTCAAGGAACAGGAAACGGCGCTCGACCGGCAGCTTCGGGTCATGCTGCTGCCCAGGGACGAAGCCGACGAGCGCAACGCGATCCTCGAAGTGCGCGCCGGCACCGGCGGCGACGAGGCGGCCCTGTTCGCCGCCGATCTCGTCGGCATGTATCGCCGCTATGCCGAACTCAAGGGCTGGAAATTCGAAACCATGAGCCTGAGTGAGACGAATATCGGCGGCTACAAGGAAGCGGTCGCCTCGATCACCGGGCGGGGGGTGTTCGCGCGGCTCAAATACGAATCGGGCGTGCATCGCGTGCAGCGAGTGCCGGATACCGAAACCAGCGGTCGCATCCATACGTCGGCGGCGACCGTGGCGGTGCTCCCCGAAGCCGAAGAGGTCGATATCAAGATCGACGAGAACGAATTGCGGATCGATGTGTTTCGCGCGAGCGGTCCCGGCGGCCAGTCGGTCAACACCACCGACAGCGCGGTGCGCATCACCCATCTGCCGACCGGGCTGGTGGTGCAACAGCAGGACGAAAAATCGCAGCACAAGAACAAGGCGAAGGCGCTCAAGGTGCTGCGGGCGAGGCTCTACGAGCGCGAACGGTCGATGCTCGATGCCGAACGCGCGGCAAGCCGCAAGAGCCAGGTCGGCAGCGGCGACCGGTCGGAACGGATTCGCACCTATAACTTTCCCCAGGGGCGCGTGACCGATCATCGCATCGGTCTCACCCTCTACAAGCTGGAGCAGGTGCTGCGCGGCGAGGCGCTCGACGAGCTGGTCGATGCGCTGACCGCGGAAGATCAGGCGACGCGGCTCGCCGAAAGCGAATGACAGTTCCATTGGGTTCGCTGATGGAGGCCGCCGTACGGCGGCTCGCCGGTGCCGGCATTCCGGACGCGCGGCGCGAGGCGCGGCTGCTGGCGGCGCTGGCGCTCGATTGTTCGCCCGATGCGCTTTCTGCCGGTACGGCGCGCGATCTCGATGCGGCGCAGGCAGCATGCTTCGCGGCCCTGGTCCATCGGCGACAGAAACGCGAACCGCTGTCGCGGATTCGCGGCAGCCGCGAGTTCTGGAGTCTCGACTTCGCGCTCGACGCGGCGACACTCGATCCACGTCCCGACAGCGAAACGCTGGTCGCGACCGCGCTCGAACTCGTGCCCGACGGCACGCCGGTTCGCGTGCTGGATCTCGGCACCGGCTCGGGCTGCCTGCTGATCGCTTTCCTCAGCGAGCGGCCGCAGGCCGCCGGCGTCGGCAAGGATATCGACGCGGCCGCGGTGCGACAGGCCACACGCAATGCCGAACCACATGGCATCGGATCGCGTGCCCCATTCCCAACCGGCGAC
>JBBDWX010000206.1:0-2687 GCA_040902665.1 Dongiaceae bacterium
CTAACCGGTCGGCGCATGCACGATTTGACCTGCGTCAAAGGCCGCCCGGCACCGCTCCGGCTCTGCCCGATGCCGGCATGGAAGGGTATGGCTGCGCCTGTGAGGCCGTTGGCGATCGGCGAGGCGATAAACGCAATCGCCACGGCGATGTTGCGCGAGGTCATGACATCAGGCGAGGCTCAATTTCACGTCGTCGAAAGGGGGCTCACGGGCGAATCGGGGTCGAGCAGACCCTCGGCTATTAGCTCGCTCCAGAATCCGCCCGGGATAACGATCGAGATCCAGGCAAGGGCGGCATCCAGTTCGGCAACGCTCGCGGCGCCAAGAAGAACCGATACGACCGCCGGATGGCGCAGCGGAAACTGCAGTGCGGCCGACTGCAGCGCGACTCCGTGGCGCGCACAGACCATCTCGATTCTTCGTACACGTTGAAGAATCTCGGGCGGGGCCGGCTTGTAGTCGTAGCGAGCGCCTTCGATGGAACCGGTTGCCAGGATCCCGGAATTGAAGACGCCTCCTGCGATGACCCCGATGCCTCGCTCAAGACAAAGCGGCAACAATTCATGCAGTGCGCCGCCTTGTTCGAGAAGCGTGTAGCGGTTGGCGAGCAGGATGCAGTCGAGATCGCACTCCCTGATGAAGTCCCGGCACATCTCCCACCGGCCAATACCGACACCGATGGCCTTGACTAGGCCTTGGTCGCGCAAGTCACGCAGAGCCGGAAATGCAGCGTCGAGCGCCTGACGGAAGTGCTCTTCGGTCCAGACGTCATGTATGTAGAGGATGTCGACGCTGTCTCGCCGCAACCGCACGAGGCTCTCCTCGACGCTCCTCAGCACGCCGTCGCGCGAATAGTCGAATATTGCGTCGAAATCGCCTCCGTCCTGGAAAGGCGTGGCGCGGCGTTCGCCGCCGCCTGAGCGGACCAACAGCCGCCCTACCTTCGTAGAAAGCGCGATCGATGACCCTGCATTGTCCTGCAGGGCTGCGCCGAAACGGCGTTCGCTGGTGCCGTGGCCGTAGTAGGGCGCGGTGTCGAAATAGCGGATTCCCCGATCCAGCGCGCCTTGGATGATGGCGGTTGCCTCACTGTCCGGGATGCTACGATACAAATCTCCGATCGACGTTCCACCGAGGCCCAACTCGGCAATGTAGACATCCCGCAACGGCAGCTTGCGGCGCGGTAGCTCAACCATCGAACAGGGTTTCAGGAATTCCCGAAACGCCGGCTTCGAGCGCGAAAAGGCCTCCGGCCAGTGGCTCGGCTTTCAGCGCTTCGGACGTCATTCTTTGCTTAGCGCTGGTAATGAACAGCATTTCGAGGCGGGACCCGCCGAAGGTGCATGCGGTCGCCTGGCTGACAGGTAGTGTGATGGTGCGGTCGAGGCGGCCGTCGGGCGCGATCCGGATGACCAGGCCGGCGCCGTAGCGCACGTTCCACAGACAGCCATCGGCATCGACAGTCGACCCGTCAGGTACGCCTGGCGCAATGTCGGCTGCGGCGAGGATGCGTCGGTTCGAGATGCCGCCCTCGACGGGGTCGAAGTCAAACGCTCCGATTTCGCCGGTCGAGGAATCGGAGAAATACATGGTCTGACCGTCCGGCGACCACGCGAGGCTGTTTGGTACGCCGATAGCGCCCATGATCGTAGCCACATCGCCATTGGAATCGATCCGGTAGAGCGAGCCGCCGGTGTAGCGCGCGAGATCCACCATGGTACCCAGCCAGAAGCGCCCCTGCGGATCGCACCGTCCTTCATTTGGGCGCAGGTCATCCTCTTCATGCTCGATTTTCGCGAATGGCGTGCTCCGCCGGGCGAATGGGTCGTAGAAGGCGAGGCCGCCCTTCAGCGCAACAAGCAACCGTCCGGACCTGCAGGGCGCGACCGCTCCCGCCACCGCCGGCATGTCATGTTGCTCCGTCGCGCCGCGTTCAGGATCGAACCGCAGCAGGGCGGGCGCCCTGATATCGACCCACCACAGGCACTGATCGCCAACCGACCAGCGCGGACCTTCGCCCAGAGAGTTTTCGGCTCTAAGGATGCAGTCAACCATTTCGGTGTAATAATCATACCAGCGTGGAAACGTCCAGAGAGTGGCGATCGCGGTACCTTGTGCCAAGGTGCTTCTTCTGCGCAGCGGGCAAGCACTTCCCGCAACCGTCGCAGGCGGACAAGGACAAGCCGTCGGTCTGGCAGGGTTGACCGCTGATTTATCGGACCGCTGCACGGACCCGGCAAGCGACCGGTTGTAACTGCGCTCGATTGGGAACATAGTGCTGGTATGATCACCGAAACTATCCCCATCCGAAAACGCAAGCTTTCCGACGATGTGCAGGCGAGGCTCATTGCCTTGGTCCAGTCGGACAGCCTGAGACCAGGAGATGTACTGCCATCTGAGCGGGAGCTTATGACCAGCTTCGCCGTTGGGCGGCCGGCGATCCGCGAGGCGATGCAAAGCCTGCAACGGATGGGGCTTATCGAGATCAGGCATGGCGAAAGGGCACGGGTTGCCGAACCGTCCGTTGGCCGCATGATCGAGCAGATGAGCGAGACGGTTCGCCACATGCTCTACCATTCGCCCGCGAGCCTCGAGCATCTGAAAGAAGCGCGGTCGACATTCGAAATGGAAATGGCGCGGATCGCGGCGCGCCGTCGTTCAGCCAGCGACCTCGCCCGCTAGCGCGC
>JBBDWX010000207.1:0-2677 GCA_040902665.1 Dongiaceae bacterium
GCGAAGAAACTATTCGACTGCGCGTTCGCCAACGTGCAGCCGCATTCCGGCGCGCAGGCGAACCAGGCGGTGTTCTTTGCATTGCTGCAGCCGGGGGACACCTTCATGGGTCTCGATCTCGCGGCCGGCGGCCATCTCACGCACGGTTCGCCCGCCAACCAGTCGGGCAAATGGTTCAAGGTTGCGCCCTACACGGTGCGCCGCGAAGACCAGCGCATCGACATGGACGAGGTCGAAAAGCTGGCGCACCAGCACAAGCCGAAACTGATCCTTGCCGGTGGTTCCGCCTATCCGCGCTATTGGGATTTTGCGCGGTTCCGCAAGATCGCGGATTCGATCGGCGCGTACTTCTTTGTCGACATGGCGCATTTCGCAGGCCTGGTGGCAGCCGGCATCCATCCGAGCCCGCTGCCGCATGCCCATGTCGTGACCACCACGACGCACAAGACGCTGCGCGGCCCGCGCGGCGGCATGATCCTCTCGAACGACGCGGATCTCGGGAAGAAGATCAACTCGGCCGTGTTCCCGGGACTGCAGGGCGGGCCGCTGATGCATGTGATCGCCGCCAAGGCGGTCGCCTTTGCCGAGGCGCTGCGGCCCGAGTTCAAGACCTATCAGAAGGCGGTCGTCGAGAACGCCAGGGTGCTGGCGGAGACGCTGGTCAAGGGCGGGCTCGCGATCACCACCGGCGGCACCGACAACCACCTGATGCTGGTCGATCTCAGGCCGAAGAAACTGACCGGCAAGGCGGCCGAGCACAGCCTCGATCGCGCGCGCATCACCTGCAACAAGAACGGCATCCCGTTCGATCCGGAAAAGCCGATGATCACGTCGGGCATCCGGCTCGGCACGCCGGCCGCCACCACGCGCGGCTTCGGCAAGGACGAGTTCCGGCGGGTCGGCGAGCTGATCCTCAGAGTGCTGGACGGGCTCGCCGTTTCGCCGGACGATAACGGCAAGACAGAAAAGGCGGTCGCGGCCGACGTCATCGAACTATGTCACCGGTTTCCGGTTTATCCGGAACTTCGCTGATCGCGGCTCGCACCGACACTCGGGGGAAAGCGAATGCGCTGTCCGTTTTGCGGCAATGACGATACGCAAGTGAAAGACTCGCGGCCGACAGATGACAATTCCGCCATCCGCCGGCGCCGCCAGTGTCTCAATTGCGGGGCCCGTTTCACCACGTTCGAACGCATTCAGTTGCGCGAGCTGACCGTGGTGAAGGGCAACGGGCGGCGCGAACCGTTCGAGCGCGACAAGCTGATGCGCTCGATCCAGATCGCGCTGCGCAAGCGGCCGGTCGAACCCGATCGCGTCGATCGCGTGGTCAACGGCATCGTGCGACGCCTCGAAAGTCTGGGCGAAAGCGAAATCCCGTCCAAGCTGGTCGGCGAGATGGTCATGGATGCGCTTTCGACGCTCGACCAGGTCGCCTTCGTGCGCTTCGCTTCGGTCTATCGCAATTTCCGCGAGGCCAAGGATTTCGAAGAGTTCGTCGGCCAGCTCGGTGGCGAGCCCGAGTAGCCCCGGCCGGGCATCGCCCCGGCCATCCGATCCGGCGTTCATGCGGGCAGCACTGGCGCTGGCCCGGCGCGGGCTGGGCCGGGTCTGGCCCAATCCCGCCGTCGGCTGCGTCGTCGTTGCGAACGACGGGCGCGTCGTCGGTCGCGGCTGGACACAAAAGGGTGGTCGCCCGCATGCCGAAACCGAAGCGCTGGCGCGCGCCGGCACCGCTGCGCAGGGCGGCACCGCCTATGTCTCGCTCGAGCCCTGCGCCCATCATGGGAAGACACCGCCCTGTGCCGCGGCGCTGATCGAAGCCGGTATCGCGCGGATCGTCGTGGCGGTGCGCGATCCCGATCCGCGCGTCGCCGGACGCGGGATCGCGATGCTGCGCGACGCCGGCCTCGACGTCGTCGAGGGTCTTCTCGAAGACGAGGCCGCGGACATCAATGCGGGTTTCTTCATGCGGATCGCCGAAGGCCGGCCGCTGGTGACGCTGAAAGTCGCGACGTCGCTCGACGGGAAAATCGCAACGGCGGGCGGCGAGAGCCGATGGATCACTGGCGAGCCATCGCGCGCGCGCGTTCACATGATGCGCGCCGAGCACGATGCGATTCTGATCGGCGCCGGCACGGCGCTGGCCGACGATCCGGCGCTGACCTGCCGGCTGCCCGGCATGGAAGCGCGTTCGCCCGTCCGCATCCTGGTCGATGCGGCGCGCCGCGTGCCGGAGCGCGCGCAACTGTTCCAGACCGCGCGCGCAACGCCGACGCTCTATGCGACGCGCGAGGGCGATGCAGCCGCGCTCGGGCCGCTCGAGAAACTCGGCGTCGAGATCCTCACGCTGCCGGCCGACGGACCCGGTCATGTCGATCTGGCGGCTCTGCTGCGGGCGCTCGGCGAGCGCGGGTTTACCCGAATCATGGTCGAGGGCGGCGGCGGCATCGGGGCGGCCCTGCTACGGCTCGGGCTGGTCGACCGGATCGCCTGGTTCCGCGCGCCGCTGCTGATCGGCGGCGAAGGCATCCCGGCGATTGCCGGCCTCGATCCGGGGCGGCTCGGCGATGCGCCGTCCTTCGAGCGAACCGGGATCGAAACGATCGGCACCGATATGCTGGAAACCTATCGCCGTCGCGCCTAACGTGCCCGCCATGTTCACCGGCATCATCACCGA
>JBBDWX010000208.1:0-2671 GCA_040902665.1 Dongiaceae bacterium
GCGGGGAGCATCTCGAGATCGGCACCTATGTCGAGAAGGCGATCTCGTCGGAGCTCTCGGGCAATATCATCGATCTCTGTCCCGTCGGCGCGCTGCTCTCGAAGCCCTATGCCTTCACCGCCCGCCCGTGGGAGCTGGTGAAGACGGAATCGATCGATGCCACCGATGCGGTTGGTGCCTCGATCCGGATCGACAGCCGCGGGCGCGAGGTCATGCGCATTCTGCCGCGGCTGAACGAAGCGGTGAACGAGGAATGGATCTCGGATAAAGCGCGCTTCTCCTATGACGGATTGCAGCGCCAGCGCCTCGACAAGCCTTATGTGCGCGAGAACGGCAAGCTGCGGCCCGCGACATGGCGCGAGGCGTTCGACGCTATTGCGGCCAAAGTGAAGAGTGTCGGTGGCAAGGGTCTGGCGGCAATCGCCGGCGACATGGCCGATGTCGAGGCGATGTTCGCGCTCAAGCGTCTCTTTGGAGAGCTTGGCTCTACCAATCTCGAATGCCGGCAGGACGGCGCGGCGATCGATCCGACGGTCCGCGGCAGTTATCTGTTCAACACCACCATCGCCGGCATCGAGAGCGCCGATGCGGCCCTGTTGGTCGGCACCAACCCGCGTTGGGAGGCGGCGCTGGTCAACACGCGGTTGCGCAAGCGCTTTCTGCGGGGCGGCTTCGCGGTCGGCTTGATCGGCCCGGACGTCGATCTCACTTATCCGGTCACCCATCTCGGCGATGGTCCGCAGGCGCTGCAGGGAATCATCGAGGGCAAGGGCGATTTCGCGGCCCGGTTCGAGAAGGCCGAGCGGCCGATGGTGATCCTCGGTCAGGCGGCGCTAGCACGCGCCGACGGTGCGGCGATCCTCGGCCTCGCGCGTAAGGTCGCCGAGCGCTTCAACGTCAATCGCGAGGGCTGGAACGGCTTCAACATGCTGCATACGGCCGCCGCGCGGGTCGGGGGGCTCGATATCGGTTTCGTGCCGGGTTCCGGCGGTCGCGATCTGAAGGGCATTCTCGCCGGTGCTGCGAGCGGCGAGATCGGGCTGGTCTATCTGCTCGGCGCCGACGAGATCGATATGAATGCGCTCGGTAACGCCTTCGTGGTCTATCAGGGACATCACGGCGATGCCGGTGCGCATCGCGCCGATGTGATCCTGCCGGGGGCGGCCTATACCGAGAAGAGCGCCACTTATGTCAATACGGAAGGCCGTGTGCAGCGAACGCGGCTTGCCGTCTTTCCGCCGGGCGACGCCCGTGAGGATTGGACCATTCTGCGCGCGCTGTCAGCGGTATTGGGCCAGCCGCTCGATTTTGACAATCTCGACGAACTGAGGCGCAAGATATATGAGGCGCACCCGCATCTTGCAGGCGTCGGCGGGATCGAACCGGCTTCATGGGGAGAATTCGGCAGCGACGGGCCGGTCGACGCGACGGCCTTCGTTTATCCGATCGAGAATTTCTACATGACGGACCCGATCTCACGCGCTTCGTCCACGATGGCCGAGTGCACGCGCACGTTCCTCGATGGCAGCGAGGCAAGGACCGGTACGCATGGATAGCGCCTTCATGACCGAATACGGCATGCCGGCGCTGATCATGCTGGCACAGATCGGCGCGATCGTGATCGTGCTGCTATTGTCGGTCGCGTATCTGACCTATGCCGAGCGCAAAGTGCTCGCGGTCATGCAGCTTCGCCGTGGTCCCAACGTCGTCGGGCCGTTCGGGCTGCTGCAGCCGATCGCGGACGGGCTCAAGCTGCTGTTTAAGGAGACCATCATTCCGGCCGGCGCCAACCGGATTGTTTTCCTGATGGCGCCGATGCTGACGTTCGTGCTGGCGATGGTCGCCTGGGCCGTCATTCCCTTCGGCGACGGCATGGTGCTTGCCGATATCAATGTCGGCATTCTCTATCTTTTCGCGATCTCGTCGCTCGGCGTTTACGGCATCATCATGGCCGGCTGGGCCAGCAACTCGAAATACGCCTTTCTCGGCGCGCTCCGCTCGGCGGCGCAAATGGTCTCCTACGAGGTGTCGATCGGGTTCGTGATGATCACGGTGCTGGTCTGTGTCGGCTCGCTCAATCTCTCGGATATCGTGCGCGCGCAGGAGACGGTGTGGTTTGCCGTGCCGCTGCTGCCGATGTTCGTCATCTTCTTTATCTCGGCGCTGGCCGAGACCAATCGCGCCCCGTTCGATCTGCCCGAGGCGGAATCGGAACTGGTGGCGGGTTATTTCTCGGAATACTCGTCGATGAGCTTCGCGCTCTTCTTTCTCGGCGAGTACGCGAACATGATCCTGATGAGCGCGACCACCACGGTGCTGTTTCTTGGCGGCTGGCTGCCGCCAGTCGATATCGCGCCGTTCAACTGGATCCCGGGTCCGATCTGGTTCGCGGCCAAGATCTGCCTGGTGCTGTTCTTCTTCCTGTGGGTTCGCGCGACGTTCCCGCGTTATCGCTACGACCAGCTCATGCGACTGGGCTGGAAGGTGTTCCTGCCGTTCTCGCTGCTCTGGGTGGCAGTGACGGCGGGCGCGCTCATGGCATTCGGCTGGTTACCGGAATGACCCGGCGCAAGGGAGAGAAACGATGAGCGTTATCGAACGAGGCGCACGGAGTCTATTGCTGGCGGAGCTGCTCGCCGGGCTTCGCCTCACTTTCAGCTATATGTTCAAG
>JBBDWX010000209.1:0-18604 GCA_040902665.1 Dongiaceae bacterium
GCGCTTTCGATGGTGACCGCATCGGCCGCGGCGGCGCCGGCGCGCAAGGCGCGTCCAATCACATCGTCGAGTGTATCGAGCAGGGCAGCATCGGGCTCGGCAGCGTTGCGCTTCGGACGGACGGTCGTCGGCCGCGCAACCTTCGTCTTTTTTGCAATCGGGCGGCTGCCGACCTGGCGAACATCGCGCTGCTTGGCCGCTGCAATCCGCACGCGACCCGCGCGGGCGGCAGTCGCGATGCGCTTGGCTGCCGGTCGTCGCGGCGCCGGACGCAAGACCGGACTGCGCTTCGGCGGCGCCTTCCTTGCCGGGGATTTTCTAGGTGCCGGCTTCTTCGTGGCTAATTTCTTCGTGGCCGGTTTCTTCGTGGCTGGCTTCTTGAGGGCCGCTTTTTTCGGAGCCGTTGCTCTCGTGGCCGGGCGCTTCGCCGCGACTTTCATCACCGCAGGCTTCTTCGATGCGCGCCTTTTTGACGCTGTTGCTCCTGCTGATGACGATTTGGGTGTCGCGCGCTTTGGGGCCGCCTTTGGAGTCGCCGGTTTCCTTTTTGCGCCTTTCCCGGCGCTCGACGTCTCCGCTGGCGACGTTCCGCGCAGCTTCCTGCCACCGCGCGACGAATTGAGGGCTTGCTTGTTCTTGCCGGCGCCAGGCCGAGATTCCGTGCGCTTCGAACGTTTGCCCGATTTCGACCTTGTACGTCGCGCCGCCATGAAAAACTCCGCTGTTATGCACTCGAACTGTGGCCGATTAGGTGGCAGGCTGCCGTCGCGAAGGCAAGACCCTCAATCGGCGCGATCCGGCTGGCCCAACCAGTAAAGCCGCCATGTGGCCCAATCGGTCTCATCGGTTGTACCAAAGGAATGTACTGCCAGCCCGAATTCCGAGGGTGCATCGCCTCCGGAAGGCATGGCGTGTGCGACGCCGATCAACGCCGAAACGAGGTTTTCGGCGCCGGCGCCGAACCCGCCGCGTTCGTCCTGATGCGTCGGCACACCGATCAGCAGATCGGCGCGGCCGCCGGCCATCGACTCCCAGATTCGCGGCGTCGTCCATGCGACGATGGCACTATAGGCCCAGGGCAGCGGTACGCGCGTATCGTAGAGGCGCACGGCCAGTTGATCGGCACGCTCGGCGATCGCGGCGTAATAGTCGGACGACCAGAGGATAGCGTCGGGAAAGATCCGCGCGATCGGGCGATGAAATCCCGGTAGCGGCTCGATGATTTCGGCTGCGACCGACAATGTGCCGCGAGCCGCATCGATCAGGGGTCTGGTCAGATCCAGCAGCGCGAGAAAGCGGCGGTTACCGCTGGCAATCGCCGCCATGTCATAATGGATTCCATCGAATCCCAGCGACAGAAGCGTCGCTGCTGTTCCGGCGATGCGCGAGCGAACGGCGACATCCGCAAGATCGAGCGTTCCACCATCGCGCAGGTCGCGATCGCCGATCCAGGCCTGGGCCCGCAACGTGGGCAGGCGTTGCTTCAATTCGGCGAGCAACGCCGGAGCGTCAGCGTAATATTCAGGATCTATTGTGCCGTCGTCGGCCAGAGGGCCCACGCGGAGGAATATGTCGGTGATTCCGTTCTGGTCGAGCGTTGCTGCGAATACATCGTAGTTTGGCGTATCACGATCTGCGCTGACCCAGTCCTGTTCGATCCAGATCGCATTGGATCCGACGCCGCGCGGCATGTCGTCGGGCGGACCCCGGAAAACGATCATCAGGACGATCACATCGAGCAGCAGTAATGCCGTAAAGCCGATGATGACAAGCATTCCGATCCGCAGCACGCGGACCGGCACCGGCTTGGTTTTCCTGGCGGGCTGCGGGACCGGCTCAGACAAGGGGAAACCGCAGGACCGGCAATGGGCGCGCGGGATCGACTTCGGATGGCGTCGCGCCGGCCGGCCTGCCGCCCATTTTCTCGTAGAATGCCGCCGCGTTCGGGTCGGATATGGCGATCAGCTCGTCATAGCCTCCCGCACGCGCCATCTCCTTTGCATGCTCGAGCAGCGCGCGGCCGAGCCCCGATCCGATCGCGTCGGGCGCCACAAAAAAGAAGGCGAGCCCGATCTGGTCTTCTTCCGGTTCGAAGCCATAGAAGGCGAGCAATGTTCCGCCGCGCTCGGCGACGTAATAGGGAAAGCGCTGCATATTGGCGGGATCGACGCGCAACGCCTCGCGGCAGCGCGCGATGAAGGCCGCGTCATAGCCCCAATGCGCCTTCGAGCGCACCGCAAGCTCGGAGAGCGCATCGGCTTCGGAAAGTCGCGCCTTGCGGATCGTGAACGCGGGGTCTTCTGTCATTTCCAGATTTTCCTGCCGGCCCCCGGAATGCCCAGATCCTGCCAGATCCGGTCGATTTTTTCGACCACGGCTGCGTCCATGCGAATCTTGCGACCCCAGTCGCGATGCGTTTCCGGTGCGATCTTGGTCGTCGCATCGAGCCCCATTTTGCCGCCGAGGCCGGATTCCGGGCTCGCGAAATCGAGATAGTCGATCGGCGTATTCTCGATCAGCACGGTGTCGCGCGCGGGATCCATGTTGGTCGAGATCGCCCAGATCACATCCTTCCAGTCGCGCACGTCGATATCGTGATCCACGACGATGACGAACTTGGTGTACATGAACTGCCGCAGGAACGACCACACACCCATCATCACGCGCTTCGCGTGACCGGCATAGGCCTTCTTCATCGACACGACCGCGACGCGATAGGAACAGCCTTCCGGCGGCAAATAGAAATCGACGATCTCGGGAAACTGCTGCTGCAGCAGCGGGACGAAGAGCTCGTTGAGCGCTTCGCCGAGGATCGACGGTTCGTCCGGCGGCCGACCGGTGAAGGTCGAGAGATAGATCGGATCGCGCCGCATCGTGATCGCGCTCACCGTGAAGACCGGAAATTTTTCGACCGCGTTATAGAAGCCGGTATGGTCGCCGTACGGGCCCTCGTCGCCATATTCGTCGAGCGCGACATGGCCTTCGATCACGATCTCGGCTTCGGCCGGTACCTTGAGCGGCACGGTCTTGCAGTCGACCAGCTCGACCTTGGCGCCGCGCAGCAGGCCGGCGAACTGATACTCCGACATCGTATCTGGCACCGGCGTCACCGCGGCTAGGATCGTGCCCGGATCGGCGCCGATCACAACGGCCGCGGGCAGCGGTTCGGGTTTCGCATCCTTCCAGCGCGCATGATGCTGCGCGCCGCCGCGATGCTTGAGCCAGCGCATCAGCGTGCGATCGCGGCCGAGAACCTGCATGCGATAGATGCCGAGATTGAAGGCATCCGCCTTGTTGCCGGCGGGATCGGGCCCCTGCGTCACGACCAGCGGCCAGGTGATCAGCGGTGCGGGTTCGCCCGGCCAGCAGGTCTGGATCGGTAGTTGTGCGAGATCGATATCCGCGCCGGTCAGCACGATCTCCTGACAGGGCGCCGATGAAACCGTCTTCGGCTTCATCGTCATCGCGGTCTTCAGCATCGGCAACAGCTCGAGCGCCTCGCGCCAGCCGCCCGGCGGTTCGGGCTGCTTGAGGAAGGCGAGCGTCTCGCCGAGTGCGCGCAAATCCTTCGGTTCGCGCTCCATCCCCCAGGCGACCCGCTCGACGGTACCGAACAGATTGACCAGCACTGGCATTGCATAGCGCGTGCCGTCGGGCCGGATCACGTTCTCGAACAGCACCGCCGGCCCGCCTTCGGCGAGCAGCCGGGTCTGGATCTCGGTCATCTCGAGGATGGGCGAGACCGGATGCGAGACGCGCACCAGGCGCTTCTCGCGTTCGAGCCGGGCGATGAAATCGCGGAGGGAGCGATAGGGCATGGTGCCTAACCTAGCGGGCAGTTCGCATGGCGGCTATGGCCAGATGGGACGGGTTTCACGGCCGGGCGGCTCCGTTTTCGGGCCTTCGAAAACGAAATTTTGATCGACCCGGAGTTTGGTCGCCGGTGCACGGCTCGCCCAGCCATGACATTCTGCCCTGTCACACGACACTGTATGTGCCGGAGTCGCCGTCATGCCGATCGTCCTTGTTTCCGTTGTCCTGTTGCAGATCGCGTGTGCCGTGCATGCGGTGCGCAGCGGCCGGCCTCATTACTGGATCTTCATTATCATTGTTGCCCCGATGCTGGGCTGCATCGTGTATTTTATCGTCGCAATTCTGCCGGATATGGCGCAGAGCCGCACCGCGCGTCATGCGCAGGCGTCGCTGGTCAAGGCCGTCGATCCCGACCGCGATCTCCGGATCTTGACGGACCGGTTCGAGACGGCAGATACGATCGACAATCGGCGAGCGCTGGCCGAGGAGTATCTGAGCCGCGGCGAACACGGCCAGGCGATTATGCTCTACGAGGGAGCGCTGATCGGTCCGCATCGCGACGATCCGATCTTGTTGCAGGGGCTGGCTGCGGCCCGCTTCGAGGGGCGGCAGTATTCCAAGGCACTGGCCACGCTCGATCGGCTGCGCGCCGCCAACCCCGACTACCGGTCGGCCAATGCCCATCTGCTCTATGCCCGGTCTCTCGAAGGCGCCGGGCGCGATCGGGAAGCGCTCGACGAGTATCTCGCGCTGACAAGCTACTTTCCGGGTGCCGAAGCGAAATGCAGGATGGCGATGCTGCTCGACCGGCTCGGCCGCGCCGCCGATGCGCGGCCGGTCTATCAGGACATCGTCCGGTCGCTCGATCGCGCAGGGCGGCCGTATCGCGATGGCCAACGCGAATGGTACGAACTCGCCCGACGCCATCTGGGCTGATCCGATGCCGCCGGTCGTCTGCTGAAACCATCGGCCGGGTTTGACAATAAGCCGGCAAAGGGGCCAGAAAAGGGCCCGCAGCCATCCATTCGGGAGAACGGTCAGCCATGGCCATCGTGACAATCAGCGCACTCGAAGTTCCGCAGGACCGGATCGAAGAAACCATCAAGCTTTGGCGTCGATACAATGCGTTTCTGATCAAGCAGCCCGGTTTCATCTCAAGCAAGCTGCATCGCGCGATCGAACCGGGCACGTCCTTTGCGCTGGTCAACGTCGCGGAATGGGCGAGCGAGCAGGATTATCACAACGCCGTCGAGCAGCTGATCGCGCAATTGGGCGCACCGTCGGTGCCGGGTTTGCGGATCTATCCGGCCGTCTACGAGACTGTCAGCGACTGAACCGGTCGTCGCTGTGCGCGCAGTGGGCGCGCGCAGTCGGGGCTCGCGGTCGGGAGTGCAGTGGGGGGGCCGCTATTTCAGCAGGGCGGCCGCGTTGTCCCAGCCATAAGGAACGACGGCGCCCAGCGCCCGCACCTCGCGCGCGAACGCCTTGGCCGATTTGTACGGCCCGTGCTTGGCGAAATCCACTACCTTCGCCTTGACCAGGCCGCGACCCTTCGGCAGCTCCTTCAGATAGCCACCTTCGCGCCCGATGATCGGAATGGCACGCCCCCAGCGCGAGAAGACGCGGCGCATGGCCTGCGATTGTTCGCGATAGGCCTGATATTCGTCGGGGTCCTTCTCGAACAAATATTCGTAGGCCGAAACGAACTCGCGCACGAACTCGCGTTCGACGATCTGCAGGTTCGATATCACCCAGCAACGATCCTCGAAGTCCCAATAGTAGGAGATGCCGACCAGCTTGTCGTTGCGGTCGAGATAGGGAAAGAACGGAAAGGCGCGGCAGGCGAGCGTCCGGTTGTCCCGCTCGCAGAAGCGCGCGCCCTTGCACTGGATCGCCTTGCAGTCGTCGGAAAGGTCGTCGACGATATCCTGCGATGCCTTGTCGAACGCTTTGAAGGTGCGCCAAAGATCGGTGCGTCCTTTCAGCAGCTTCCATTCCGATTTCTGGACAACCGGAATGGCATGATCGACCGAACAGCAGACCGGCGAGCCGCCATTGAGCGGCGCGCAGAACTTGCCGCAGTCATAGCGCGAGATCGACGCCTGGAAACGGTCGTAGATCTCCTGAAAGTCGTGCGGGGCCATGGTTTGCGAGTCGGGCATGGGCGGGACTATACAGGCCGCAATCGGCGACGCAAAACTCCGGCGGCGATAAAATGGCGCGTTATTGGGTCATCGGCGGCGAATATACGGATACCGGCTTCACGGATATTGCCGGCGGCGGGACCGAAGAACGTCACGGCCCGTTCGACGATATCGAATCGGCGCGGGCCCGTTGGCAGCAGCTCGCCTGGGCCACGGTCGACAACGCCCATATGCGCTATCGCATCGAGCAGGATCGCGACGATAAGGCTTCGGCCCGCTATTGGGTTGTCGGCGGACGCTACACCGACACGACGTTCGCGATCCCGGCCGATGGCGACGAACAATGGCACGGCCCGTTCGAGAGCCACGAGGCGGCCAAGGAGGCCTGGAGCCGGCTTGCCTGGCAGAGCGTCGACGACGCCCTGACCCGCTGGCGGATCGAGCGGCTCGCGGGCGGTCCGCCGCCCGGTCGCGGCGCCGTATCCGGGCAATGACGCTGTGGGAGATTCCCGCCGGTCGTGCCGAGCGGCTGGCGCTGGCGCGTGGCTATCCCTTCGAAATTCCGCAACAATCTTTCCTGTTTCGCGGCGGCGGCGCATGTCCCCTCGACGGCACGCCAGACTTGCGTGGCCGGACGCCCGTGCTGGCGATCGGCTCGAACCAGTCGCCCCATCAGCTCGCGCGCAAGTTCGCGCACGATCCCGATACCACGATTCCCGTGACGCGCGCCTGGCTCGGCAATTTCGATATCTGCTATGCGACCCATGTGACCCGCTATGGCGCGATTCCCGGCAATCTGCACGCCTGTGCCGGGATGCGCGTCCGCCTTTCGATTACCTGGCTCGATGAAGAGCAGCTGCGGGTCATGCACGCGACCGAAATCGTCGGCGAGAATTATGTCTTCGCGCGGCTCGATGGGCTCGACCTCGAAACCGACGAGGGGGCGCGGGTTGCGAGCGCACTGGCCTATGTGAGCCCGCATGGCGCGATGTCGGCAGACGGACAACCGCTCGGGCTTGCCGCGATGGCGGCGGAGCGGCGGCCGCATCCGGCGGCTCTTCAGCCGGCGGCGCTGGCGCTGTTGCATGCGCGATGTCGCGCAACGGACGCGCTGGACGATTTCATCCTCGCATCCCTCGACGACGCAACGGAACGCCGCCGTCGCACCGAGCTCCTGCGCAGCGATGCGATCGCGTTCGCCTGGCCAAACTGGACCGCGATCGATTGCTGAGCGCCGCTCAGCCGCCCTCGAGCCGGACCGGATCGCCGAGCCGCAGCGTGCCGGGCTGCCGGACGCCGCAATAGATACCGGCATGCTGCTTGTTGGTTTCGGTCACGGTCGCGAGGATGCCGGCATCCTGCGGCAGACCGCCCTGCGGCAATGTCGTCATCACGCAGCGGACGCAATGTTCGTCGATAGCGAGCCTCACCTTGCCGGCCTGGAGCGCCGATCCGATCCAGCCGGATTCGGCAAACCCCTCGAGCCCGTCGGTATCGATCAGCAGGTTCGGCCGAAATCGCTCCGGCTCGAAATGGCCCGATGGATAATGCTTCGAGAATACCCTGAGCGTCGCTGTGGTCAGCGCGTGCACATGCGCATGCTCATAAGCGGGCACGCTCTGTGCGACCTGCACGAACTGCGCCGGCCAGCCGAGCCGGTCGGCGAGTTTCGCATCGATGTCGGCCCGGTCGCTCATGAGGCGCGTGCCGTCTTCGAACTCGAACTCGACCGGCGGCAGCGTCGCGTCGTCTTTCGGCTCGCGCACATATCGCGCCTGCCAGGTGACCAGCGGCCGCCATTTTTTCTTGCCGCGTGCCGATATGGCAATGTGGCCGGCGTCGGGATCGAAGATGCCCCAACCGCGATCGCCGATCGGCCCCTTCGATCCGATCTCGAGCGTATCGAGCCGCTCCCCGCGCAGCGACTGCACCGGGTATCGCCACAGGGCCGCGACCCGCCCGATCGTCTCATCCGACATGCTTGTCCTCCGTTGCGGGCGGCAGGATACGCCAGACGATCGTCTCGCGCAGCGTCCTGTCTTCCAGTTCGAGCGACGTGGGCACGCTGTAGACGGCGATCCGCTCGAGACCGCGCGCCGGCAGATAGGCGCGCCCCGGATCGGCCATCAGCACCAGGGCACCGGCGCTGGCACAGGCGACCAGCCAGGGAAACACCCGTTCGGCCATCGGCTTCTCGTAACAGACGTCGCCCGCCAGCACGACATCCCACCGGCACGCAGTGCCGGTCAGATCGCCCGATGCGATGTCGATCGCCACGTCGTTGAGAGCCGCGTTCATCGCGATGGCCTCGCGGGCAACGGGATCGATGTCGTTGGCCTCGGCGCGGGCACCGGCCTTGGCGGCGGCGATGGCGACCAGCCCCGAACCGGCGGCGAAATCGAGCAACCGGCGGCCGGCGACGAGATTGGGGCGATCGAGCAGGTGGCGCGCCAGCGCCTGCCCGCCGGGCCAGGCGAAGGCCCAGTAAGGGGGATCGATTCCCTGGCGTTCCAGCGCCGCTTCGCTGGCATGCCAGATCGGCGTGATCTCGGTCGCAAGATAAAGCGATATCTCCGGTACCAGTGGCGGTGAGGCAATCGCAGTCTCGCGGCGGATGAAATCGCCGTGCGGCGCGGCATCGGGTGCGGCCGCGCCGTCTTCGGTCATAAACTCAACTGGCCGGCGAGGATCGCCAGAAACAGGATCAGCCCGAGATCGCGGTTGGAGCGGAACTTCGCGAGGCAATCGGCCGGATCGTCGATCCGCCATCGTGCGAGTTGCCAGCCCAGATGGATCGCAACCACAGGAAACAGCAGCCAGCCGATCCATCCGATCCCGGCAAGCAGCAGGGCGAACGCCCAGAGCAGGAGCGCAACGAGCGCGAAGCCGGCGAGCCATGACTTGCTCGCATCGCCGAATTTGAGCGCCGTCGATTTCACGCCGATCAGCGCGTCGTCTTCCTTGTCCTGATGCGCATAGATCGTGTCGTAGAACAATGTCCAGGCGATGCCGCCGACATAGAGAAACACGGCAGGCCAATCGAGATCGCCACCGCTTGCGGCACTCCAGCCGAGCAGGGCGCCCCAGTTGAACGTGAGCCCGAGGAAGGCCTGCGGCCACCAGGTGATGCGTTTCATGAAGGGATAGATCGCGATCGGTAGCAGCGAAATGGCACCGAGCAAAACGGTGAACCGGTCGAATGTCAGCAGGATCGCCAATCCGATCAGCAATTGCAGCGCCAGAAAGGCGAGGGCGCCGGACAGGGTCACGGCACCGCTCGGCAGTGGCCGCCCGGCAGTGCGCTCGACCTTGCCATCGATCCGACGATCGACAATGTCGTTCCAGGTGCAGCCGGCGCCGCGCATCACCAGAGCGCCCACCGCGAACAACAGCATCAGCCGGATCGAGGGCGCGGGATTGCCGGCCAGTGCGATCGACCACCAGCCCGGCAGAAGCAGCAGCCATGTGCCGATCGGACGATCGAGCCGGGCCAGCCGTGCATAGGGGCGCAGCATCGCCGGCAGATATCGGTCGACCCAGTCGTTGTGGCCGATATCGGTGAACCCCTGTCCTGCTCCGGGCATTTCCTTCATGCTCTCAATCTTGCCGGTCGGCTGCGGACTTAACAACATGAACGGACGGTATGGCGAAACGTAACGAAGGCGAGCCGGGGATCGTCGCGCGACTCTATGTCGATGCCCCGCTTGGCGACGGGGTGCCGGTGCTGCTCGATGCGGATCGTGCCCATTACCTGAAGAATGTGTTGCGGCTTGGGCCCGGTGCCGCCATCGGATTGTTCAACGGTCGGGATGGCGAATGGCGGGCGCGCATCGATCGGCTGGATCGGCGCGAAGCGAGATTGATTGCCGATGCGGCGACGCGCCGGCAGTCGGCTTCACCCGATCTCTGGTTGGTGTTCGCGCCGCTCAAGCGACAGCGTATCGACTGGCTCGTGGAGAAGGCGACCGAGCTGGGGGTCGCGCGCCTGCTGCCCGTCGTGACCCGCCGTACTGTCGTGGCGAGGGTCAATCTCGATCGCTTGCGGGCGCACGCGATCGAAGCGGCAGAGCAGACCGAGCGGCTCGATGTTCCGATCGTCGACGAGCCGGTCACTCTGGAGAAACTGTTATCGGCGTGGCCGTCGCAGCGAGAGATTCTGCTCTGCGCCGAGGCCGGGGATGCGCAGCCATTGGCCGATGCGCTGAACATCCGGCGCACACACAACCTGCCACCGATGGCGGTCATGACCGGCCCGGAGGGCGGCTATGCGCGCGAGGAGCTTGACGCGCTGCGCGCCCTCCCGTTTGTTACGCCGGTTGGTCTCGGGCCGCGCATCCTGCGTGCCGACACCGCCGCGCTCGCGGCTCTTGCCAGCTGGCAAGCCATGCTGGGCGACGGGTCCACCAGGCCCCCCGCGCGCGGGTGAGACCGGACCGATCTGGGAAAGGGCACGAATGTCGGCACCGCCGAAAGATCGCGGCGAAAGGATTGTCGCCAAACGCCAACTCGTCGAGTACCTCGAACAGGGGTGCAAACCGAAAGCCGAATGGCGTATCGGAACCGAACACGAGAAGTTCGGCTTTCGTCTCGACGATCTTCGGCCGTTGCCATACGAGGGCCCAAGCGGAATCGGTGCACTCCTCGAAGGCCTTGCCGCCAAATTCGATTGGGAACCGATCCGCGAAGGCGCCAATGTCATCGCGCTGACATCGGGCGCGTGCAACATCTCGCTCGAACCGGGCGGGCAGTTCGAACTGTCCGGCGCGCCGGTCGAGACACTGCACGAAACATGCGCCGAAGTTCGCAGCCATCTGGCCCAGGTCAAATCGATCGGCGACGAGCTGGGCATCGGCATGCTCGGCATGGGATTCCAGCCGAAATGGAAACGCTCGGACATCGGATGGATGCCCAAGGGCCGATACAAGATCATGGGCGCCTATATGCCAAAGAAGGGCAAGCTCGGCCTGGACATGATGACCCGCACCTGCACCGTGCAGGTCAATCTCGACTTTGCGTCCGAAGCCGACATGGTGAAGAAATTTCGCGTCGGTATCGCGCTCCAGCCGATTGCGACCGCGCTGTTCGCCGATTCGCCGTTTGTCGAAGGCAAGCCGTCGGGTTTCATGAGCTATCGCAGCCATATCTGGACGGATACCGACCCCGATCGCTGCGGCATGCTGCCTTTCGTGTTCGAAGACGGAATGGGATTCGAACGCTATGTCGACTGGGTTCTCGATGTGCCGATGTATTTCGTCTATCGCGACGGCCAGTACATCGATGCGAGCGGTCAGTCGTTCCGCGACTTCCTCGCGGGCCGGTTGCCTTCATTGGCGGGCGAAGTGCCGGACATGGGCGACTGGACCGATCATATGACCACGGTCTTTCCCGAAGTGCGGCTCAAGCGGTTCCTAGAGATGCGCGGCGCGGACGGCGGCCCATGGGACCGGCTTTGCGCCCTGCCGGCTTTCTGGACGGGACTTCTCTACGATGCGGCATCGCTGGATGCGGCCTGGGCTTTGGTCAGGGACTGGAGCTCGGAGGAGCGCGAGACGCTGCGCGCGGACGTGGCCCGCGATGCACTGCAGGCCACGTTTCGCGGTCGCAAGGTGGCGGAATGGGCCAAGGATGCCCTCGCCATCGCAAGACAGGGCCTGCACGGCCGTGCGATGCTCAAGCATGGCGAAGACGAAACGCATTTCCTCGGCAGTCTCGATACGATCGCCGATAGCGGCCGGTCGCCGGCGCGGCTCAAACTCCAGCGTTACGAGACGGCCTGGAATCGCAGCGTCGATCCGGTGTTTCGCGAATTTGCCTATTGATCCGGGTCGGCCACCCTTTGCGGGGGTAACGGCATCTTGAGCGGCGAACGCTCGAATCAGATCGGCGCGAATGCCGGAACGCGCTTGCGCATCGATCCGGCGAGTTTTGCGGCGTCGCCGCTTCCCATCATCTCGCGTCTGTCGCGCCGGCCGGAACGGATGGTGCTTGCCGAAGTCGGCAACCAGCGTTTCATCCTTCTCAACCGCCCGGCCGACGCCCGGGCGTTTCTCGGCCTCGACGGCGACGGGCTGGCCAAAAGCTACGGCGCGGTGCGTTTTATCATCGGCAACGGCATCCTCACCTCGCATGGGCAGGTCTGGCGTGCAGTGCGCGAACGCATCCAGCCTGCCTTCGCGCCGCCGCGCCTGGCCGATATGGGTACGGATATCGTCGATTCCTTCGACATCGTGATCGATCGATGGATCGGCGATGCGGCCCGCGCGCAGCCGGTCGACGTCATGCGCGGTCTCGTACGGGCCACGCTCGACGTGCTGCTGCGCGTGCTGGCGGGCGGCGACGGCAGGATGCTCGACGATGGGGATATCGATGCGATCAATGTCGCATTGCTGGCCGCATCGCGCCATGCCTGGCTCCGCGGCGCGGATCAATACAAGGTGCTGGCCGCGCGCGAGCCGGGCTTCGAACAGGCCATGCGTCGCCTCGACAAGGTCGCAGGAAGGCTGTTCTCGCATCAACGGCAGCGCAACGATGCCAACGGTGGTACCGATGGCGATGTGCTGTCGCGGCTCGTCGCTGCGCATGACGATCCATCCTGCAATGAAATGACGAAACGGCAGCTGCGCGACGAACTGCTGACATTCCTGTTGGTCGGGCACGAGACGACCGCCGTCGCATTGGCCTGGGCCTTGCGGGAGCTGGGCGAGAACCCCGAAATCCAGGAAGCATTGCGCCGCGAAGCGGCCGCGGTCGATCGCTCGATGTCGGCACGCGAAGCATTGGCGGCAGCACCGCTGGCGACAGCCGTATTTCGCGAATCGATGCGGCTTCACCCGCCGATCCCGGTTTTGCCGCGTATTCTGCTCGAACCCTATAGAATCGGCGGCTACAATTTCATGGCCGGCAGCTTTTTCGCGTTGCCGGTCTTTGCCTATCACCGCGACCCTGCCGTCTGGCCGGAACCGAAACGCTTCCTACCCGAGCGTTTTCTCGGTGACGATACCGCGCTGCGCGATTCGCCGAGTTACATGCCCTTTGCTTCGGGTCCGCGCGCCTGTCTCGGCAGCCGCTTCGCATTGACGGAAGGCCCGCTGGGCCTGCTGCAGATAGTCCGCCGGCTTGAAATCCGTGCGCCCGAAACGCCGCTGCAGCCAATCCCTTCGGCGGTAACGTTACGCCCGGCCAGCGGGCCATATCTTCATTTGAACGCTGTCGGTTGACGGGATTGTCGGATGCCACGTCGGCTGTCGCCAATACGCCATCGGGCCGCTACCCTGACGCGACCTGCCCGACCGCATCGGATTGTCTATAGACGGCCGACATGAAACCGCCTGCTCCACGCTCTCCTCGTCCAGCGAAGCCGCGACCCCGATCGCACGCCGCCGATGCGGAGCCGACCCTCGACCTGGCGCGCTTTCACGAAAATCCCGCGCGCGAACTGGCAGTCCTCGCGCAGTACATGCGCCCGGTGATGCGCGTTCGCACCGGGCCGGGCTATTTCATGCATATCGGGCACCCCGATACGGCGCGGTACGTGCTGCAAACCAACACGGCCAACTACAGCAAGGATTTCTCGCCATTCTCGGCACTGGTCGGCGACAGCCTTCTGGCCGCCAACGGCGAGAAGTGGCGCGCCCTGCGTACGCGAATGCAGCCGGCGTTCGCACCCTCGCGTTTTCGCACCGTGGCGCCAAAGGCAATTGCCGCGATCGACCGTGTGCTCGACAAATGGGAGCCGGCGATCGGCAGCGGCAAGCGGATAGACGGCATGCCCGGCATGGTCGCGGCAACGATCGAATTCATTGTGACGGCGTTGTTCTCGCTGCCGGCCGATTTCGTGACCGCGCACGATCTGGAGGCGATCGAGATCGCCCTCGAACATGGCGGGCGGGCGATGCATTTCGGCGCGACCATGGGCGCCGACACCAAGCGACGATTTCGGACCGCTATTGCCGAACTCGACAAGATCGCCGCGCGTGCCATTGCGATCCGCCGCGACGAGAAAGTTAAACCGGACGATCTGCTCACGCTGCTGATCGAGGCGCGCGACGATCCGGCGTTTCCGGAAATGACCGACAAGCAGCTCCGCGACGAAATTGTCACGTTCCTGCTGACGGGCCATGAGACCACCGCGACCGCGCTCGGCTGGACCCTGCGCCACATGTCGCGGCATCCCGCTGTGCTCGGTAAAATGCGCGAGGAAGTGCGGGCGCTGGCCGACGAACCGCCGGGCTTTGACGACCTGAAACGGCTGCCCTACACCACGGCCGTGTTTTACGAATCGATGCGTTTGCGCCCGGCTGTACCGCTGCTGATCCGTGTCGCCGATCAGGACGACGAAATCGGGGGTGTGCCAATTCGCGCCGGCGTGCGAGTCGGTGTCTCGATTCTCGGGGTCCATCATCATCCGGATTTTTGGCCCGAGCCGACGGTTTTCCGTCCGGAACGGTTCCTCGACGGCACGGAGCGCCAGCCCGGCACCTATCTGGCCTTCAGCGCGGGCGCGCGCTCGTGCATCGGCAGCCGGCTTGCGATGATCGAGGCGCCGCTGTTTCTTGCGCGACTGGTTCAGCGGGTGCGGCTTGCGCCCGCACCCAATCCACCTCTGGTCAGCCTTTCGGTGGTGACGCTGCGGCCCAAGGCCGGCCAGTTCATCAAGCTCGAGCGCTGGGACTGAAAATGCGCGGCGCGCCGGTCCGCGCCGATCCAATGTGCCTGAGGGCTAGCCGGATTGCCGCGCTTCGTGCCGCAGATGCTCGATGCGAAAACCGGGTATGGCCGCGGCCGGCTCTCCGAATTCGCGCGCATAACGATGGCCGGCGTGAACCGCCGCCGCGATCGTTCCCGGACTGCTGCAATCGCCGATACGATCCAGCGACACGATACCGGCATGGGACAGGCGGTCGGGATCGCCGGCCAGCGTCCGATAAAGCGCATCGTCGGGCGTGCGGGCCGTCACCAGCATCGCCGAACGGGCCGACACCGTCCGTTCGCGTCCGGTAAAGGCGCAAGCCAACGTCATTGCCTCCATGCCGATCCGCTGCAGCCGATGATTGACGACGATATCGATGCCCTTTTCGATGAGCTGCGCCTGGATGTAGGGCTGTTCGAGGCTGGCCTGGGTCCATGCCGAGACATGGCCGGCCGTCGTCACCAGCGTCACATCGAGACCGCGCGCTTTCAGCGCTTCGGCGACGACACCGCCGATGTAGTAATGATCGTCGTCGAACAACAGCACTGGCCCTTCGATCTCCGTCCCGGCAAACAGATCGTGCGGCGTATGGACGCGCGGGCCATCCGCTCTTTCGATCGGCCGGTGATGGGCGCGGCCGATGCCATCGCGTCGCCAGGTCGATCCGGTCGCAATCACCACATGCGGGAACCCGAACTCCAGCACCTGATCCGCCGTCAACGCGCTGTCGCGATAGACCGCGACATTCGCCATGCGTGCAATCTGGCCCTGGCGCCAGTCGCGCACGCGAATCCACTCCGATAGACCCGGCAGCGTCGCCTCGAGCGGAACGCGGCCGCCGAGTGTGCTGCTGGCTTCGGCCAGGTGGACCTGATAGCCCCGTTCGCCGAGCGCACGCGCCGCCTCGAGCCCGGCCGGCCCGGCGCCGACGATCAGCACAATGTCGTCGGCATGTTTCGGAGCGATCCGGTCGGGATGCCAGCCGCGCCGCCATTCCTCGCCCATGGTCGGGTTCTGCGTGCAGCGGATCGGCGTGCCGGTACCGTTGGTCGCGATGCAGACATTGCAGCCGATGCATTCGCGGATATCGTCGATCCGGCCGTCCTCGATCTTTTTGGGCAGGAACGGGTCGGCAATCGACGGCCTTGCGGCGCCGATCATGTCGAGAATGCCGCGCTTCACCTGCGAGACCATCGTGTCCGGCGACGTAAACCGTCCGACGCCGACAACCGGCTTGCTGGTGTGCTGCCGGACGAAGGAGACATAGGGCTCCTGCGCGCCCTCCTTCACGAAGCGCGAGGACCGCGCATCGACATGATACTCGCCGAGCTGCACGTCCCAGAGATCCGGCAGTTCGCCCAGCATCTCGAGGACTTCCTTACCTTCGCGTTCGGCGAGGATGCCGTCGGGTCCGACAAATTCGTCGATCATCAGCCTGACCGCGACCGCGACATCGGGGCCGACAGCCTCGCGCGTAGCCTCGATCATCTCGCGCAACAGCCGCGCACGATTTTCGATCGAGCCGCCATACTCGTCGCCGCGATCGTTGAAGCGCGGCGAAAGGAATTGTGCCGGCATGTAGGCATGACCGGCATAGACATAGACGATGTCGAATTCGGCCCTTACCGCCCGCTTTGCCGCATCGGCCTGCCAGCGCCGGAGATTGCGAATATCGCTGCGATCCATGGCGCGGGCTTGTACAGGATCGTAACCGTGGACCGGCCGTGCGCTCGGCCCGAGATGGCCCTCGCGACTGAAGCGGTTGAGCGTGTGATAGCCGCCATGCCACAGCTCTATGCCGGCGAGCGCGCCGTGGGCATGCACGGCTTCGGTCATCAACGCCAGGTCGCGCACATCGTCTTCATCCCAAAGCCGGCAATATGGATACGGCGTGTCGTCGGACGAGGGATGGATCGAGCAATACTCGGTGCAGACGACACCCCATCCGCCTTCGGCCTTGATTCCGCGCATCGACGCCAAAGTCTGCGGCCAGGTCGCGCCCATGCCGGAGCAATGCGGCACCTGATAGAAGCGATTCTTTGAAATGACCGGGCCGATGCGCACCGGCTCGAAGAGAATATCGTAGCGGGGATCGCGTGCCATGATCGCTCCTTCGGCCGTTCTGGCCATTTGCGATCATGCCGGGTCGGGACCCGGCGCTCAACGCATCCCGGCTGCCGCGTCGGCGCGTCTTGCGTTCAGCCGGTGCCGCCGACCGTCAGCCGGTCGATTCGCATGGTCGGCTGGCCGACCCCGACCGGCACACCCTGGCCCTGTTTACCGCAGGTGCCGATTCCCGTGTCGAGCTTGAGATCGTTGCCGATCATGGCAACGCGGGTCAGCGCATCGGGCCCATTGCCGATCAACGTGGCGCCCTTGATCGGCACCGTCGGCTTGCCGTTCTCGATTCGATAAGCCTCGGTGCAGCTGAACACAAACTTGCCCGAGGTGATATCGACCTGGCCGCCGCCAAAATTGACCGCATAGATGCCGTTCTCGACCGAGGCGAGGATCTCCTGCGGATCGTAACCGCCGGCCAGCATGTAGGTGTTGGTCATGCGCGGCATCGGGATATGCGCATAGGATTCGCGCCGTCCGTTGCCGGTCGCCTTCATGCCCATCAGCCGCGCATTCTGCCGATCCTGCATGTAGCCGACCAGGATGCCGTCTTCGATCAGCGTCGTGTACTGGGTCGGCGTGCCTTCGTCGTCGACGGTCAGCGAACCGCGGCGGCGCTCGATCGTGCCGTCATCGACCACGGTGACGCCCTTCGAGGCGACGCGTTCGCCCATCAGTCCGGCAAAGGCGGAGGTCTTCTTGCGATTGAAGTCGCCTTCGAGCCCGTGGCCAATCGCCTCGTGCAACAGAACACCGGGCCAGCCCGGCCCCAGCACGACGGTCATTTCACCGGCCGGCGCCGGCACCGATGTAAGATTGACCAGTGCCTGGCGCACGGCCTCGTCGACCGCTGCGCGCCAGCGCCCGCCGCCGACGAACTCGGCATAGAGTTCGCGCCCGCCGACACCGTGGCTGCCGCTTTCCATCCGGCTGCCGTCGGCTGCGGTGATCGATATGTTGAAACGCACCAGCGGCCTTATGTCGGCGACACGCAACCCATCGGCACGCAGGATCTGCACCGCCTGCCAGCTGCCCAGCAGCGAGGCGCTGACCTGCCGCACGCGCGGATCGGCTGCCCGCGCATAGGCGTCGATCTCTTCCAGCAGCGCGACCTTGTCGGGAAAGGCCATCTGCTCGAGCGGGTTCTCATCGGAGTAGAGATGCCGGTTGGTTCCAGCGGGGCCGGCGTCCAGCCGACCGCCATAACCCCTGGTGACCGCCTTTACGGCCTCCGCCGCCCGGCCGAGCGCCGCTTCGGTCAACTCGCTCGCATGCGCATAGCCGGCGCGTTCGCCGCAAATCGCCCGCAGGCCAAAACCTTGCGAGGTATCGAAGCTGGCGGTCTTGAGTCGCCCGTCGTCGAAACCGAGCGCTTCGCTTTGCCGGTATTCGAGGAACAGTTCGCCGTCGTCGGCGCCCGCGAGCGCATCGCCGACGATCCGCTCGACGCGACCCTCATCGAGGCCGCTGCGCTGGTAGAAGAGTCGATCGGTTTCGGCGCGCTCGGACATTGTCGGTTTTTCCTTGAGAGGCGTTGGATCTCCGTGGATATAGGCGCCGTTTCCGGCCGGCGCTATCCCACGCGCGATTGTGCGCGCGAATTATGCGACAGATCGTCGCATAATTTTGCGACCGGCTGCCCGAGGATCGAAAAAAAGCGCTTCATATCAAAGCACTGTGAGCGATCCCGATGGCTGCGAGGCTTGAGGCGTCAAGGCGCGGGGTGTAGTGTCGCGCGGCGGATGGGGGCCCCGCTGAAAAGCTGCGGCGTTTCGGGTATCCATGCCGGAATCGAAACGGGAACGATGGAGATGGGTGTGAGCCGAAAGCTCTTTCTGGC